>DASZMG010000120.1:0-66784 GCA_035551975.1 Candidatus Acidiferrales bacterium | reverse complement strand
AGCGGAGTCCAGAAAGGCGGTGGCGGCGACAGGGCTCGAGGTAATCAGATTGTACGGGCCTCCGGAAACGGTTCCGCGATAGACGTTGTATCCAGTGACGCCGTCCGAACTACTCGCGGTCCAGGAGAGGTCCACGGTAGGAGTTGCCGCAGCGGGAGCGGGAGCAGTTGCAGTTGAGGCGCTCCAGGACAATGTCGATGGAGAGTTGGCGGCGTCGCTCGATATGGTAACCGTGCCGCTGGCATTTCCGGCGGAACTTGGCGAGTAGGATGCGGTAACGGAAATCGTCTGTCCGGGCGAGAGCACGAGACCAACCCAAAGGCCAGTAAACGAGAGATTGGGGCCAGCCAGGGCAATGTTCGAGACAGTCACGGTGGCGCTGCCTGAATCGGTGATATTGAAGACCTGCTGACCGGTGGCGCCTACGGGGACGGTGCCAAAGTTGAGTGAGGGGCTCACGGTCAGTTGGCCGGAAGCAGGTGCAGGAGAAGACTGGGAGGATGAGGAAGCGCCGCTCGATTGAGTGCTACCGCTCGAGGTGCTGGTGCCGCGACGAGTCCACGACTGGACTCCGACGCCACTCAAGGGGACGCTGATCGTCCAGCCGTAATAGGTGGTGAAGCTGAGAGTATCGAAGAAGTTGGTAACGGCGTTGGGCGCGAAGGTCAGGTTGACAGTGAGGCTCGCGCCGGGGGCTATGGTGGCCGGAACGGAAACTCCAGAAACAGTAAATTGCGAGGTTGAAGTGGTGATAGAGACGATTGTGAAGGCATGGCCGTTCGCATCATTGGTCAACGTAACGGGAACGGATGTAGTTCTGCCCATGCGCAGATTGCCGAAATCCACGGAGTTTGGGCTTGCCGACAGGGCGGCGTGAGCCGGAGCGACACACAGGAAAAGAAAACAAAACGGTACAGTAAGACGAATAAACAGTTTGCGAGCACACGTGTGCATTATTGGCCTCGGAGTTGGGCAACGCGATTCAGCCGCTACCTGTGATTGAAAAGTGAAACGGACCGGGGAATGCCAACTTACGAGAGACAGTACGCGAGTACAACTGACCGGAAGGACAGGGTGGGACCAGCGGTTACGGGGAGATGGTTACTGATCGGCGTACACCAGGGGGACAAGCCCGTGGCGTGAATCGGAACCGGTTTGCGATGCTTTGACTAGAATCCCGCTGTTTTGCCGGGATTTTTCACCAGCACTTCGGCAATGCCATTCACGCCGCTGCAGGCCAGCCAGAGATTGCCGTCAGGAGTGTGAACCATGTTGCGCACGACACCACCGCCCGAAGGAATCACCCAGGTCTGAAATTTTTCGGTGGTGGGATCGAAGCGGACGACGGTGTTGGGGCGCGTGCCGGATTCGCTATACCAAACAATATCGTTGATCACTGTCATGCCGTAGGGACGCGACTTGGGGCCGCCGGGAGAAGTCCATTCAGTGGCTTTGCCGGTTTTGGGATCGAAACGGCCGAGATGTCCGGAGGCGAAATCGGTGTACCAGAGCACGTCGTCGCTGGTGATGGCGATGCGGCGAGGACGAGCGGCGGCATCGGGCAGAACGAACTCGCGGATTTCCATAGTGGCGGAGTCGATGCTGGCGAGCTTGTTGCTGCCGAACTCATCGAAATAAACGGTGCCCTTGGAATCGACAACCATGCCGTAAGGGTTGGCGCGGTTGGTGGGAACC
The DNA here is from genome assembly GCA_035551975.1 of Candidatus Acidiferrales bacterium. Lineage (GTDB taxonomy): Bacteria > Acidobacteriota > Terriglobia > Acidiferrales > UBA7541 > Palsa-295. The sequence goes on along the minus strand of DASZMG010000120.1, from coordinate 65,089 downwards.
TTCACCAGCTTGATCGCGCCGGTTTTTGGATTCAGGCGGCCGATCATGTCGGCGCTTTGCAGCGTGAACCAGAGAACGCCGTCATGATCGAAAACCGGCGTGTGCGGATCGGTCGCGTCGGGATCGGGCATCTTGTACTCAACGACGTCGCCGGTGTTGGGATCGAGCTTACCTACGTAGCCCGCCTGGTTCGCGGTGAACCAAATGTTGCCGTCTTTGTCGGAGACGAGGCCGTGCGGGCCCGAGTGCGGCGTCTTCAGGTGATACTCCTTGAATTCGTTAGTCTTGGGATCGAAGCGTCCAAGAAGGTTCGAGGCATTGCCCGTGTACCAGACCATGCCGTCGGGCGCGTAGTAAGGATCGTGCGGGCGCGAACCTGGGGTGGGCACAGTCCATTCCTTAATGGTGGCCTCCACGTTTCCCGGAAGCACGACCGCGGCGGGCATGGGCTTTTCGGGGAAGCTCTTGGCCAGGTAATCGACGACGGTGGGCATCTTGTCCGGCGTGAGCTTCGCGCCATTGGAAATCATCTGGTTGACCATCAACTGCCAGCCATCGTGCGTGTAGCCGGAGGCGGCGATGCGATCGAGCGTATGGCACTTGGTGCAGACGGCTTGGACGATTTCTTTGCCGTCACCGTCCGGTAGCTGGACCGGATTCTGCGATTGCTGCGCTTGGGCGAAGAGGACAGGGCTAATAACGGCGGATGCGGCTAGGGCAATGAGAGATTTCGTCCACATGGTCTCACTCCGGGCGAAGAATTACTGCTGATTCGACGTTTTGGGCCCGAACAACGTTTCAGACTACACGTTTCAACCAGCGCGTTTCAGCCTGCGTTTCAGGATAAGGAAGCCGATTTCCATTATATACACATTGGCAACGGAGTCTGCTCAGGATGCGGAACCGTTCCCGCGCAAATGTCCGGTAGCTAATTGGCGAACCAGTTCCCGATCGGCTGAAAGGAAGTTCAACTTGAGGAGTGAGTCGGGCGTGCGCCATTCGATGCTTTCAAATTCCAAATTCGTGACCTGGTCAGGATCGGCGATGGTTGCCGATAGGAAGATCAATTCGAATGCCTGCGGCAACTCCTTGTACTGATGGCGCGTGCGATAGATTTCCGCGCCGATGTCGGCGTGAACGCCTAATTCTTCCTGGAGTTCGCGAGCGAGCGCAGCCTGGGGAGTTTCGCCGGACTCAACTTTTCCACCTGGAAATTCCCACATCAGCTCGAAGTTGCGTCCTCGTTTGCGCTGGCAGACCAGGAGCTTACCTTCGTGCTCGATGATTGCCGCGACGACGGTCAGCATCAGAGAACCTTTCACTTGGAGAGGCCAGGATACATGGCTTGTAAAAGTGCTGAGGCGCCTTTCAGTAGAGGGGGGCCGGGAGTGTTAAGGAGTTCGTCAAGAATGACGACAATCCGGCCGGACTTTACTGCTGGAACGCTTTTCCAGAGCGGATTGCGCAACGCGGTTTGGGGCCTGGCGCGGTCACCGGTTGCGGTCCAGGCAAGTACGATCAGGTCGGGTTTGGCGCGGGCAACTTTGTCATCTTCGATGCGCTGCCCGGCGGGAAGGGCAGGAACGCCACCTGCGAGTTGAATGATTTCGGAGACCCAGGGCGGGGAACTGATGCGAGGGTTCGGCCACGCTTCGCAATACACGCGAAGCTTTCGCGTTCTGCCCAACGCGCGCGTTTGCCGCTTGATGGCGGCGAAGCCTGCCCGCATTTCGCCGATCAACTTACTGGCGCGAGTTTCTTTTCCTGTGATTTCTCCGAGCAGGCGAATGTTGGCTTCGATGTCAGTCAGCGAGCGTGGGTTCAAGGCGAGAAAGGCTACAGGCTGCTCCAGAATCGTGGCCACGGTTTGAGTTGCAAACGGCACGGAGCCAATCAGCAGGGATGGCTTAAGGCGCATTATTGGGCGGATATCGAGCTTCCAGCAGTCGCCGACTTGTGGGCGGGAGCCAATGTCAGCGATTTCCTTGCACCACTTTGTGACGCCAACGAGTTCTTTTCGCGCGCCAATGGCAAGCAGGATGGAAGTGACGCTGGGCGCCAGCGAAACGATTCTCATAAATAGGTGCTAGGAAGAAAGGCGCGAGGCAGATTCCGCAGCCTCGAACTCGTCGAGTACCGTGGCAGCTTTTGTCAGGCTATCGACACCGAAAACCAGGATGATCATTGACGAATCCGGATCAACGCCGCAGTAAGAGTAGTCGATGTTGACCTTTGCTTCGCCGAGCCGCGAAGCTGCCAGTCCCAATTCGCCGGGGCGGTTTGGCACCCTGACGATGGCCACGTCGGTGACTTCGAAGATCATCTGCAGTTCGCCCAGCACCGCCTTAGCGGTGGGTACGTCGTTCACCAGGAAACGGGAGAGACTCTCGCCTTCCTCAACGTAAGACTGGAAACCCAGGATGTTTACGCCGCGCGCGGCGAGCGTGCGAAAGCATTTTCCGAGCGAGCCCGGTTTATCTTCGATGGTGACGGTGAGCTCTTTCGCCTTGGCCATTTTGCGGAACCTCTTTCTGTAGATCACCGATGATACCGGAAGAATACGCGAGGTTGGATGGGCGAGTTAAAGATTTGTAGGGAGCCACAGAGAGATTCCTGGCTGGGTTCAGGATTCGGCGCGTAGTGTCGTTGTAGTCCTTACATGGAAAGCTCGCGGGAAGGACGCCGCGAGCGGTAGGGCGCTGCGCGCCAATCAATTCCCAGCGCTTCCGGCGCGCAAATACCGCGCACCTCTCGCGCTGGGCTACACTATTCCGCTCCTACGGAGCTGGGCGGAGGGCTTCGCGACAGAGAGACCTTCGCCGCGTTCAGCATGATGGCACCGGAAAAACGAGGTGGCGCGGAACTTTCTGGCCGGTACAAGTGAACTGCAAAACAAATGCGGATCCTCGGCTGCGCTCGGGATGACAAGCGTAAATCGAAGAAAAATCAGAACCGAAGAGGGATGCTTCGCTGCGCTCAGAGCGTGTGACGTTATCCGAGAAACGCGAATTTTGTCGCGCAACTCGATTCTTTTCAGAATCGATTTTCGCGCGAAATCAAAAAAGTCACAGCCTCTCAGCATGACGGCGCAAAAACCAACAACGGAAAACGCGAAGAGCGACATTCGTTGCGCTCAGAATCAGGGCGAGCAGTCAGAGGGGGCGTCGTCATCCGATACATGGAAAGCTCGTGGGAAGAACACTGCGTCGACATAGCGATCCTCATGGGGTCGGCGCTTGACGCTAGCGCCGCGGCGTGTGAGCATTCGCCGCACGGCCCCTCACTGCAGACCTAAAAGGAGAATCGAAATGCCACTCTTTCTCACCCAGGTCTCCTACACCCAACAGGCCTGGCAATCGTTGATCGAAAATCCCCAGAACCGTTTCGAAGTCGTACGCGCGGTCGTCGAAAAGCTTGGCGGAAAAGTTGTGAACGGATGGGCGGCGTTCGGCGATTACGACGTGATTCTGATTTCAGAGATGCCGGACCAAGTCTCCGCCGCCGCTTTTGCCATGGCTATCGCCGGCGGAGGAGCGTGCAAGAACATAAAGACCACGCCGCTCTTGAGCATCGCGGAAGTGCAGGAAGCATTAAAGAAGGCGGGCGGGTCCGGATATGCATTCGGGCAAAGCGCGCAAACCGCGACGGCGTGATCGTCAAACGCTGCAAATAAAAGAGCGCGCCGGCCACGAACGGCACCGGCGCGCTCTTATCGCTTTGAGCCTTGTTCCTGACTATTGCGCCGCTTGCACCTTCTTAAGCTGCGGCTTCGGAACCTGCCAGATGATTTGCGAATCATCGGCGCCGTGCGGGAAGTACTGCGTGGACTTCTTCCCGGAAGGCTGCAGGATGATGTCCGCGCGGCGGTTATAAGCCAGCCAATCGTTATGCTTGGCGGTCTTGGTCTTGAAACGCTTGGCCGGCGGCATTTGCGGATTCATGCCTTCGAGGTTAACCACATCTTCCTGAGGCATGGGCCGATCCTTGCCGTATGCCGCGGTCTCAACCTTATCCGCAGCGACGCCCTGATCGACGAGGTACTGCTTGATGCGCTCGACACGGCGTTCGCTGAGGTCCTGGTTGAAGGGCTTTGATCCGCGAACGTCCGCATAAGCCTCGACAGACAGCTTGGCATCGGGATCGTACTCGAGATACTTCTTGAAACCCGCCGCAGTGGTGGCGAGTTCAAGTTGCTGGCTCTTCACCAAGCCGACGTCGGGGTGCTTCTTGTCCGGATAGTCGGTGGGATAGAAGATGCTCTGCAGGGTGACGGTTGGAATCGGTTCAACGGTTCCGGTGATGTGCAGCGAAGCGGTTTGAGTGGAGCTGCCGCCGCAAACGTTGGTGGCGTTCAGGGTGTACTGCTTGTTCTCGTCGATGGTGCGCGCGGGTTGGCCTTCAGGCACTTGCGTCGTGTCGTTGGGCTTGGGCTTCACCGTTTCCGAACCGCTGGGCTGTACGTTGCCGCCCGGAAGCTCAGGGCCTTGCAGTGTCACGGTGCTGGCGTTTGAGGTATTCCAGGTCAACGTGGAAGAATCCTGCGTGAGAACCTTGTCACCAATCTGACGGTATTTCAGGTCGGTCGGATTCGCGTTCAGGCTGGCTTGCACGGTGGTGTTGACGTTCACTGTGCCGGTGCCTTTGACGCTGCCGCCAGGGCCGGTCGCAGAGTAGTCGTAAATGGTAGTGGCGTGCGGCTCAACGGACTGGTTCCCGCTGGGCTGCACGGCGCCGATGCCGCTGATGTTCGCATCCACCGCGTCGGTGCTGGTCCAATTCAGCGTGGAGGTCTGGCCGCAATTGATGTTGGCAGCCGAAACGTTGAAGTTGCCCGTGACCGGTGCGACCGCTATCTGAGCGCTGGCAGTTCCCACCTTGAATCGCGCCACATCCTTCAGCTTTTCGCCACGGGGCCAGTCGACCGTCTTCATCTTGCCTTCCTTGTTCAGATAGATGACGGTCTTCTTGTTCGCTTCAACTTTCACATCGCCCGACCAGATCGTCTTGCCCTCATGAGTGACGGTCAGGTGGTGTGTACCGGGCGGCATCAGCAAATTCTGATGCCAGATGAAATCGTTATTCATTTCATCCACATGCCCGACGAAGTATTCTGGTTTCGTTCCGTTGGATAGAACCGCAGCCCTGGAATCGCCCTCAAGGAGCACGTCGCCAAAAGGCCCGGCTACGTTGCCGCCGTAAGCCTGCAGCGTGACATCGAGGGGCGTCGACTTCCCGGCGTCAATGTTGACGTCGCGCGTCTCCATTTTGTATCCATAGTTCACAACCACGACAGTGTGCTTGCCGGGAGGCAGGGATATGGATTGGCTCCCATCACGAATGGCTTTGCCGTCTACGAATACGTATGCCTGTTTCGGAGTTACCTTTACTTTTAGTTTTCCATCCTGTGCGAACGCCGCGGTAGAGCAGAAGGTCGCGGCAAGAACGAGGGTTAGGAGGTATCCGAATCGTCGCGTCTGCATTTTCTCTCCTGATTGTCGGTAGGCGGTTAAAGGGAACAGCTCTCTCGCGCCCTGACGAGTGAGCAGTGGCTGGACTGGCTCGCATGGATAAGTTAACGTCGTAAGCCTCCGGCTGTCAACGAGATTCAAGAAGAATGCGGGGCGGGCGCGAGTCATTTTGAGACAGGTTGAAGGTACGATAGTCAACAATTTCCAGAGACTTTATACTGGCTGATATGTTCAACCAGGCAATCCTGGACCATTTCAAAAGCCCGCGAAACGTGGGAGATTTGCCGGACGCGAGCGCGACTGTGGAAGTGACGAATCCAGTTTGTGGAGACGTGCTACGGCTGTCGGTGCGCATCGATGGCCAGGAAATTTCCGAGGCTCGCTTCAAAACACAAGGATGTGTGGCGGCGATTGCGACAAGTTCAGTACTAACAGAACTTCTGAAAGGGAAGAATGTGCGCGATCTGAAGTCGGTCACACCCGAGGAGATTTCTGCTGCTCTCGGTGGTCTTCCCGCCGCTACATTTCACGCCGCGCAGCTTTGTGGCGATGCGCTGAAAGCGCTCGCGGCGAAAATCGGCTGACGCTTATAAGTTGAGCGCGAATTTTTAAGCGCGCTGCACTAACTGGTTTTTTCCAGGGCCTTTTTCAAGGCATCCGGGTTATTCAGATTCAGAGTGATCCCTTCTTCATCGGTGGGAACTTCCAGTAAGTCCGCGGCATGATTCCAAACAACCTGACGCGCGCCGACCTCGGGCGATGCAGCGAGTATTTCCTCGTAAAGGTTCGCGCGAAAAAGCAGTGGATGGCCACGCTTGCCCTTGTAAGTTGGCAGGACGATTAATTTTCCGCTTTCATCGAATGCGGCGATGAGCCGCGCGACCAGTTCGGCGGAGACCAGCGGATGGTCCACGGGGCAGAGAATGAGCCCTTCCGTTTCGCCCAGCGCCAGGCTGCGGACGGCGGCCTGGATAGAAGATAGCTGGCCCTGTTGCCAATTTTCATTGACGACCACGGTTGCGGGATCAAGCCCCAGCTTCTCGCGAATGCTTTGCGCTCCGGCGCCGAGAACAATTTTGTGAACGCCGACGCGTGGGTGCGTGGTGACCTCGACCAAATGTTCGAGGAAGGTGCGGCCACGGTAGGGAAGAAGAGCTTTGGGAGATCCCATCCGGCGGGATTCGCCCGCGGAGAGAATTGCGGCAGCAAGCATCAGTGGGTCGATCAGTCCGTATGCGCGAGAGCGGCGGCTTCGACGAGTTTCATCGCTTTGTGCTGCAGGCCTTGCGCGGCGTTGCGCCGCACGGCGATGAGTTCGGCGGCGATGCTTACGGCGATCTCTTCCGGAGTGAGCGCGCCAATTTCAAGCCCCACCGGCGCGTAGACGTGCTCGAATTTCTCGGGCGCGTAGCCTTCTTTTTCGAGGGCTTTGTAGACTGAGATTACTTTGCGCTTGCTGCCGATCATGCCAATGTAGCGGGCGTTGGTGTTGACCGCCCAGGCGAGCACGCGCATATCGTCCTTATGGCCCCGGGTGACGATCACCAGGTAGCTCGATGAATTGGGCTGAAGCTTCTCGAAGGCCTCTTCGTAGGTGGTGTATAGCTCGTTCGCCATAGGGAAGCGCTCTTTGTTGGCGAAGGCTTCGCGGTCATCGATGATGCCGATGAGGAAGCCGGCGGGCGCAGCAACGCGTGCTACGGCAGTGGATACGTGACCTCCGCCAAAGAGATAAAGAACAGGCGGAGGCAGAATCGGTTCCACGAAAATCTCCAGAGTACCGCCGCAGATCAGGCCGGCGTCGTAGGCGGCGTCATGATTCAGGTTGAAAGCCATTTTGCGCGGCTGCTCGGCTTGAATGACTTCTTTTGCCGCCGCCCAGACTTCGGCTTCGACGCAACCCCCGCCGATGGTGCCGGAAATCGAGCCGTCCTCACGGACCAGCATGCGCGAGCTTTCGTAGCTGGGGATGGAGCCATTGGTGTGGACAATTGTGGCGAGAGCGGCCCGCTGGCCTGCTTTTCGCATGCGCACGATCTCTTCGAATAGGTCCATAGAATCAAGCCAATTACAGCCAGTTAATTATAAGGTTACGTCCGCGCCCGGAGAGTGTCAATCGGCTGCTTGATGCGCTGTGGCCACATTTGGCAGCTCCTCTTAGACCTCCCGGACCTCGAAGAAGAGCATTTCGAGCGACGCCAACGATTGTGCATGTGCGGCGGCCGCTTGCCCTTCGGGACTGGCGAAGGCTTTTTGCAGGGAGGCGGTATCGTCGAATTCCAAGAGGGCCGCGAGATGGACGTCCGACTTGCCCGTGGGACTGGAGATGGGGCCACGGCTCACTTCGTATTTTCTGACCCCAGGGATCTTCTTCGCCAGAGGTACGTGCACGTCGAAATATGCCTTGTCGAAAGCGGCGGTATCTTTGGGATTTTTATAAAGGACGATCAATTGGACCATGTGCATTCTCCTTTTTTTAAAAGCGATGAATTATGGCGACATGATAGCCGAGTTTCCCAGCATTCTCGCGAACAACGAAGCGCTTCGGTGGACAGACTTGGGACCCGGATGGTAATTTCGCGGTTCCGGATTTTTATAGGACGGAGGCGAGAATGAAGGCGGTCATATTTTCGCAGCATGGAGGAACGGAGGTGCTGCGCTACACGGACGTGCCAGAGCCGAGCATTGGATCAAACGAAGTGTTGGTGCGCGTGAGAGCGTGCGCGCTCAATCATTTGGACATTTGGGTACGGAAGGGGATGCCAGGAGTAACGATCCCGCTGCCGCACATCGGCGGCTGCGACATTGCGGGCGAAGTGGCGAAGATTGGCGGCGACATGACCAACCTGCACGTTGGCGAGCGAGTGATGCTGGCGCCGGGCGTTTCCTGCGGCCACTGCGAGCAATGCCTTTCGGGCAACGACAATCAGTGCAGGAAATACACGCTGCTCGGGTACATGTACGATGGCGGGTACGCCGAGTACGTGAAGGCGCCCGCGGTAAACGCGATGCCGATGCCCGCTATGCTTTCTTTCGAGGAAGCCGCGGCAGTGCCGCTCGTGTTTCTGACGGCTTGGCACATGCTGATTACACGCGCACAGCTCAAGCCTTCGGAAGATGTTTTGATCTTAGGCGCCGGAAGCGGCGTGGGGAGCGCGGCAATTCAGATCGCCAAAGTGACTGGCGCGCGAGTGATCGCAACGGCGGGATCGGAAGCGAAGCTGGCGAAAGCCAAGGAGCTGGGAGCCGATGAATTGATTCTGCACTCGAAGCAGAATATTGCCGATGAGGTGAAGCGGATTACGAACCGGCGGGGAGTGGATGTTGTGTTCGAGCATGTGGGGCAAGCAACATGGGAGCAGAGCATCCGGAGCCTGGCGATTGGCGGGCGGCTAGTCACCTGCGGCGCCACCACTGGATACGATGGCAAAATCGACATTCGCTATCTTTTTTCGCGCAACATCTCGATCCTCGGAACCTACATGGGAGGCAAGGCCGAACTGTTCGATGTAATTGAACTGGTGCGGCAAGGAAAGCTCAAGCCGGTGGTGGATTCGGTGCTGCCATTACAAGAAGCGGCCGCCGCGCAGGAGCGATTGGAGAATCGCGAGCAGTTTGGGAAGATTGTGCTGAAGGTGGCATAGCGTCGCTGCGGAACGCAAGAAGAGGAACGCACCGAACTTTATTCACGCATCGAACTTCATTAAGGACAGGCGGATGGAAAAGCGGAATCTCGGCAATTCAGGCTTGGTGGTTTCTCTAGTAGGGCTGGGCTGCAACAACTTCGGCCAATTTATCGATTTGGAAGCGTCGCGGAAAGTGATCGACAAGGCGATCGAGTTGGGCATTACACTGTTCGATACCGCGGATCTGTACGGCAATCGCGGCGGCTCGGAAACCATGATGGGGCAGATTCTCGGAGACCGCCGCAAGGACATTATCGTGGCCACGAAGTTTGGAATGGCCATGGACGAAGCCGAAACGCTTAAGGGCGCCTCGCGCCGCTACATTTTCTCGGCGTTGGAGGCGAGCCTGCGCCGGCTGAAAACCGATTGGATCGACTTATACCAACTGCACCAGGCGGACCCGCTGACGCCCATGGAAGAGACGCTGCGCGCTCTCGACGATCTCATCAAGCAGGGAAAAGTGCGCTACATCGGGATATCGAATCATCCGGCGTGGAAAGTCGTCGACGCGGAATGGATTTCGCGGCAGCACAACCTGAACCATTTCATTTCGTGTCAGGACGAATACAGCCTGCTGGCGCGCGCTCCTGAAAAGGAATTGATCCCGGCGATGAAGAAATTCGGGCTGGGCCTGCTGCCGTATTTTCCGTTGGCTTCGGGGATGCTCACCGGAAAACACAAGCGCGGCAAATTGTCGCAAGGAACGCGGCTTGAGACGGCCCGCTTCGCCCATCGTTTTACCACCGACAAGAATTTCGCCATTGTCGAAAAGCTGGCGGATTTCTGCAAGAAGCGTGGGCACACCTTGCTGGAGCTTGCCTTCAGTTGGCTGGCGGCGAATCCGGTGAATTCGAGCATCATTGCCGGCGCGACGAAGCCGGAGCAGCTTGAGCAAAACGTAAAGGCTGTCGTTTGGAAGCTTACGCCGGAGGATTTGTCGGAGATCGACGCGCTAACAGCGCGGGCATGCTGAAGGGCGCGCCTGCGGCGCTCCGCTAAGCGCGATCGGTTAGGCGGCAGGTGAGACGTGACACAGAATCAGCAGTTGCGCGGATCGAACATCTGGCCGCCCTCACCGACTTCGTGTCGTCGTCCTCTGCTACTTTCGAAACATGTATTTCCCCGGATCCTGGGTCGAACGGCTGCCGTTTCTTGGGGCGCTTGAAGAAAACTGGGAGCCTGTTTCGCGTCCGGTATTTTTCATTGCTCTCGCCTTTTACGTCGTCTTTCTTCTACAGGAGACTCGGGGTTCGGGCTTTCCGCAATATATGGATCTCGTCTTCATTCCCATTCACGAAGGAGGACATCTCCTTTTTCGCTTCTTCGGTTTGACCGTTGCTGTTGCGGGCGGGACGCTGTTGCAACTCGGTGTTCCGCTAATGCTGGCCTCGTACTTCATGTTTCATCGGCAGGTGCAGGGTGTCGCCTTCTGCGTGTTTTTCTTCTTCGAGCAGTTTTTGCCGATTTCGGTCTACATGGCGGACGCCCGCGCACAGGAACTGCCGCTTCTCACCGTCGGCGAAACGGACAACGTGATTCACGACTGGAATTATCTGTTCACGAAATTCGGCTTGCTGGATCACGATACGCAGATCGCCCACGTGGTGCGGGTCATCGGCTGGATGGGTATGCTTGCGACCGTTGCCTGGATGGGCTGGCGCAGCCTGCAATCGCGACCGACCGACTAGCGGTCTGCGGCGCGCATGGAAGAAAAACTCCTAGTAGATTCCCCGGCGCAGGTCCATCAGGTGTGGCAATTCCACTTCAAGGGTTCTTCCGTAATCGCCAAGCGTCACATGGATGTCTTCGGCCGGGCCGACGTCGCGGTCCGACCAATCCGTGCTGGGGACAACGGTACCGGCTTGCGCGAGGTCATCCGTCTCGTAATCCTTGCCGTCAGCTTTTAACGCCGTAAGAGGCACCTGGTAAACCATCTTGGCCTTGGTGTCGAGCAGCAGCCAGCGGTGTCCCAGCAGCACCAGCACCAGATTCGCGTCCTTCTTCTTGTCCGGCTGATAGATGTTCCAGGTCAGCGGAATCTTGTTATCGATTTTTATTTGGCCCTCGGTGACCGCTTTCCAGCGAAATTTGTCCGCTCCGCGGGCGTCCACGCAGATAAGCAACGCAACACAAGCGAAGGCCAATCTCAGAGCGTGTTTGGGGTTTAGAATTCGCATGGAGGCTTGCAAAAAGAAGTACGGATCTTCTCTGAACGTGGCTGCGGGCCGGAATAGCTCAATGGCGTTTTGAAACTAAGCCCGCACTTCGCTGGTTTTGGGCTATGTCCGAACCTCGCTGAACGACTTGTCGAGCAACCGGATTCCTTCATCGACATCCGCTTTCGAAATATTCATCGGCGGCGCCATGCGAATCACGTTTCCATACAGACCACCCTTGCCGATCAGCAGCCCATTCGCCCGCGCGCGCTCCATAAGTTGGGTGGCCTCGGCCGGCGCAGGTTCCTTGGTCTGGCGGTCACGCACTAGTTCCAGGCCCTGCATCATGCCCATGCCGCGCACTTCGCCGATTAACGGATACTTCGCCTGCAGCTCTTCCAGCCTTTTGCGGAAATAGCCGCCCACAACGTAGGTGTTCTCGAGAAGATTTTCTTCCTCGATCACTTCGATCACCGCGCTCGCTGCAACGGACGTGACGGGGTTGCCGCCAAAGGTCGAGATCGTCAGTCCCTGAAATTTGTCTGCAAGCTGAGTGGTGGTAATCGTTGCGCCTACCGGCACGCCGTTGCCCATACTCTTGGCACAGGTGATCATGTCCGGCACCACTTCCCACTGCTCGATGCCGAACCATTTGCGTCCGGTGCGCCCGAATCCGGTCTGCACTTCGTCCGCGATGAATGCGCCACCGTAATTCTTCACAATGCGGTAGACGATCTTAAAATATTCGGGCGGGGGCGTAATGAAACCGCCCACTCCCTGAATTGGCTCGGCTATAAAGGCCGCAATCGATCCGCTGGTTGCGGTTTGAATCAAATTTTCAACGTCGTAGGCGCACGCCACGCCGCATTCCGGATACTTCAGGTGCAGCGGACAGCGATAGCAGTAAGGGTTCACCGCATGCGCCACGCCCACGCTGATCACTCCGCTTTTGCGCCAGGGTGCTTGCGCCGTCACGCTTTTGGCTAACGACGATCCGCCCGAATAGGCGTGCCGAAGCGCCACAATGTCGTAGCTTGGTCCGGCCATTCGCGCCAGCAGAAGCGCGGCTTCGTTCGCCTCGGTGCCGGAACTGGTGAAAAAAGTCTTCTGCAGTTTGCCGGGAGTGATCTGCGCCAGCTTCTCAGCGAGAGCAACGATGGCTTCGTTTGGAAATAGCGTGGAGGTGTGCTGTAGCTTATCGACCTGTGCTTTGATCTTGGAGGTGACTTGGGGGTTGCAGTGACCCACACCAATGGTAACGATGCCGCCGAAAAAATCGAGGTACTTGTTGCCTTCAATATCCCACAGGTACTGCATGGAGCCATGGTCAGCCACCAGAGGATGCTGAAAATAGTTCGCCACCGCGGGCCACAAATACTCCTTGTGCTTACGGAGCACCTCTTCGCTGCGGCTCGCGACAGCTTTATCGTCAGACGGCATCCACTGCTCTCCCGTGTAACTAAATGTCTTAGTTATCCGTTTTATGAATCGGGGCCGGTCGCAGTTTAACCTCCCATGTGCAATCCGGCAATAGAACGGGGAGAGCGGTGGCCAACAAAGGACAGCGGGGATATGTGTTAATACCCGTATAATCGCCCCATGCAGATCGAGAGAACCTGCAGACATCTGGTTCGCTCATGCACCCGGATTTTTCCGGACTGTCTTGTTCTTTGCCAGGCCATTGCTTTCAACATGTTTCTGGCGTTTTTTCCGTTACTATTATTTTCGCTTGGTTTCCTGGCAATCACGTCGCATTTTGTCGACGCCCTTCGCGAAATTCCCGACCGCCTGAGTCTGATACTTCCCCCAGGCAGTATGACGGTTATCGCCGCGTACTTTGTCCGCCGCATCGCTCGTCCGTGGCGCTGGATGTTGGGCGGCCTGATTGGAACTCTTCTGGCCGGCACGCAGGTCATGTCCGGCTACATTGAGGGTTTTCGAATCATCGAAGGCGATCTTATGCACCCAAGCTATCTGCGGCGGCAAGGGCGCGCGCTGGGATTGCTGTGCATCACCATCTTTCCCATGCTGCTGGTAGTGGGCCTCACGGTTTATGGCAAGCAGACTCGCGATTGGTTGATGCTGGAAACGGGGTCGGTCTCAGTGAGCCGCGTGGTCGAACTCGTATTCTATGCCGCGGTGGTCTTCTTTCTCGCCATGGGAACGTTGATCCTGCTGTACCGCATCGGTAGGCCGGGGCATCCCGGTTGGCGCAGCCTCGTTCCGGGCGCCACGGTTTCGACCATCTTCTGGTGGGCGGCGGATATCATTTTCAGCTTTTACATGCGCAAGATGCCCTACGACTTTGTCTATCGCGGGCTGGCGGCTGCGATTGGCTTGCTTTTGTGGATGTTCCTGACTGCGATTGTGGTGTTTATCGGGGCCGCGTACAACGCGGAGGTGCGCGAAACGCTAGAAGCGGAACAGCGCCTGGCTGCGGAGCACGCAGCGCGAATGGCACAAAGCGCGCAAACGGCACAGCGGGTCCCCCTGGTGACCAGCATGCCCGAAGAAAGCCCCTGATGTTTCGCCGCCCGGGCACCGCAAAGCTGCTACACTAGCCGCGTAACAGTTCTTTCCTTCTCGGAGGCGCCCATGTGCGAGATGCGCGTCGAATGTTATTCCGGTTATCGCGCTGACGAAAGTCCTCTTCGTTTTTCTCTTCGCGGCCGCCAGTTCGAGGTGGCCGAACTCGATGGCCGGTGGTACTCGCCTGCGGCCAGCTATTTCCGCGTTCTCGCCAATGACGGCAATTACTACGTTCTGCGCCATGACGAAGTCCAGGACGTGTGGACGCTTGACGGCTTTCGCGCTGCCGCTGCTGCACGCTAGTGGCTGGTAGCTCGGCGCCTTAGGGCTGCCCCCGCTGCTCGCACGGGCTTGGTTTAGGCGCAGCAACTTTTGCGCTTTCCTTGGGTTCTATTTGCAGAGCGATGCAATCCAAACCGAATCCCGGCCGCGATCATTGTAAGCAGAAGGGCTGCAGGCCATTCCCGGCCACGGTGGTTTTGGCAATTGCGGCTCTCCTGTCCGCAGCAGTGCTGGTTCCAGGCGCAAGCGCCTTCAGACACAAGAAGGATAAGGACGCCGTTCGGCTCGACAAGAAATTCAAGGGCAAGCTGCCCATAACCGAGTTAACTCAGGATGAAGCCATTCTGCACGCGCTAAACCGGCTGGGCTACGGACCGCGGCCGGGAGATGTGGGACGCATCCGCCAGATGGGCCTGGAAAAGTGGATCGATCAGCAACTCGATCCCGATTCCCTCGACGATTCGGCCTTCAACGCGCGGCTCGAAAAATATCCCACGCTGAAAAAGTCCACGGGCGATTTGCTCGAAGAATATCCGCAACCGAATCTGGCCGCCAAGCAGCAGGGGCTGAGCAAAGAAGATGCTCAGGATGAGCTGAAGGAAAAGCGGCGCGAAGCGGTCGCGGCGGTGCAGCCAACCGGCAACGTCAACATCGACAATGCGCAGCGGCAACTGGCCGCGCTTGTTGGTCCCAACCGCCCGGTGATCGAGCTTTCCATGGCCAAGCTTGATCGCGCCGTTTACAGCCAGCGGCAGCTTGAAGCGGTGATGGAAGATTTCTGGTTCAACCATTTCAACGTTTTTTCGAACAAAGGCATGGACCGGTATTACCTTACGGCCTATGTGCGCGACACGATCCGCCCGCATACTATGGGCGAATTTTCCGATCTGCTGATCGCCACGGCGAAAAGCCCCGCGATGCTGTTTTTCCTGGACAACTGGCAGAGCGCCGATCCCGAGGCCTTCGCGCACTGGCGTGAACAGATGGAAGCGCGCCGCCGCTTTCAGGGAATGTTCCGCGGAGGCTTGATGCCCGGGCGCGCCGGCTTTCCGCGCGTCGTATCGCCGTTTCCTCCAGGAGGCGCGAATGGGGCGCCAAAGCAGCAGCAAGAGCGCGGATTGAATGAGAATTACGGGCGCGAAGTGATGGAACTACACACCGTGGGCGTTGATGCCGGGTACACGCAGCAGGACGTGATCGAGATGGCCAAGACCCTCACCGGCTGGACCATCCGCGAGCCGCGGCGCGATCCCGAATACATGTTCCGTCCTGAATTTCACGCGACCGGGAAAAAAGTGGTGATGGGCCACACCTTCGATGCGGGGGGCGAAAAAGACGGCGAAGATGCGCTGAAAATGCTGGCCAACGATCCGCACACGGCGCGCCGCATTTCCACCGAGCTGGCGCAGCGCTTTGTCTCCGATGAGCCGCCGCAATCGCTGGTGGATCGCATGACCAAGGAATATGAGTCCACAGGGGGAGATATCGGCAGTGTGCTGCGCGCGATGATCTATTCGCCGGAATTCTGGTCCCGCGACGCCTACCGCTCCAAAGTGAAGACGCCTTTTGAGCTCGTTGCCAGCACCGCGCGGATTCTCGATGCCGACATTTCCATTTCGCTGCCGCTTACACAATGGATCGGACGCATGGGTGAGCCGGTCTTCCAGTGCGAGCCTCCCACCGGCTACTCGGAGAAATCATCGATATGGGTGAATACCGGGGCGCTGCTGAATCGGCTCAATTTCGCCTTGACCCTCGCGAGCGATCATATGGGAGGGGCCAATGTGGACTTGCAGCCCTTGTTCAGCGACGATGCGTCGAAGAGCGCACCGGTTGCGCTTAGTCGCGTCATCGACGTGTTCTTGAACGGCCAGATCGCCGACACGACGCGCTCGACGCTTCAGGAGCGCCTCGACGATCCGCAAATATTGCAGACCAAAATGAACGATAAGGCGAACGATTCGGAAAAGCAGGTGAACGCAGGACTGATTTCCGGCCTGGTGCTGGGCGCTCCTGAATTTCAGCGCCGCTAGAATTTATTTTTGCAGTCGTTGGAGTGATATATGGCAATTTCTCGCAGATATTTCCTGAAAAACGGCGGCATCGCCATGTTGGGCATGGCTTCGTTGCCTTCGTTCTTGCAGCGAGCTGTCGCCGCCACCACCGCGCCGAACAAGAAAAAGATGGTGGTGCTGTTTCAGCGCGGCGCCATGGATGGCCTCAATGTGGTGGTTCCTTTCGCCGAGCCCAATTACTATCGCATTCGTCCGACCATTGCCATTCCGGAACCGTCGCGCGGCGGCGCGGAATCGGCCATTGATCTGGACGGTTTCTTCGGCTTGCATCCGAGTCTCGCTCCCTTACAGGCGCTTTTTCAGCGCAACGAGCTGGCCATCGTACAAGCTGTTGGTTCGCCCGACCCCACGCGCTCGCACTTTGATGCGCAGGATTTCATGGAATCCGGCACTCCCGGTGTGAAGTCCACGGAAGATGGCTGGCTCAACCGCGCGCTGCAAAGCATGCCCGAAAATCAGTCTTCGCCGTTTCGCGCTGTCGCCTTCGGCCCGTATCTTCCGCGCACCTTGCAAGGCCCTATTTCCGCTCTCGCCATTCCCGATCTGAAGCAGTTCAAGATGTACGGGCCGCAGCAGACGGTCGAGGGCGGATTCGAAGCGATGTATGCGCAGACGGTCGATCAGGCGCTTCACGGCGTGGGACAAGAAACCTTCGAGGCCATCGACCAGCTCAAGAAAATCAATCCCGACATGTATGAGCCGGAAAACAGCGCGCAGTATCCCAAGAGCCGCTTCGGCCAGAGCCTCATGGAAATCGCCGAGCTGTTCAAGGCGGACGTCGGCCTCGAAGTCGCTTTTCTCGATAGCGGCGGCTGGGACCATCACGTCAACGAAGGTGGCGTGCAGGGCCAGCTCTCGAACCTGCTGCGCGATCTGGGGCAGGGAATTGCCGCGTTCTATCAGGACATGGGCGACGGCATGGGAGACGTCGTCTTCGTCAGCATGTCCGAATTCGGCCGTACCGCGCACGAGAATGGCAACCGCGGCACCGACCATGGACACGCCAATTGCATGTTCGTGATGGGCGGCGGAGTGAAAGGCGGAAAGGTCTACTCGCGCTGGCCGGGATTAGACGCCGAACATCTCAATCAGGGGCGCGATCTTGCCGTGACCACCGACTACCGCAGCGTGCTCGGCGAGCTGATCTCCGGCCACCTCGGGGATCGCAACCTCAACAAAGTTTTTCCTGGATTTGCCAATGACCCGGCGCAATTTCTCGGCCTGTTGAAGTCGTAGTCCCACCCCACCCCACACCACCCCCAGGCCGAAACAAAAAGGGAGGGCGAAAGCCCTCCCTTTTTGTTATTGGTTCGTCTTTGTGTTCAAGCTGTGAACGGACTATAAGGCGGCGAACTCACCAGAAGCGCTCGAAACGCTTCGACTGTCCAGTGGATCTTTTGGGCACCGGTGGGGCGGCGCAGGCTATAGATTCAGGTGATCGTACTTCTCGGCGACACGGGCGTGATCGTAGGGCTTGGCCGGAGTGCCGTGATGCGGATTCGTCCAGTGTCCCGGAATGGACAGCGCGCACTTAGGGCAGGTGCCGTTCGTCAGCCGGTTTTCCTCCACATCGTGCCACGAGCGTCGAATCAGCAACGTGCCGCATGACGGGCACGACGTGTTCGCGGCATCGCTGAAGATATTCCCCTCGTACACATAGTGCAGGCCAGCGTCGCGTGCGATCTTGCGCGCGTTGTGCAATGTTTCGGGTGGCGTCTTCGGCTTGTCGCGCAGCTTGAAATCCGGATGAAACGCGGTGAAGTGCAGCGGCACGTCCGGGCCCAGATGCTCCATGATCCATTCGGCGAGCTTGCGCGTTTCGGCGGGATCGTCATTCAGCGTGGGGATCATCAGGTTGGTCATCTCGAACCAGACGTTGGTCTCGTTCTTGAGCCATTGCAGCGTTTCGAGCACCGGCTGCAGATGCGTGAGCGTCACTTTGCCGTAAAAGTTCTCGGTGAAAGCTTTGATGTCGATATTGGCGGCGTCGATGTGGTCGTAGATGTCGTGAAACGCGTCATAGGTGATGTAGCCGTTCGACACCATCACCGTATTGATTCCCGCTTCCTTCGCGGCGGCGCAAATGTCGATCACGTACTCGCCCCAGATGGTCGGCTCGTTGTAGGTGAACGCGATGGAAGGGCAGCCGTAGCGAATGGCGAGCTGCACCACATCCTCCGGTGGAACGTAGGAAGAATGCACATGGTCGGACCGCGATTTGGAAATGTCCCAGTTCTGGCAGAAGAAGCAGCCCATGTTGCATCCGGCGGTGCCCATGGAAAACACGCGCGTGCCGGGAAGAAAATGGTTCAGCGGTTTTTTCTCAATGGGATCAACTTGCAGCGCCGCGGGATGCGCGTAGCCCAGGCTGTAAAGCTTGCCGCCTTCATTCTTGCGGATGAAGCAGAACCCCGCCTGTCCTTCGCCGATGTGGCAGTGCCGGGGACACAGGTAGCAATGCACTTTGCCGTTGGACTCGGCTTCCCACCAGCGTCCTTCGTGAAGGTTTTTTTCCTCTTTGTTCAGAAGTCCAGAATTGGCCATGTTCCTACTTTGAGTATGTGCCTTGGGGACACTGATTCGATGACGAAAATTAGGCTAAAGTTGCCAAGTCATTCGCTCGCTAGTCGTTTGCCAAGCCTTGGCGTTACCCAGGACTTTGCGAAGACCGCGGTGCGTTGAGTGTTAGCGCGGCGATGTAGTACGCTCGCCGAAACCATTAGAAAGTAGAAAGCGAGGCGGCGGGAATGCTTGAAAACTGGATTTTCATGACGGGCTTTCTGGGGTTTTCGCTGATGGGCCTCTTTCATGGTTGCGTTTTGCTTTTTGCTCCCGACAGGTACATACCTTCACACAACTGGGGAAGAAGCAATCTCAGGCTTGCTCGCAAGCCTCCTTTTGAGTTCGGAAAACGCTTCGGAGGGCTGATTTTGTCTGCCGCAATCGTTGGCATCTTCATGCGTCCTGCGATCCTCTGGATGATGCATCCCGTTGCGTCGGAAATCTCCGGTGGCGAATCACCGCTACCACGCGGAGTGGCCCGTTGGGACCTGCTTGGGATCACGACAATCGCTCTTCTTTGCGGATTCCTATTGTTAACGAGACCAGAGCAGTCCGTAGGATTGTTGTTCGCGGCGGATAAGACCAAGCTAGCTGCAAGACAAGACCACGCTTCGTCTTTGGACACTTTACATACAGACGGACGCTATATTGATCATGATGTGGTCATTGCTCCCTGCGGTCGAGTTTATTAGGAGTGTTCATTCATGAAGACAAACACGTCTCACGTCCCAATAAGGCGTGCCAATAATCGGACAAGTACTTGACAAGAGCCGCGCCCTGAAATCAATGCCAGGCGCGGGCTTGGGCTTTGCGGCGTTCGGCGACCCAGGCTAGGAAGCGCTTCATGCGCGCCCGTTCGCGCCACATCAGCGAGAAGAATTTGCGCGCGTCCAGGTCGGCTGCTTCCTTGCCGAAAAAGGTTTCAAGGCGCCATTGAATGTAGGGCGATGCCCAGGGACGCAGCCGGTAGCCCTTGGTTGTGATCCAGTAGTAGTGCAGCGCGTTGAGCACG
Organism: Candidatus Acidiferrales bacterium; assembly: GCA_035551975.1. GTDB lineage: Bacteria > Acidobacteriota > Terriglobia > Acidiferrales > UBA7541 > Palsa-295. The sequence goes on along the minus strand of DASZMG010000120.1, from coordinate 45,319 downwards.
AGTCGCGTCAGGGTAACATGCCCGCGGCAGTCCTGTCTTTTGCGCGACTCCTGACAGAAAGCAAAACTCAAGAGGGATTCTTCGCGCAAAACCGGCGCTCAGAATGACGGCGCTCTGCTAGGTAGGGCCTGAGACTGTGTGTGCGAGGACTCGCGTTCCTACCTTACGGCGCCACAAGAAAGGGGACCTGCAGTCGAAGGTGTTCACAATGAAAAAGACTTGTGCGCCCGAGGCAACGTATCAACAACGTATCGCTTTTATCTTTTACGCCGTCATTCTGAGGGCCGCTGCTTGCCCGAAGAATCCCTCTTCGTGTGCCGATTTCGCCGGGTTCGCAATTTCGGGAGTATTATTCGCTCGTTTCAGTCTTCGGAGCATGCGAATGAAGGGTGGCTTCACCTACATCCTCGCTGGCGGGTCCGGCGTCTTGTACACCGGGCGTCACGAGTCACCTTGACCTGAGAATGCTTACGCATCGCCAAAAACAGCAGGATGGGTTCACGAAGAAATACAACGTCACGAAGCTCGTTACTTCGAAACATTCCCCGACATTCGGCTGGCCATTGCCAGGGAAAAGGAAATCAAGGGTTGGCTTCGCAAGAAGAAAATTGCGTTGATTGAGCAACAGAACCCTGGTTGGAAAGATCTAACAGAGACGTTGTTCCCGTATCCGCGCTGGGATGTGTGATTGCCGATTCTGCAGAAACCGAAGAATCTGCAAAGGCGAAGAGGGATTCTTCGGGCCACGCAACGGCCCTCAGAATGACGGCGCTAAAACAGAGCCGCTATCCGGGACAAAAGAAAAAGGGCCGAACCCGAAGGTTCGGCCCTTTTTCTTTAGAGGCAACTGCGCCGCGAGAGCGGCGCGTCACTCTGGGTTACGAAATGGGCGTGCAGACGGCCTTCACCTCGGTGTACTGCTCCAGCACCTCGTGTCCCATCTCGCGGCCCCATCCCGACTGCTTGTAGCCTCCGAACGGAAGCGCAGCGTCGAAGACGTTATAGCAATTGACCCACACGGTCCCGGCACGGAGCAGGCTCGCGAGCCTGTGCGCTTTCTTGATGTCGCGAGTCCACACGCCGGCGGCCAATCCGTAAATGGAGTTATTCGCTTTCGCGGCAATTTCTTCGACGCTGCGGAAGGGAATCGCGGTGACCACCGGCCCGAAAATTTCTTCCTTCACCACCTTCATATTTTCGTTGGTGTTCACCAGAACCGTTGGTTTCACGAAGTAGCCTTTGTTGCCTTCGCGCGAGCCGCCGGTGACGGCCTTGGCGCCCTCCTGCAAGCCTGATTCGAGATAACCGCACACGCGATTCATCTGTTCCTCGGAAACGAGCGGTCCCATATCGCTGGAGGGATCCATTCCGGGGCCGATGCGAATCTTGGCGGCCTGCTGCGCGACGCCGTCGACGACCTGGTCGAAAATGTCGCTCTCGACGTAGAGACGCGAGCCGGCGCAACAGCACTGTCCATGATTGAAGAAGATGGCGCTGGCTGCTCCGGGGATGGTTGCCTCGACATCCGCATCGCCAAGGACAATATTTGGTGATTTTCCGCCCAGCTCCAGCGACACTTTCTTCAAGTTTCCCGTAGCAGCCTGAAGGATCAGCTTGCCCACTTCGGTGGAACCGGTGAAGGCGACCTTGTCCACGTCCGGATGCGCCGCAAGTGCCGCGCCGGCGGTTTCGCCATAGCCCGGCACGATGTTCACCACGCCGTCGGGAATTCCAGCTTCCTGGATAATTTCACCGAGCAGCAGCGCGGTGAGCGGAGTCTGTTCCGCAGGCTTGAGCACTACCGTGCAGCCGGTTGCCAGCGCCGGGCCCAGCTTCCAGGCGGCCATCAGCAGCGGGAAATTCCAGGGGATGATCTGGCCCACGACGCCAATCGGCTCACGAACGGTGTAGGCAAGAAATTGCGCTTTTCCGCCGCCCGACGAAATCGGAATGGTGTTTCCTTCGATCTTGGTGGCCCAGCCTGCCATGTAGCGGAAAAGATCGGCGGCGAGCGGAACATCTGCCACACGCGCGACCTTCAGCGGCTTGCCATTGTCGAGCGATTCGAGCTGTGCGAATTCTTCCAGGCGCTTTTCCATCAGGTCGGCGATCTTCCAGATAGCGCGGCCGCGCTCGGACGGGGTGAATCTCGACCACGGCCCGGTTTCAAACGCCGCGCGGGCAGCCTTTACAGCACGATCGATGTCTTCCTTATCGCCTTCGGCAATGCGCGAAAGCGTGTCTCCCGTGGCCGGATTATAGGTGGGGAAGATTTTGCCGGAAGCGGAGTCAACCCACTTGCCGTTGATCAGCATTTTGTGCGTTCTTGCCACGAACTGCGAAACATTCTGGTCTAGCGCTGGTGCGGAAATTGTTGTTGCCATGTCATTCTCCTTCTCTGCTCGCGCGCAGAGGTGGTTGAGGTGATTTGGATTCCTGCTCTTCGGAAGTCACTCGTCGATCCGAAAAACCCAGGGCCCACGATGCCCAAGAGGGTCGGAACTCACGGGAAGCCCAAGCTACTCCCGTGGGCCGAAGAATTCAAGCAAACGATTTGGTTGCCAGAGCAACCAGCGCTGTTTCTGCGAATTGTTGGGGGTGAGTGAAATGAGTCAGGACGCGGGCGAAACCCAGATGCGTTGCGTAGCCGGCTTGCCGAGATGAATGCGGCCTTTGCGATGGTCGTCCACCGTGATGGACATGGTTTCGTCGTACTCGCGCTGGTGGACGTGCAGGCGCGCTTCCGGCCGAAGGTGTAGATTGTCGAGGAACTCCAGAAATTTCGGGTCCTTTTCGTAGACGCGCAGCACTTCGTAGGAATTTCCCACCTCAGCGTCGGAGAGGCGGACAGCCCCGTGCTTTCGTCGCAGCCGCGACATGCCTCCGAACAGCGGCACCCCGTGCGGGCAGCGGCTTTCCCGGCCGAATCGTTTCATGAGCAAATGGGCCACTTCCGGCGAGATGCCGTGCTCAAGGCGCTCCGCCTCTTCGTGGGCCCGCGACCATTTTAAACCGATGACGTCGGTGAGCAGCTTTTCCGCCAGGCGATGACGCAGCACCAGATGCTGCGCGGCTCCCTTGCCCTTGGTAGTCAGTTCGATGCGGCCGCCGCGCCGGATGCGCAGGTAGCCGTCGCGCGCCATGCGCTTCAGCGCCGCGGTTACCGCTGGCGGCGTAACGCCGAGATCTTCCGCCAGCCGCGCGCTGATGGGTACCTGCTCCTCCTGGACAATCTCCCAGATGACTTTCAGGTAGTCTTCCCGCGAAACACTGGGTTTTTCTCGTGGCATCAGTTATTGGATTCGCTTGAAGCGCGACAAAAAGCGCGCGAAAAGCTCCGAAGATATCTGGACAGATACTATGATGCGCGAATCGGCGATGCTAGCGGTTTCGCGGCGAAGCATCCAGTTAGTGGGAAGAGGAGTGGCCGTTTTTATTGCCGTTCCGCGCCATCTGAATGAAGTGCTCGTGAACGGCTGTGTCGGATGCGAGTTCCGGGTGAAAAGTGGCGGCGAGCATCTTGCCCTGCTGCACCAGTACCGGATGTCCGGCATCTTCGGCAAGAACTTCCACGCCGCTGCCGACGGAGTCGATGATGGGCGCGCGGATGAAAACCATTTCAAGAGGTTCCTTGTGCAGCTTGGTGCGCCCCTCGTGGACGTCGCTGGCTAGCTGGCGGCCGTAGGCGTTGCGGAGCACGGAGATGTCCATGAGGCCGAGAGAAGCTTGCGCGGGGCCGTGGACTTCGCGGGCCATCAGAATGGTTCCGGCGCAGGTGCCGAAGAACGCGCCGCCATTCGCGGCGAATTTCTTCAGCGCCTCGAAAAGCCCTTCTTCGGTCATCACTTTCAGGTGCGTGGTGCTTTCGCCGCCGGGCAGGATGATGCCGGAAAGCCCGGAAAGGTCCTCAGGCTTACGCACGAAAACGTGCTCGACGCCGAGGCGATCGAGCGTTCTGGCGTGTGCTTCGTAGTCTCCTTGAATGGCGAGTATGCCAATTTTCATTTCGTGTCCTGTCTCAGGCCTGGCATGAAAAATTACCAGCCGCGCGTCTGCAGCAAATCCTTTTCTTCGAGCTGCCGCACGTCCAGTCCCTTCATCGCTTCACCGAGTTCTTCGGACGCTTCAAGCACGACTTTCGCGTCCTTGTAGTGCGTGGTGGCCTTGACGATGGCGCGCGCGCGCTTGGCCGGGTCTTCGGACTTGAAAATTCCGGAACCAACGAATACCGCTTCGGCGCCAAGCTGCATCATCAGTGACGCGTCGGCAGGAGTGGCGATGCCGCCGGCGGAAAAATTCGGCACCGGCAGTTTGCCGTGTTTGGCTACCCAGGCCACTAACTCAAATGGCGAGCCTAGTTCTTTCGCCTCGTGCACCAGTTCTTCCTCGCCTAAAGTAGTGAGCTTCTTCATCTGGCTCACGATGGTGCGCATGTGCCGCACCGCTTCCACGATATTGCCCGAACCCGCTTCGCCCTTGGTGCGGATCATGGCCGCGCCTTCGGCAATGCGCCGCAGCGCTTCGCCCAAATTACGCGCGCCGCAGACGAACGGTATTTTGAATCCATGTTTCCAGACGTGGTGCTCTTCGTCGGCGGGCGTGAGCACTTCGCTTTCGTCGATGTAATCGACTTCGAGCGCTTCGAGCACTTGGGCTTCGGCGAAGTGTCCGATGCGCACCTTGGCCATCACCGGAATGGAAACTGTGTCCATGATTTCGCGGATGACGCGAGGCGCGGCCATGCGCGCCACGCCGCCCTCCTTGCGAATGTCAGAGGGAACGCGCTCGAGCGCCATCACCGAGCAGGCGCCGGCTTCCTCGGCAATCTTGGCCTGTTCGGCATTGGTGACGTCCATAATCACGCCGCCCTTAAGCATTTCCGCCAGACCGACTTTCACTCGCCACAAATTGTTGTTCATCAAATCCATGGTTTGCTCCTTATCCAGCCCCTCTAAGTAAGATTGTTTGCCAGCGCGATCGCTTTCTCAAGCCGTATTTGGCTTGGACTGTGCTTTGTTGCGCGATGCGCGCTCGCCGTAGTAGCGGTCCGGATCAATCTCGACGAAGCGGCCCTTGCCGCGCGCCAGCACCGCGCCGGATGCGCTGCGAATTTCTCCAACGTGGAACAGACTGCGATCCTTCTTTTCTACTTCCCAACCTTCCACTACCAGGTCGGTCTCGACGGGCACCGGCCGCAAATATTCCACCTGCAACTCCGCCGTCACCGCGCGGACTTTGCGGAACCGATTCACTTTGCCCATTACTTCGTCGAGGAGCGTGGCGATAATCCCGCCGTGGACGAATCCCGGCCCCCCCTGGAATTCCGCGCCCACGCGAAATTCCCCGCGAACGCGCTGTGCTGCTTCGTCCAGCTCGAATACGAGCTTCATTCCGCGCGGATTTGCCGCGCCGCATCCGAAGCAAGGATTTTCAGTGCCAGGCTCGAGTCTCATTCATCTCCGATGCGATCGTAACGCTTGCGATCCACAAACCCCGCCGAGCGCCTAAATCAGTCCCAACCGTTAGATCTGCGTTATATCAGGGCCACACGTCCAGCCGCTGCGATCCGCGCCCCGCGATGTCGCTTGCGGAGTTCCTGCTTCAGCGTATCAGCGAGAATCTGGACGCCTTGCTCAATGTGCTTTTCGTCGATCGCCGAGAATCCCAGGCGCAACGTGTTCGGCTGAGGTTGCTGGACGTAAAAATAGCGTCCCGGGATGAACAGCACTCCGCGCTCGCGCGCGTGAATCAGAAACTCGGCTGCATCGAATCCAGCCGGCAGGGTCAGCCAGAGGCACATGCCGCCCTCCGGCTTGGTCCAAAGGGTCTCTTCCGGCATGTACTCTTCCAGCGCCGCTTCCAGCGCCTCCAACCGGCTGCGATAGACCTTGCGCATTTTCACAATATGGCGGGCAAGATGACCTCGGCGAATAAATTCCGCCATGGCCGCCTGCGCCAGTTGATCGGTGTGCAAGTCGGTCGACTGCTTTATCAGGCGCAGCCGCTCGATCACGCTTTCCGGCCCGATGCACCAGCCCACACGGAGCCCCGGGAAAGCGATTTTGGAAAAACTGTCGATCTGGATCACGTTGCCAAAGCGGTCGAGCGCGCGCAGCGTCGGCGTCGGATTGCCGCGGAAACGCAATCGTGAATAGATGGTGTCCTCAATGACCGGCACCTGGTAGCGCGAGGCAACGTCGAGCAGGCGCTTCCGTTGCGTAAGTGGGAGCGCAGTGCCCGTGGGATTGTTGAAATCCGGGGTCAGCAATATGAATTTGACCCGGTTCTGCATGAGCACGCCTTCCAGCGCGTCAATATCCAGTCCCAAGTTGTTTAGCCCGACCTTGCCGTTCGACTGATGTGCCTCGACATTTACCGGCAGAGTGCGCACGCGAGCGCCCGCGAAAATAGTGATGGCACCTGGGTACGCCGGATTTTCGAGAGCCACTGTGTCGCCCGGCCGGAGGAACGTTTTGCAGAGCAGGTCAATGGATTGTTGACCGCCATTCGTAACCAGAATCTGCTCCGCGCGCACGTTCAGCCCCTCCGCGGTGAGCATCTCGATCAAGGCTTCCTTGAAAGGCTCGTGGCCATCGGTTGGGCCGAATTGCAGCACGCGGCGGCCTTCACGCCTCATCACGAAGTTGCAGCAGCGGCGAAATTCTTCCACCGGGAAAAACTCGTCCGGTGGACGCGCAATGGTGAAGGCAATCGCCCCCGGCGGGATTTCCGGCATCATCCGGCTGAGACCTTCCTCGCCGCGTTCGTCGGCGAAAAGCGATTCCCAGCGCAGTGGGCCTCCGTCTCCGTTCTCGCGAGGAGGCGGTGAGAACTGCCGAACCGTGCCTTTTCGAATATAGGTGCCGCGTCCTACGTGGCCCTGGATAAGCCCTTCCGACTCGAGCTCAGCGTAGGCATTTGCCACCGTGGTGCGGTGCACTCCCAGTTGTCCGGCAAGTTCGCGGCTAGCCGGTATGCGATCGCCGGTGCGCAGTTCTCCCGAGTGCACCAAAGCGCGCAGTTGATCCCTTAGCTGGACGTACAAAGGAATATGGCTTTCGGGCTGTAGATGCAGTGGCAGCATTGGCTCGTTCCTGCAGGCCAATATAGATTACCGGATCAACCTGTAAAGAGCCAATTTGGCTACTGTCCGCAACGGTTGGCACTTCGCCGGTGATGCGGACGCGAAGCGGCTATTGGGTGGCGGACTTCTCGCCCAGCCGCCGCATGCGCTCCTGCAGCTTCTTGCGCAGCGGGGAAGGGGCGTTGGGATTGAAAGCCACCAGATACCAGAGCGGTTGCGAGCGATCGCGGCTCAGGCGGGATAGGGTGGCCGCGTCGCTGTTCGGATGGCGCGCAATATTCTCGCGTATGGCCGAATAGGGATGGTGCGACAGACGCGCCAGAGTCTTCGCCGTGACTTTCGGGTGTTCGCTAATCAGCCGCAGCAGGTAGAAATCCTCACGCGGAGCGAGCCGCGAAAGCTGGTCCAGCACGTCGGGCTTTACCTCGGCGCTCAGCACCGTGCCGATCTTCTCGTCCCAGTTGGGATTGATGCGATTTAGTTCTTGGGTGCGTGCGTGGATTAACTGTTCGATAACCCGCCGCTCCTGATCGAGGCGCGCATTGGGCATTGCGCTGCGCTCGACCGAATCGAGCACGCGCAACAGGTGCTGCCTTTCACCGAAAACAATCTGCGACGTGCGCAGAGTCTTGCCCTTTGTTGGGTTGCGCACCAGATCAGAACGTCTCATTTGTCCTCACTCTGCAGAATTTCGAATTTGCGGCTCAACGAACAAAACCCCGCTAAAACTCAGCCACATTCGCCGGACGGGTTATGCGTTGAGGCCGCTCCCGTTTTTAGATCAACGGCTCGTGTCGCTTGCGGCGCGTACAATCCAAATCCGCAATTTGCCCCCACATTCCACCGTGAAAATTATCAATTGGGTATCCCGTGGAGTAAAGAAAAAGCGGGAAAGTTGCGGCAATAGTGTTCCTTAGAGAATAACAGATGGTTCTAGAACTACCTCGCCGAGATCGAGATTGGCTCTCGTTTGGGTCACGAAGCTAGCTTTCTTCGTATCCCCCAGACGGAGGGATTTTATAGGTCGAAAGCAGGTGCCCCACTCACTCTGCCGGTAATTGACGCCGGATTCGGATATTTCACCGTTCGTAGTAGAACAGCAAAGATAGCGAACAGAACAACCAGCAGCGCGGTGCAGAGGTAGCTGCCCTCCGGTCCGACCGTTCCACCCGTGATCCATTGCGGCCCCGCAAAGCTCGCGTTTAACAGATGGCCCGCCGCAACTTGCCCACTATCTGCCACCCCGTAACAATAGGTTTCGCCCCAATCCCACGCCGCATGAAACCCGATGGCCATCCAGAGGTCACCCGTGCGCCGCAGAAGCAAACAAAACAGCAGCCCCACCAACCCTGCGTTGAACGCTCCCAGCCACGTTTCGCCGCTATTTCCGTGATGCACGTATCCGAATAAGGCTGACAACGCGAGCGCCGCCGGCCAGAACCCTATTCCGGTCGTCAGCGTAAAAAGCATATATCCCCGAAAGAAAAATTCCTCGAAAAGCCCCACCACCACGAACACCGCCGCCCACAGCAACGCGTACTTCCAGAGGCTCGCGCCGCGAAGAGCTAGCCCGTCTAAGTGAAAGCCGTGGGCAGCGTAAATAGCCGCTAGCAGCGCGCTGATCGAGAGAAACCCGAAAACTCCGCCCAACCAGAATTTCGCACCGAACGCGCCCCACGCGGGCAACCCGTAATCCGCCAGCGTACGCCGTTCCAGGTGCGACATGATCCACGAACCCAGCAAGACCAGCAGCAACGGCACACCTTCGCCAAGAAGAGCCGCGCCGGGTGTGATTTCGCCGCGAAACGGGGCGTGGCGAAAAAAACGCAGGGCCATCATCACCGCCGAAAACAGCACGGACAGAGTCGCCAGAAACGCCAGCAGTCGCCATCCGGCGCGCAACCCGTTCGGCCCGTAAAACACGGGGGATTGGCCCTGCATGGGGAACAGAGAGGGAGATGGCCCGCGCGGTGGTTCAGGTTCGGATGCGGGAGAAGTCGGTTCGTCCATCGGAAAGGCTATCACAGGAAGGGAAGTCCTCGCGCTTTGGAGATCGGCTTAAAATGTCGGCCGATTACCCGCCGGAGGATAGTATATCGAATAGCATCAATGTTGCTGCGTAGCGGTTTGTGGGGAGTCCGCCGTGGTGGCAGTCGATTCCTCGACCGCGGCGATCTCGACTTTATTCCGGCCTTTGCGCTTGGCGGCGTACAAGGCCGAGTCTGCGTGCGCCACCAGTTCTTCGAAGGACATGAAAGCGCCGCTTGGCAGACGCGCCACTCCAAAACTGGCCGTCACGCGCAAGGTATTCTTGCCGAACGTGAAGGAGTGCGACTCAAACAGCTTGCGCACGTGTTCGACTGCGCGGACCACTCCCTCCTTGTCCACGTGTGTGAGAATGATCAGAAATTCCTCGCCACCGATACGCGCGCACATATCGCAGCGCCGGATGTTCTCCATCAGAATTTCGCCGAATTTTTTCAGCACGGTATCACCCGCGCTGTGGCCGCAGGTGTCGTTGATATTTTTGAAATTGTCCAGGTCGGCCATGATGGCCCAGAACGTAAATCCGTGCCGCATGGCCCCGCTCAACTGCCTCCCGGCCCATTCATCCATGGCGCGCCGGTTGGGCATACCCGTCAGTCCGTCGGTCACAACCAGTTGTTCGAGTTGCCGGTTCTTTTCTTCGATTTCGCGATGCAGCGCGACGGTTCGACGCCCTACGCTCGCTCTCGCCAGCAGTTCTTCAGGATGGAAGGGCTTGGTCAGGTAGTCGTCCGCCCCGGCCAACAGACCGCGCACCACTTCCGCCTTCTCCGACACGCCCGAGAGCAAAATGATGTAGGTATAAGATCCCTTCGACTCCTGCCGGATGCGCTGGCACAGTTCAATGCCACTGAAATCGGGCATAAGCCAGTCGGTGATCACCAGCGCAGGCCGGTAACGCGTATAGAAATCAAGTGCTTCCGCGCCCGTTTTGGCGAACAGCAGCAGGTACTCGTCCCCAGGCAGGGTCAGTTCCACAAGCTTGCGGGCAACGGGCGAGTCGTCAACCACCAGCACTGTGAACTCGTTGTCTATGGTCATCGGGTGGTGTGCCAAGTTCGTGGGCGGACACACGACCGCCCATGCAAATAGGGTATCTACCCTAGATCGCGGCCGCCTAGCCGCAGATATACCGATGGTTCGCAAAGCTTAGTAACCAATTCGTAGTTAATTCGGAGCCAGATTTGAAAATTGTGGCAGGTTGCGGAACTTTTGGCGCGAAAGCTGATCCCTCCTCGCTAAATCTTTGCTCTCGCTCCTCGCCGCTCGGGACGCTGTATATAGCATTCCCCAGTCTACCTTGGTGTTTTCAAGCGCCGCTGTGTACGATGATGCAGATGAATAAAATCGATATTGCAGGGCTTAAAACGGCTTACGACCAAGCCTAGCACGTGTGGTCCGCCGAAGGATTTCTCGAAAGGAATGGTGAAAGATGACCCGATCCGTCAAAGTGAAAGGCGCGGCCGCCGGCGCGATCTCAACGGGTGCTGGAGCTGCCGGCGCGTTGGCCATCGGCGCTTTTGCTATCGGAGCGCTTGCCATTGGATCCCTGGCCATTGGTCGCCTGGTACTCGGCAAGCTTTTCGTCGGTCGCGTACGATTCAAATCCGTCCATATTGACGAACTGACCGTGTCGAGGCTTCGTGTTTCTGACCTGACCGTCAGCAACTCGCTCAGTTTGCCTCCTTCTTCCCGTTAAGCGATAAACCGTTTCCAGAGGTTATGCAGATCAACCGTGCTGCGTTAAGATAACCGCCGCACTGATTGGCACGGCCGAACACCACGTCGGCGAACGCCTATCTGGGTGCGTAGCCAGGAGCTAAACGTGACAAAACATCGTGCGGTTTATGCAGGCGTGCTCGGATTTGCTGCGTTTCTCTTTTCGGTGTCGCCTTTCGCAAACGGCAAGCAATCGAACTCGCCACGCCCGCTTCCGCCGGGCGCTTACGCCAAGAATGTCGAGTCTGTCGGTTTCACCACCATGGACAACCACATACCCTTCAAGATGTCCATTCAGCAGGTAGGCTCCAAGTGGTACATGTACTCGGGCGCGCAGAACGATCGCGGGTGGGCCGTTCTTGACATCACCGATCCCGCCGATCCCACCGTCGTCAACTGGCTTCCCGGGCCCAAAAATACTCGCACCGGCCAAGTGGACATCGCCGATGGAAAAATGATCACTGGCCTGGAACGCTCGCAGTTCGGTGGTGATACCGATCCGAACGCACCATGGGACGACGGCTTCGTCACCTGGAGCCTCGCCGATCCCATCCATCCGAAAAGGCTCGGTCAATATCACACTGGCGGGCTCGGCACTCATCGCGACGGCTATTACGGCGGGAAATATGTCTATCTCTCCGCAGGTGTGAGGGGCTACTCGGGCAACATCCTCGAGATCGTCGACAACAGCGATCCCGAGCATCCTGTCGAAGTCTCCCGTTGGGCGCTTCCCGAATTAAAGCTTCCTGATCCCAACGCGATGAACACCGCATGGCCGCATGGTCACGGCCTGCACGGCCCTCCGGTGCCGGTGGGCAACCTCCTCTATCTTGGCTTCGACAACAAGATGGTCATTCTCGACATCAGTGACATCAAGAATCCCAAAGAAGTGAGCGAACTCACCTTCGATCCGCCCTACCACCTGCTTTTTGCTGTGCACACTGTGCTGCCGTTTCCTTCGCGCGGGATCGTCGAGACCAATTCCGAAGGTGGCTGCGAAGACGGCCCAAGCCAGGCCTCTCTGATCGACGTTTCCAGCCCCGCTAAGCCCAAGATTCTTTCGTTCTTTTCCGTGCCGGTTCCTCCGCCGGATTCTCCCTGGCACGATTTTTGCGACCGCAGCAATGGCTTCGGCGCGCACAATGTCAACATGCTCTTCCACAATCCTGCCGTGGATCACTCGGACAATATTCTTTACATGACCTATACGAACGCCGGGCTGCGCGTTTTCGATATTTCCGACGCGCGCTTGCCCAAGGAAATCGGCTATTTCGTCCCGCCCAATCGCGCCAAGGGCGCTGGCAAGCCGAATGACGGTGGCGGCGGCACCTCTAACGGCGCGGACGTCATCGTGGATACCCGCGGCTACATCTACATGTCCGATCGCAGCCAGGGCATCTGGATCCTGAAATATACCGGGCCGAAACCGCCGCCAGCGATTCCGGTCCATCGCGAATCTGCGTCTCGCTAGCGCCAGGTTTCCGGCTTTGGCAGCGGGAAATCGTAGAACATCCATCGCGACTGGTCCGGGAAAACAGCGCGAATATCGCGGACGTGCAACTCTCCGGTGCGCGAAATGGTCAACTTGATCTCCTGCACCTGCGGATGTTCTCCATCACGTGTAAGTAGCGTATGCAAGTCTAAATCGTAATCACCCGAACCATTGATGCCGATCTTTGGCGCGAGCTCCGGGGCGCTCACCCGAAACTGTTCCCACCATCGGCTGTAGGCATCCAGCATTTTCCACACGTCCCGGTACATATTGAAATAGCAGTTCTGCACTGCCAGCCGCAGATCCAGATCGTTTGTCAGAATGTCGCCCGGATTTCCCGCCACAGAGGATTCCAGGAACAGTTTCGCCAGTCCGAGCACGTCGCGCCGGCCGATCGACACCTCCAGCGTCGAAATGAAACGGTTGAACTCTTCTGAAAACGCGGCAAACTGCCGCGAGCCTTCAAAGCTGTAAAGCCGGTTGATATTCCCCGTGGAATGCACCACCGCCGCGATCGATGTTCTGGGCGCATCGAGAGCGTTTCCTTGGGAGTCCATTTCGTAGAAGTAGACCTGCTTGCCGTTGCCTTTTTCTTGCACCACCGACAGCATCTGCTCCAGGTCCTTTCGAGACTTGATTGAAGTCTCTGAATGACCCAACTCCGGCTGACTCTGGCTTAGCGCCTCTTTCACTTCTTCTCGTATCTCGGCGTCGCCCATGTTGTCTTGGCGTGCGTGCACCGGCCTAGCCCCGCAGCAAACGAAAACACCAAGAAAAAACGCAATCCGCTTCGCATTTCTCATGTTGGATTCAACCCGCTGGCACGGCAAGAACTGCGCTCAACGCTGTCCCTTTCGCTGCCATGAACGATTGGTAGGTCAATAGAAAAGTGGGGCCGCTCCGGACGCCGCCGTACCGGCCCCACTTGGACAACGCAATCCGCTACTTGCTCTTGCTGAAATCGAACAGATCGAACAGATCGCCGATCGCCGGGCTGTTCGTCGGCACGTATTGGCTGACCTTCTTGTTGTATTTGGGGTTGGGGAAATTATCCCGGCTGCGCTTGGTGAGTGGATCGAGGTCCCAGTTCCGCTCGATGAACTTGAGAATGGAAACGTGGTCGGTATAGTCGTGCGAAACGTGCCCGGGCTTCGTAAACGGTGACACCACCATCAGCGGAATGCGCGTCCCGTCGCCGAAGAAGTCGAGCGGTTGCACGTAGCCTGAGTCGTAGTAGCCGCCGCCTTCATCGAAGGTGATGAAGATCGCAGTGCTCGCCCACAGCGTGGGATTTGCTTGCACTTCATCGACGATCTTTTTCACGAATCCTTCAAATAAATCCAGCTTAGAAGACGCCGGGTGCCCGTCCACCCACCCGCTGGGCTTCACGAATGAAACGGCCGGTAGTGTCCCGTTCTGGATGTCCGCGTAAAGATCGACCGTGTCCTTCAGGTGCGCGGTGCGAACCGCCGCGTTGGTCATGATCGAAGTGGAATATTGGAAGAAGTTGCAGATGTTGCAGTACTGATCGCTATTTGTCCCAACCGTGCCGTAATTCGATTGGTATTTGTCGTTCAGATACGCATTGAACTGATCTCCGAAATAGGCCCAGGAGATGTTCTTTTCCAGCAGCGCATCGCCAATATTGCGCACATTCGAAGGCGGAATCGTGAACGGCGTGTTCTGCTCATTCGTGTCAGTGTAGGCATTGGACCCGTCGCCGAAGTAGCCAGGATTGTAGTTGTTCAGCAGGTAGTAGTGGCCTGGATCGCAGTGCGGATCTACTTCGTACGGCAACGTGGCCAGGAAATTCAGCACCGCAGTCACGCCCGGCGCATCCGAATCCGAGCAGTTGCTGTAGCTGCCGCCGCCATACACCGGCGTCCCGGGCTTGCCGAGCACGAAGCTCGGACCGCCCCCGCCGTAACCATCCTCGGTGTACCAGTTGTTCGTGCCTGGCTGGGCGTTCGGATTTTCGATTTCATCCACCGTACCTTGCAGCGAAGTACCCTGGCGAACCACGGCGTTGTGCGGCGGCGTCTTCGGATTGCCATTTCCGTCGCTGAACCAGATGGCGTCTCCCGTTCCCATCATGATGTGATTCGCGCCAGTACCGCCCATCACCGCTTGATGGTAGTTGTCGCTCATCGCGTAGTTGTCCGCCAGCATCTCCAGGTACGGAGCGTCTCCCTGGTCCATGTTGTAGAAGCCCATCGATGTCGAGCCTTCTCCGGTCGACGCCTCGTTGAAGCCCGTCGGCTGTGGCTTGCCGTTGGTTCCCGCTCCCACCGTTACTTCCACCCAGGGAAACAGGTCCGCCTTGCAGCCGCTCGCATCTCCCACTGTTGAATACGTGAAATAGTTGCAGTCGAGTTGCTGCCACATCTGGTAGAAGCGGTGCACCGGACTCGCCGCGTAGGAGTTATAAGGGAATGTGCTGGAAGTAAGCTGGAAGGGGCCGGGGTCTAAATCCGTCACATTCTGAATCCGGGTATCGGGAACGCCTGAAGACTGTTCGGTCCCACCCTGCGTCATCGATTCGTAGTAAGTGGGCGGATTCAGAGGCAAGCCATTTTCGGAAGCTTCGGCGTCCGATACAGAACAGATTCCATTGTTCTTACAAACGTCCGACGGACCGCCGGTCAACGGTGGCGGCAGAGTTTTGTAAACCGACTTGTTCATCGGGCTTACTTGATACTTTTCCGCGTGCGTGTCTTTCGCTGAGAATTGCTCTGCAAGGGAGTAGTTCGGTCCCCGGCTTCCGTCGTCATTAACGATTCCTTCCGACAAAAGATTTTTCACGCTCTCGCCCTTTTTCGGCTTGTAGGTCGCGAATATGTGATCGAACGTGCGGTTTTCGCCGATGATCACGATCACGTGCTTGATGGGGCTGGTGGTCTTGCTGTCCTCTTGAGCCTGTAGCGGAGCCGCGATGGGTCCCGCCAGGCTCACTTGCAACACCGTCATGGCCACAAACGCCACGCGCACTCGCTCGAGCGACACCCGTAGCAGATGCTTCAGCGACATGAACTCTCCTTTTCACCGCAAGGTGGGGTGGACTAACAACTGCACGCGCGACAATGCGCGAGCACGATTACTCACTGATGACTTATCCGTGAAACACTAAAAACGAGGCGTGAAAATTCCGTGACAAACTCACAGCCAGCGATGGCATGCGTGTGATTTCAGGCAGTCTTTCGGATTGATACTCGGTGGTGATGCGCAGCGACGAAGCTCCGGAATGTGAGACTCCCGCGTTGGGCTATGTTTGCCGCGTCAGCGTCGGTATGATATTTTTTCGCGTCACATTTTTTCGTAATTCACGTTGTCCAAGGGAACCCGATTGAGCCCAGTCCGCAAGAAAGCCCATCGCGCAAGCAAATCGACCCCAGGAGCCGTGGCAGATGCAAGCGTCGACCTTAGCCGGCTGCTCGATATAGTCAGCGCTTTCCCGCGCCAAACGATTGCCGTGGTCGGCGATTTCGTTCTCGACGAATTCGTCTCTGGTGAAATTTCGCGTGTTTCGCGCGAAGCGCCTGTACTGATCCTGCGGCATCGGCAAAGCGAGGTTTATCCCGGCGGAGCTGCCAACGCCGTCAAT
Source organism: Candidatus Acidiferrales bacterium (assembly GCA_035551975.1). Taxonomy (GTDB): domain Bacteria; phylum Acidobacteriota; class Terriglobia; order Acidiferrales; family UBA7541; genus Palsa-295. The sequence goes on along the minus strand of DASZMG010000120.1, from coordinate 29,377 downwards.
AATCTAGGCGCGCTGGGCGCTCAGGTTGTTCCTGTGGGGGTCGTCGGAGATGACGAAGGCGGCGAAAGACTGCTGGCATATTTTCGTCAGAAAGGCGTCCGCACCAGTGGCGTTGTCCGGTCGCGCGACTGGACTACCGCTACCAAAACTCGCTATCTGGCCGGCTGGACACACACTACCGAACAACAGGTCTTGCGTGTGGATCGAGAGCCCAATGGCATGCTTCCGGAAAACGTGCGCTCCGCCATTGAGCGCAAAGCGCGCCACGCAGCGCGCTCGGCCGACTCGCTGATCATTTCCGACTATGGCTTTGGCGCGGCAACTCCGGCATTGGCACGCAAGCTGAACCCAAAGCGCTGCATACTCGACTCGCGCTATCGGCTTCTTGAATACGCGGACGCGGGTATTACTGCCGCTACTCCAAATGAGCCGGAAGTGGAAGCGGTTTATCACCAGCAGATCGGCCACGATGTCGCCAAACTCGAAGAACTCGGCGTGCGACTGGTGAAAGAGCTGAATCTCCAAGCGCTGCTGGTGACTCGCGGCAAGGACGGCTTGGCCGTCTTCGAGCGCGAATCGCCCGGCGATGCGGAAGCAGTTGTGAAGCACATCCCAATTTATGGCTCGGACGCGCCCGTGGACGTCACCGGCGCCGGCGACACCGTTATTGCTGTTTTTACACTGGCCCTGGCTGCTGGCGCCTCGTATCTTGAGGCCGCGCATCTCGCAAACTATGCGGGCGGCATTGTGGTGATGAAGCGGCGCACCGCGACGGTATCCAGTGCCGAGCTTGCCGAGGCGCTCCGCCGCGAAGCGACCACGCGATGAGGTGGCCGTATCGAGTCGCCACGGTAAGCGGCGGACAGAAGTTGACGCGGCGGCGCACAGGACGTTGACGCGAGCGACGCACTCACGTTCCCGCCATAATAAGACTTGGTCGCAGGTTCGTACCCCGCGGTAGTTTTCCCGCGAGCTCTCTCATTGATTGTAGCGGAGGCCAAAGATGCTCCTGACGCTCGATGTCGGCAACACGAACACCGTTCTCGGCGTTTTCCGCGGCAAGGAACTTGTCGCGAATTGGCGGCTCACCACCGCGCGCGATCAGACCGTCGACGAATACGGAATTCTCACCCGCAATCTGTTCACTCTGGCCGGGCTCAAGCCGGACGAAATCGGCGGCATCATCATCAGCTCGGTGGTCCCGCCCCTCAATCGCATACTCATGGAGATGGCGCGCCGCTACTTCGGCAAAAAGCCGCTGTTCATCGAACCTGGCGTGAAGACCGGGATGGCCGTGCTGGTCGACAATCCCTTCGAAGTGGGCGCGGACCGCATCGTCAACGGGGTGGCCGCCTTTGAGCGCTATGGCGGGCCGTGCATCGTCATCGATTTTGGTACCGCGACCACTTTCGACGTGATTTCCGCGCGCTGTGAGTACCTCGGCGGCGCCATCGCTCCGGGACTCGGAATTTCCGCCGAGGCGTTATTTTCGCGTGCGGCACGGCTCCCTCGAGTGGAAATCAAGGATCCGGGAAAAGTGATCGGTACAAACACTATTGCGCATATTCAATCCGGCTTGTATTACGGCACCGTGGATATGATTGACGGAGTTTTATCGCGTATGAAAGCCGAACTCGGCTCGCCCGCCAAGACTATAGCCACCGGTGGATTCGCGACCCTGCTGGCCGGAGGCTCAAAGCATATTGAACACACCGACGAGCACCTCACGCTTGAGGGACTCAGAATCATCTGGGAGCGAAATCAGTTTCCCAGTGCGGATCATCCTGGCTCGGCGAAAAAGTCTTCGCCCGGCATTCGCGCGAAGCACTGACTCGTACACGAAAGGCGTTCGCGCAATGCTCGCTCCGCGTTGAGTGCGCCATTCGATGTATGCCCTCGCTTCGTTTGCCGCCAAGATAGCAATTTATTTTGCGGTGCTGGTGCGTTCATCTGTGAGGGCGCGATCGAGTAGTTCGATCACGTGCAACACTTCGTGGCTGGTGCCATGGATGGCAGCGCCGGCGCGAAGCTGCAACATGCAGCCGGGATTTGCGGTGACCATGGCCTGCGTTTGCGTGGTCTTCACCGTGTCCATTTTGCGCGACAGCAGTTCGAGCGACGCTTCGGTTTCCGTCACGTTGTACACGCCCGCTGAGCCGCAGCACTGATCCGCCAACGGCATTTCCACCAGTTCCACGCCTGGAACGGCGCGAATCAGCCTTCGCGGGGCTTCGCGAATTTTCTGCCCGTGCGCTAAGTGACAGGAATCCTGGTAAGTGACGCGTAGCGGAACGCTGCGCAGTTTCGCGCTTAAGCCGAGTTCGTCGAGGAATTCGGTGACGTCGCGCATTTTTGCGGTGAACTGATCGGCTTTGGCGTAATCGGGGGAATCCTTTTCGAAGAGGTGCGTGTATTCCTTGAGTGTCGAACCGCAGCCCGCGGCGTTGGTGAGGATGGCGTCGAATTCCGCTAGGTTGAAGGCGGCGAAATTCGCGCGCGCCAGATTGCGGGCCACATGGCGCACGCCTGCATGATTGGGCAGCGCGCCGCAGCAGACCTGCGCGGCGGGAACCACCACTTCACATCCGTTCGCCTGCAACACGCGAATGGTGGCGCGATTGAGTTCGCTGAACGTGACCTGCGCAACGCATCCTGCAAAGAGCGCCACGCGCGCGCGTTGCTTTCCCCGCGCGGGATAGGTCTTGCCAAGGTCCGAAAAGAAAAATTCCGAGTCGATTTGCGGCAGAAGTTTTTCTCGATCCTGCAAACCAAGCAATTTTAAAATTCCGCTTTTGCGCGCGAGAGTCGCCAAACCAAAGCGCTGGTAGAAGCGCAGAAATTTTGCGGCGGTAGCGATGCGGTTTGGGAAAGGCAGCAGGTCGCGATACACGAAATTGCGCGCGATGCGCGAAAAAAGCGGCCGCTTGTAGTGCTGTTCGATCTGTGCCCGCGCGGTTTCAACCAACTCACCGTAGTGCACGCCCGAAGGACAGGCCGTTTCGCAGGCGCGGCAGTCCAGGCAGCGGTCGATGTGCGTGACAAAAGCGTCGCCGAGTTCGAGTTTGCCCTGATCGACCAATTCAATCTGCCGGATGCGCCCGCGCGGCGAATCCGCTTCGCGTCCCCAGAGGCGGTACGTGGGGCAGTGATTCAGGCACAGACCGCAATGGACGCAGTGCGAGTAGACCGAGTATTGCGGCTGATCGGGACCGGAGAAGCCGCTCGGTCCGGCGGAAACATCCACCGGAACGTCTTCGTGCGACGCGGGGGCAAGCGGCGGAAGCGGCATCGCGCTAGAGCCCTCCCACGAAACGGCCCGGTGCGAGTACGGCGCCAGGATCGAAGACCGCTTTGAGTTTGCGCATCTGGTCAAAGTCAGCTCGCGGGAGACCCCACGCTTTCAGCGCGGATTTCCATTCCGCGGGCGACCACGGGATCGTTGCGTTGCCATCGAGCTTGGCGCATTCGTTGAGAATGTGGTCGGTGGCCTGAATCGCACGGCGCCGCGATTCTTCACCGCGGTCGGCGGGCAAAAGCGCGAAGTAGATCACGCCAAGGCCGCGCGCCATCGCGGCTGCATCAAGAGAATTGAGTTCAGCGGCTTGCTCGGCAATCGCAAGCATCTGCGTCATGCGCGTGGGCAATACGCTCATCTTCAAAATTGTTGTTGCTGGCGACGATGACAGCGCAATTGGTATGAATTCGCGCACGCGGCTGCTAAGCGGCGAGACGGTTTCACCAGTAACCGTAGTGACCTGCGCGGCGGAGGATTCGCCCGCCATCTGGCGGAAGTCGCGTTCGCAGCGTGCCAGAACCTGTTCGCTGCCGGAAAATTCAGCAACGAGCGCCCACTGCTCTAGTTGCAGCACGTCCGCCGGGTGGGTCTCGGTTACAAGCCGCGAAGCGGTGTCGCTGGCGAGCATCGCCGCGGCACTGGGACTGAGAATTTCTAGCGACATCGGCCTGAGCGGGGAGCGCGCGAGGCGATGCCGCAGTTCCATCGCGCGCGCCGCGGAATCAAAGTTCGCCACAAATACGCGCGTGTCCACCGGCACCGGAAACGTGCGCAAATTGATCTTCGTGATCACGCCGAGTGTGCCCAGAGCGCCGATCATCAGCTTGTGCATATCGTAGCCGCTCACGTTTTTCACCACGCGTCCGCCGCTTTTTGCCGCGACGCCTTCGCCAGTGACAAATTCTAGGCCGAGAACGTAATCGCGGCCCGTGCCATACATCTGGCGCAGCGGTGTGTCCACACCCGACGCGATCGCTCCGCCCGCGGTGGTTTGCGCGAAATACGGAACAGCCAGCGGAAGCCACTGCTTGTGCTCGCCGAGCACTTTTTCAAGAGCGTGCAGGTGCATGCCCGGCTCGACAGCGAGCGTGAGGTCGCCCGGATCGTAAGCGATGATGCGATCGAGCCGCGTGAGATCGAGCGCGAGATCGTATTGCCGCGGAGGCAGGCCCATCGAAAGCTTGGTGCGCGCTCCGCAGGGAACCAATGCCAGTTTTTCGCTGAAGGCGAACTTCACGATTTCCGCGACTTCCTCCGCGCTACCGGGGCGCACAACCGCACTTGGTTTGTGCCCGCCAATCTCGTAAGCTGAAAGCTCGGGTGATTCGCTGACAACATGCGCTGGCCCGACAATGCCGGCGAGCCGCGAAGAAGCTGTGATGCTGGCGATGCTCATGCGGTGGGCGCGTTCGTGGCAGGAACGGCGGGCGCACCGGCCTGCCCGTTCTGCGGAGGCCGCGTATAGATTTCGCCGCAGGCTTTGCCGCTTGGCAACACTTTTCCGGGATTGAGCAGTCCGGCGGGATTAAAGGCGTCGTGCAGGCGGTGCATCAGAGCGAGGTCATCCGCGCTGAAAAGATACGGCATCAGGTGATCCTTCTCCATGCCCACACCATGCTCGCCGGTGATCGAGCCGCCCATGTCGATGCAGGTGCGAATGATCTCCGTGCCGGCGGCGATGGCGCGGCGGAACTCGTCGCGGTCGCGTCCGTTGAACGGGATCAGCGGATGCAGGTTGCCATCTCCTGCATGAAAAATGTTGCCGATCTCGAATCCGTATTTTTTGCCGATTTTTTCCAGGCGCCGCAGCGTTTCCGGCAGCTTGGTGCGCGGAATCACGCCATCCATGGCGTAATAGGTTGGTGAAATGCGGCCAACCGCGCCGAAGGCGTTTTTGCGGCCCTTCCAGAGCAAATCGCGCTCGGCGGCGTCGCGCGCCACACGCACTTCCACCGCGTGGTGCAGACGGCAAATGTCCGCCACTTCAGCCGCATCGGCCTCGACCTCCTCGCGCAGGCCGTCCACATCGATGAGCAGCAGCGCGGCGGCTCCGATCGGGTAGCCCGCGTGTACGTATTCCTCGACGGCGCGAATGGTCCAGCTATCGAACATTTCGCAGGCAGCTGGCGTGATGCCGCGGCGCGTGATTTCGGCCACAGTTTCGGTGGCGTCGTCTACCTTGTCGTAGACGGCCAGCAGCGTCTTCACCGCTTCGGGATTGCACGTGAGTTTCACCGTAATTTCAGTGACCAGTGCCAGCGTGCCTTCCGAGCCGACGAACACGCCGAGGAGATCGTACCCGGCCGCGTCGACGGCCTCGCTGCCCAAGCGAACCACCTCGCCCGTCGGCAGTACCACCCTTAGCCCAAGAACGTGATTTGTAGTGACGCCGTAAGCCAGCGTGTGCGGGCCGCCCGAATTTTCCGAAACATTCCCGCCGATGGTGCAGGCCTTTTGACTGGAGGGATCGGGCGCGAAGTGCAGTCCCGTGTGCACCACCGCCACGCTGAGGTCGAGATTCACCACGCCCGGTTGCACCGTGGCGCGCTGGTTCTCTACGTCCACTTCCAGAATGCGGTTCATGCGCGAAAAAACGGTGACGATCCCACCCTGTCGCGCAAGCGCTCCGCCGGAAAGGCCGGTGCCGGCGCCGCGTCCCACGAGCGCAGTGTCGTACTTGTTGGCTAGCTTGACAATGGCGACCGCATCCTCGGTGTTGCGCGGGAAAACCACGCAATCCGGGCGAGCCACTTCCACCGAGCCGTCGTATTCGTAGAGCAGCAAGTCCTCTGGTTGGTGCAGCACGCCGTCTGAGCCGAGCAGGGTTTTCAGTTCGTGGAGGAGTCGCGAGTCCATTTGCGCGTGCTGGTTATTGCGGTGCCGCGTCGTTGCCACTGATGCAAACACTATATCCGAATTCGCTGCTCCGCCAAGATGTTCTGCAGGCCTGGCGAGAGTCTAACCACGTACCGCACGGTTTCAGCCCCAGAGCAATTTGTCCACAGGATCCGGCAGTTCACCTTGCGCGGACATCAGCGCGATGCGCAGCAGCGCCGCGACGCTTACCAGGTCCCGAATCTCTCCGCGTTTCACCTTGTCCACGGCCTCCCAGAAGGGAAGCCGCACAACTTGCAGTACTTCGGTATCTTCCGGCTCCGCGGTTCCTTCGGTTAGCTCCCAGGCGAGAAACGCGGTTCCTTGCTCATCCGTGACGCTGTTGGAAAGGTCCATGCCAAGCACTGGCAACCACCTCGCGGCCGACATGCCGCATTCTTCGCGCAATTCGCGCTTGGCCGATTCAATCAGAGGCACATCCTTCTCCCCGCCGCCTTGCGGAATTTCCCAACTGTAGTAGCCCAGAGGAAATCGAAATTGGCCCACGAGTATGGTGTTGCCCTTTTCGTCGATGGGCACTACGCCCAGCGCGTGGCCTTTGAAATGCACCGTGCCATAAATTCCCGGGCCGCCCGCCGGATTGCGCACCTCATGGTGATCCACGCGGATCCAGGCGTTTTCGTACACGGTGGCTTTGGTCAGCACCGTCCAGGGATTTTTGGTCTCGTCGGTCAATTCCTTCTCTCCGTTTGCGAGCGAATCTCTGCGCTGCGACTCATCTTGTAGATTCAATAGTAAGCGAGATCGCTGAGGCTGGCACGGTTCGCGAGGTGAGGAGATGCAAATGTGTTACGAACGCGGGAGCCACATGGCCACGAAGGTCCCCGCTTTTGCGCGGGCACTTCACTCGTCGCTCCGGCGCGCAATGCACGCGTGGCTAAGCTTTCAATCGCGGGAAAACCTTAGTGCCGGTTGTCCGGCGCTATGGGGGCCGAGCTGCTATCGTCTGAATCCGAGTTCCGCTTCAGCACGGGCCGGTCTGGATCGGCTTCCTGAGCGCCGGTCTCAATATCCGCGGCGGTGGCGTCGTAGACATAGCGGATCGAAATGGCGGGCGATCTGCCGTCATCGATATGCACGCTTTCATACAAACGCCGTCCGTCCTTAGACAGCTCGTATGTCCGCGACATTTTGCCGCCGAGAGGGCTCTTCTCATCCGAAATGAGCTGGCTGCCGCTCCAGTGCGCCAGGATGGCCTCGTGGGCGTCATCGGTCTGCTTGGGCAGTTTGCGCCCGTCGGTATAGATCGCCAGTTGATGAAAATGGTCGTCGGTCATGTCCACTTCGGTTTCCGGATTCTTCAAATCGACGGTGAGCAGCGCCGGTGGATGAAGCATCGGCTGCATCTTGGGATTTCCTTCGATGTCCTTGCCTCCGCCGCGCGGCACCTCGTCCGGGTAAGGATAACCGGCGCCCGGGGGATAGCCTCCGGGATACCCGCCCGGATAGCCGCCAGGATACCCGCCCGGATAGCCCCCGCCATAAGGACGCGGACGTGGATTGTTGTTGATCGTGTCGGCGGCTTCCGCGGCGCGCACGCGCTGCTGCGGATCGTCGCTGTCTTTGGGGTTCAGCTTCCACGAGCCGGCCAGAGTCGTGCGCGGTGGCACGGGAGGCGCTGCGGGCTTGGGCTTGGGAGGCGGAGCCGGCGCAGCCGCTGGCTGCGAGGAAGAAGGCGGCGCAGCCATCGGCCCCGCGCCCATTTGCGCTGATGCGCCGCCGCAAACAGCCAGCACCGCGCTGCCCAGGACAGCCGCCAGCATTCGCGGCGCAAAACGTGCCGAAAATCTATATGTAGCCATCTGATTCCCCTCGGAACAAAGCAGTGCTGCGGCTGGTCCCGCACGCCTGCCAGGGGCTCACCCTTTCCCGAACATTACACCTACTTGATGGCACAAGGGCGAATTAAGTTGCGCGTGTTCCGCTTTGCTTCGAATAGGGAAGTGGCCTGAGTCAAAACGTGTGCGGTTACGCGCAGCGGGTGTATATTACCCGGCGTCCCGAGGATTTTATTCATCGGCCCAGGCCCATCTTTTTCGGAATCTAAAATTTGGTTGAAAGGGGCGCTTCCACGATGGAGATCCAGAAGCTACGCCCGCTGCGGTTCCTGGTTTCATCCGCACTGATTGCCTTCGTTTTATTGCCAGCCGCGCAAGCACTCCGCGCGCAAAACCCGCCCACGCAGTATGCCCCGGCGGACATTGAGTACGGCGCGCGAATTTTTCTGACCCAATGTACCGGGTGCCACGGCGTGAATGGCGATCAGGTCCCTGGCGTGAACCTCGGCAGCGGCCAGTTCCGCCATGTATTTTCCGACAGCGATTTGCGCTCGGTGATCACCAACGGCATCCCCGGCACCGGCATGCGGCCTTTCAACTTTGACCCATCCGAACTCGCCGGAATCGTCGCCTACATCCGCAACATGCATATCTTCGACGCCGGCAAAACGAAATTGGGCGATCCCACCCGCGGCGAAGCGCTTTTCGAAGGTACCGGCAATTGCGGAAGCTGCCATCGCGTGAACGGCAAAGGCCCGCGCGTGGCTCCCGACCTGAGCGACATTGGCGCGCTGCGCACCGCCGATTTGCTCGAGCGCTCTCTGGTCGATCCATCCGCCGCCATGTTGCCAATGAACCGCTCGGTACGCGCCGTGCTGCGCAACGGGAAAGTCATCACCGGACGCCGCCTCAACGAAGACACCTACAGCGTGCAGCTCATCGACGATCAGGAGCACCTGGTCTCGCTCGACAAATCCGACCTACGCGAATACACCGTCGTCACCACATCTTCCATGCCGTCTTACAAAGACAAGCTCAGTGCGCAGGAAATTTCCGATGTGGTCGCCTATTTGCTCACTTTGAAGGGCGTGAAATGAGCCGCGAAATGATTGCCGCGATTGCGCGAATGTCGCGCGTTTCTCTCTTGCTGTTCTTTGCGTTGGCCGCCACTTCTCTGCGCGCCCAGGTCACCGCCGATCGCCTGACCCACGCTTCCAGCGAGCCGCAAAACTGGCTCACCTACTCCGGCGGCTACGCCAGCCAGCGCTACAGCCTGCTCCATCAGGTCGATCCGACGAACGTGAAGAATCTCGAAATGAAATGGGTCTTTCAGGTGCAGTCGCTGCAAAAGCTGGAATCCACGCCGCTCGTGGTCGACGGAATCATGTACGTAACGCAGTCCCCGAACGACGTTATCGCGCTCGACGCGAAAAGCGGTCACGTGTTTTGGACCTATCACTTCAACGTTTCGCCTGCGGCCCGCCCCTGCTGCGGCGTGGTCAACCGCGGTCTCGCGATTCTCGGCGATACGCTGTTCATGGCTACCGTGGACTCGCATCTGGTGGCCATCGACGCGAAAAATGGCCACGCGCTCTGGAACATTAAAGTGGCCGACGCCAACGCGGGATACGCCATGACTCTCGCTCCGCTCATCGTGAAAGACAAAGTGTTGGTCGGCGTGGCTGGAGGCGAATTCGGCATTCGCGGTTTCATCAGCGCCTACGATGCGCACACGGGCGCCGAAGCATGGCGCTTCTATACCATTCCCGGTCCCGGCGAGCCGGGCCACGAAACCTGGAAAGGCGAAGATTGGCTTCACGGCGGCGCGCCCGCCTGGATTACCGGCTCCTACGATCCTGACTTGAATCTTGTCTACTGGGGTACCGGCAATCCCGGCCCGGACTTCAACATCAGCAAGCGCCCCGGCGACAATCTTTACTCCGATTCCGTGCTGGCGCTCGATCCCGACACCGGCAAGCTCAAATGGTATTTCCAGTTCACGCCCAACGACCCTTACGATTTCGATTCGGTGCAGGTTCCGGTCCTGGTCGACACGGACTGGAACGGCGCGCCGCGCAAGCTCATCCTCTGGGGCAATCGCAACGGATTTTTCTACGTGCTCGATCGCACCACCGGAAAATTTCTTTTCGGCCGCCCGTTCGTAAAGGTGAATTGGGCGCGCGGTTTGGACGATTACGGCAGGCCCATTCTCACTCCGCAGCCCTCCGGCACTCCCACTTTTCCCGGCCAGCAGGGCGGCACCAACTGGTATGCGCCCTCTTATAGCCCGCGCACTGGATTGATGTATCTCTCAGCCTGGGAGGATTACTCCACCATCTTCGTCAGCGTGGATGCGGAGTACAAAGAAGGCCAGCACTACACGGCGGGCGCCAACACCGGCCCCATTCCCGGCGGCGACACGCCCGGCGGCCAGCAGCGCGGCCCAATCAACACCTACACTGAAGTGGCCGGCCACGGTGCGGTGATCGCCCTCGATCCGCACACCGGCGAAAAGAAGTGGAGCTTCGACATGCACGACGTCACCACCAGCGGCATTCTGACCACCGCCGGGGATCTGCTCTTCACTGGCGGCCGCGAAGGCTATTTCCAGGCGCTCAATGCGCACACCGGCGAACTGCTGTGGAAAGCGAATCTCGGCGGCGACATCATCGCCGGCCCCATCACCTACGAAGTTGATGGCAAGCAGTACATCTCCGTCGCCGCCGGTCACGCCATCTTTGTGTTCGCCTTGCGCAACTGAACTGCCGCTATTGCGCTCATCCCGAGGCATTCGCTGCGCCTTCGCGCGCGGCGCGCTTACCGCATGCCACCGCTGGCAAGAATCTGCTCGCCGGTGAGCCACGCAGAATCCTGCGACGCGAGGAACACGGCGATCGACGCAATGTCGGTCGGTTGACCAGTGCGGCCGAGCGGTGTTTTGGACACGATGTCCCGCTCGAAATCCGACCCGATGAACCCCGCCGTGTGGGTGCCTTCGGTCTCAACGACTCCCGGATTGATCGAGTTGACGCGAATTTTTTTCGGCCCCAACTCATTCGCCAGCACGCCGGTAATCGCGTCGAGCGCGCCCTTGGTCCCCGTATACACCGAGCTGTTCGGTGGAGTTATGCGGCTCACTGCCGATCCGATATTGATAACGCTCGACCCTTCGCCCAAATACTTTAGCGCGGCTTGGGTCGTAAGTAGGACCCCAAGCACGTTGATGTTAAAGATCCGGTGGAATTGCTCTTCGGTAACCTCTTCGATCGGTGAAAACTCATAGACGCCGGAATTGTTGACGAGAATGTCCAGCCGTCCAAAAGCCTTGATGGCCGCCTCGATGATTCCCTTTACCTCCGCTCCCTTGGAAACGTCTCCGCCCACGGCGACGGCCTTACCGCCGGCAGCCGTAATGGCCGCCACAACTGCATCGGCACCCGCTTTGCTAGATGCATAGTTCACCACTACCGACGCGCCTTCCGCAGCAAGCGCCTTGGCAATGCCCGCGCCGATGCCTTTCGAACCGCCTGTAACCACCGCTACGTTCCCCTTCAATTTGCTCATGTCTGCTCTCTCCGGGTCTTCACCCTTGCTTGCGGCCCTGATGGGCCCCAATTCGATATTTAGACAACTGTCGAATTGATGCCTGGAGGCCAGGAAGGATGCAGGAAGATTCTGAGCATTTGCTATTTGCAAGCTGGAGCTGAGGTTCGGGGTTGTAAGGCTTGGGCACCCGCGTGTGCGAGTCCCGAGCCTTTCGCTGCGCGTCCCAGTTACTTGCCGTAGACCAGAACGCGAAACGTTCCCATAACGGGTGTGGGCTGCGGGTGCGGACGCTCCTTGGTCGGCGGGGGGGGCGGACCAAAATCAGAGGTGTCGACAAACACGTGGTGGGTTTTGGTGTCGAGGCCGAGCGTCTTGGCCCCGTATTCGGTCTTCACCGTTTCGACTTCGCTGAACTTGTCGGGCGAATCTTCATGGAAAATGTGGAGCTTGCCTTCGCGCGTGGAGACGAAAATCATGCCTGTTCCAGGATCGTAGGCGTTGGCGTCGACCCCGGCGGAAATCGGAAAGGACTGGACGACTTTGCCGGTGTCGGTGTTCACAACCACAAAGTAGGCAGGCTCGCGACCGGAACTGAAGAGCCGATGATGCTCGCGGTCCAACGCCAGCGCGGTAACTCCGCCGGCGGGAGCCAGCGGCCAATGCGATTTGATTTCGAGCGTTTTCGTGTCAATGCCGACCACTTCACCTTTGTCCTCGATGTTGACGTACACGGTCCCCTTGCCATCGGCCACGGCGAATTCCGGGCCGGCGCCAAGATCGATGGTTTTCACAATGGAGCCGGTTTTGGCGTCGATCACCGTGGAATTGTGGCTGTCGCCATTCATGGAGAAGACCCGCTTGGAGGCGGGGTCGTAGACGATGGAATCCGCGTCGGGGGCAGCGTCCACTGTGCCGATGGTCTTGAGAGTCTTCAGATCGAAGATGACCACTTTACCTGCGGCGCCATCAGTGATGAATCCGCGGCCAAACTCGTCGGCCAGCGCGATTCCGTGGCAGAGCTTCAATCCGCTGATCTCTCCGACGGATTTGCCGCTGTCGGCATCGATGACTTTTACTTCCGCGCCGTGTGACAAGTAGACGCGGCGCGCCGCCGAGTCGACGGTAATGTAGTCAAAGTATTCACGCGTGGCGCCGGGAGCCGCCCCGAATGCGTATTTGTTGAGCAGGTGGTAGCCGCTCTCCGCCGGGTGTGCCAGTGCTAAACTCCCGAGTACGAGAAGAGCCGCACAGAATGCCGTTCCGACCAGGACCCGAATTCTCATCATGACCTCCTCGTTATCGAGCAGCCGGCCGATGGGAAGATGATCCGCCGTGGCAGGCTGCAGGAATGCTGGCTGCACCATGACGCACAGAACTGAAGATCAGATGAAAGAGCGAAGGGAGGTCATACAAAGGCGCGTACGCTGCGAGATTGGCGAAGCACTTGTCAACCGCCGCCAAAGTGCGACAATGCAGCGGCTGAACTGGCGCGCTGCGCGCGAAGGCAGCGCCAAAGTTCCCGGAGGAAAAGCTATCTCAGGAGGAGCCAATGAAGATTGCACGAATGGTTTCGTTCCGGCTGGCGATTGTTGTAGCGATGCTGTTGCAGGCGGCCGCAGCGCGAGCGGCCATCAAAACGCAATGGGTCGATTATACGCACGGCGAAACGGCGCTCTCCGGCTATCTCGTCTATGACGATGCAGGGCAGGGAAAACGTCCTGGCGTGCTGATGATTCATGATCGCTCGGGCTTTTCCGAAGGCACGCTCGCCGATGCGCGCATGATCGCAGGGCTGGGCTACGTGGTGTTTGCCGAGGACATGTTCGGCAAAGGCATCGTTCCCAAGGATGTCCCGGAAATGACAAAACTGATCACGATCTATGACAAGGACCGTCCGCTGATGCGCGCGCGGGCCACGGCGGGCTTTGACGTGCTAAAAGCACAGCCGACGGTCGATCCGGCAAGGCTGGCTGCGGTGGGTTATTGCTTTGGCGGCACCACCGGGCTCGAGCTGGTGGAAACGGGCGCGCCGCTGCTTGGTTTCGTCTCCGTGCATGGGGCATTCGCCGATTTCACGCCGGAGATGGCCAAGAACATCAAGGGACGCGTGCTGATCCTGCACGAAGCGGAGGACCAGGTGGCGCCGATGGCAGAGCTCGATAAGGTGATTTCGCAGTTGCGCGGCGCAAGGGTGAACTTCGAGGTGAATCTGTACAGCGGCGCGTCGCACGGTTATACCCATCCGCAAAACCCGTCGGAAGTGCGCGCCGATGCGGAATACAAAGTGGCCATGGCGCGATTTTTGAAAGAGGTGCTGGGGTCCTAAGCGGCCCTAATGGTTTGGTGGCGAGTGGCTAGAAGTGCAAAGGCTCACGGCCAATCCGTAGCCAGCGCCTGTCGGGCCGAAAAGTGAGAGAATGGGCGCAAGTTGGCTTTGGAGGTGCGCGCATGAAAATGCGACAAGTGCTGATTGCGGCAGTTGCGATCGCGGCGCTGGGGGCTATTGTGGTGGCCAGGACGTACCGGCAAGCTGCGCTGCCGCATTACGTGGGTATCGAGCACGGATTTCCGCAGTTTGGATACTCGCGATATACAAGCCCTCCGGCGAATGTGGAAGCCAACATCGACGGCGACCACATGCACATTGACTACTACGCGCCCTCGGCACACGGACGAAAAATCATGGGCGAACTGGTGCCGTATGGCGAGGTATGGTGCACCGGCGCGAACTGGGCCACGAAAATTACCACCGAAAATGACCTGAAGATCGGCGACCTGAATTTGCCCAAAGGCAGCTACAGCATCTGGACGCTGCCCGGCGAAAAACAATGGATGCTGATCATCAACAAGCAAACCGGGCAGTTTCACAAGGACTACGACCAGTCGCAGGACTTCGGGCGCACGAAAATGAATTTGAAGACGCTCGATCAGCCGGTGGAGACGTTCCGCATCGAGTTGCGTCCAAATGGCGGGAATCAGGGCACGCTCGCGCTGCTGTGGGAGAAGACTGAAGCGTCGATTCCGTTTACGGTGAAGAATTAAATTGGCGAGGGACATCTAGCAGTCAACCCATCTCCTCCTACTTCATTTACCTCCTTTACCCTCATTGGGTTAATCTTGATGGCCTTGAGTGAATCTTCCGGCATTGGTGTCGCTGCGCAGGACTACTCTGCGCCAAAGCTTGCTGCTAACCGCCCGGCGCAAGTTCTCTTTGCCAGCCTTATCGGCACCACTATCGAATTCTTCGATTTCTACATCTACGCCACCGCTGCTGTTCTCGTTTTTCCTAAATTATTTTTCCCCGCCACCGACCCGGCCTCGGCAACGCTCGCCTCGCTCGCTACGTTTGCCATCGCTTTTTTCGCGCGCCCGCTGGGCTCCGCCCTCTTTGGGCATTTCGGCGATCGCGTCGGCCGCAAAACTACTTTGGTCGCGGCGCTGCTGACCATGGGAATTTCCACTGTCAGCATCGGCGTGCTGCCAACCTACGCCAGCATCGGCGTGGCCGCGCCGCTGCTTCTCGCGCTCTGCCGTTTCGGACAAGGCCTGGGCCTCGGTGGCGAATGGGGTGGGGCGGTCCTGCTGGCGATCGAAAACGCCCCTCCGGGCAAGCGCGCCAGATACGGCATGTTTCCGCAGTTCGGCGCCCCCGCGGGATTCCTCTTCTCCGGCGGCACGTTTTTGCTGCTTTCGAAGTGGTTGACCGACGCGCAGTTTTTCGCCTTCGGATGGCGCATTCCTTTCCTCACCAGCGCCATTCTCGTGTTGGTCGGACTCTACGTGCGCCTGACCATCACCGAAACGCCTGTTTTTCAGCAGGCGCTCAGCCGCCGCGAGCCAGTGAAGTTGCCCATGGTCACCGTTTTTCGCAAATATACGAAGGCACTCGTGGTTGGCACGCTGGTTTCGCTTGCGACTTTCGTGCTGTTTTATCTGATGACGGTTTTCGCGCTTTCCTGGGGAACCACGGCGCTCGGCTACGGCCGCGACAAATTCCTGATCATCCAGCTTGTCGGAGTGCTGCTGTTCGCGCTGACCATTCCCATTGGCGGCATTCTGGCCGAGCGCGGACGCCGCATCACTTTGATCTGGGTCACTGTTGCCATCGCCATTTTCGGTTTGATCATGGCGCCGCTTTTCGTCGCGGGCACCGCAGGCGCCGTAACCATGATGGCTTTGGGCCTCGCGCTCATGGGCCTCACTTACGGTCCGCTTGGTACCGTGCTCTCCGAGCTTTTTCCCACGTCGGTGCGCTACACCGGCAGCTCGCTTGCGTTTAATTTTGCGGGCATTTTCGGAGCATCGCTCGCGCCCTATATTGCCACCTGGCTGGCGGAAAACCATGGCTTGCAGTATGTGGGCTACTATCTCTCCGGCGTCGCCGGACTAACCCTTGCGGGCCTGTTCGCCGTCCCCGAAACCAAGGACGAAATCCTTTAGAATGCCGGTGATTAGCGGCACACCGCTCTTATGCTATCCTTAGTGTGTAACAGAAATCTCGGGTGATCCTTCCGTTCTTCGCCACGTAACAGGCGCAATCAGTAGTTCCGGTTCTGCCGGGGGACTGAGTCGAGAACTGAGCGCCCCGAAATAAAACACCCAGGCAGGTATACAAAGCTTGCTCTCCGTCAACAACGTTTCCATGCGGTATGGCCCGCGAATTTTATTCGAGGACGTGAGCTGCACGTTCTTTGCCGGTCGGCGCTATGCCATCACCGGCCCCAACGGCGCGGGAAAATCCACGCTGATGAAGATTCTCACCGGCGAAATCGAACCGTCCAAGGGCAGCGTCACGCGCCCGAAGAAGCTCGGCGTCCTGAGCCAGGACCAGTTCGCGTTCGACGACTACCGCGTCATCGACACGGTAGTGATGGGCAACAAAGGTCTGTGGAAAGCGCTACAAGAGCGCGACGCACTCTACGCCAAGCCGCACGACCAGCTCAGCGATGCTGACGGCATGCGCTTGGGAGAACTCGAAGGTATTGTGGGAGAAGAAGGCGGCTACTCGGCGGAAGCGGATGCCGCGTTGCTTCTCGACGGACTGGATGTGGAATCCTCGTTGCACGAGCGGCGCATGAGCGAGCTGCAGGGCGGCCAGAAAGTGCGCGTGCTGCTGGCGCAGGCTCTTTTCGGGTCACCTCCCGCGCTGCTGCTCGATGAGCCCACCAACTACCTCGACCTTGATTCCGTGCATTGGCTGCAGGACTACCTTTGCGAATACGAAGGCGTGCTCATCGTCATTTCGCACGACCGCCATTTCCTCAACAGCGTCTGCACTCACGTCGCGGACATCGATTATCAGACAGTGATCATGTACAACGGCGGCTACGACGACATGGTGCTCGCCAAAACGGCCATCCGCTCGCGCATCGAGCAGGAAAACGCCCAGCGCGAAAAGAAGATCGCGCAGTTGAACGAATTCATCGCCCGCTTTTCGGCCGGCACGCGTTCCGCGCAGGCCACTTCGCGCAAGAAGGAAGTGGAACGCCTGCAAACCGCGGATCTGGCCAGGTCGAATATCGCCCGGCCGTTCATTCGCTTTCAGCTCGACCAGCATTCCGGCAAGCACCCGCTGGAAATTCGCAGCGTCGCCAAGTCCTACGATGGCGTGCCGGTGATCCAACGCTTTTCGGCAGCGGTTTCGCGCGGGGAAAAAATCGCGCTGATGGGACGCAACGGAGCGGGAAAGACCACGCTATTGAAATCGCTGGTGCGCAACGCCCCCGGCTATATCAGCGATTCCGACCGGGAATTTCCGGTCGATGGCGGCACGGTGAATTGGGGGCACAACGTGGCCGTCGGGTATTTCGCGCAGGACCACGCCGAGTCCATCACCAAAGGCACCACCGTGATCGACTGGCTGCACCAGTTCAATCCCATGGCTTCGCAGGAAGAATTGCGCGGCCTGCTCGGGCAGATGCTCTTCAGCGGCGACGACGCATTGAAACCTACCAAGGCGCTTTCAGGAGGCGAGTCCGCGCGGGTAATCTTCTGCCGGCTGATGCTGCAGAAGCCGAACGTGCTGGTGCTGGATGAGCCCACCAACCACCTGGATTTGGAATCGATCAATGCGCTGAACATTGCGCTGCAGAAATACGACGGCACGGTGCTTTTCGTCACGCACGACTACGATGTGATCGACGAAGTGGCCACGCGCATCTGGCATTTCCACGGTGGCAAGATCGAAGACTTCAAGGGTCCCTACTCGGAATACCTCGCACACCTGGAGCAGGAAAAAGCCATTCTGGAAAAGGCAGCGCAGCAAAAATCCGCGCAGCCCGCCCGACAGCGCTAACGGCTTTTTTGCGCGCGTAAGCTGAGCGGGCTGACGTGCGCTAGTTAGTCAAATAAAAATATCCAACCTTGTTGTTTGACGGCGAGCCCCACCACATGCGCCCGTCCTTATCGAGGAAAAATTCCCGCATGGTGTTCTCTGAGAAGGGCAGCGGGTACTGCACCACGTTCCCGGTTTTCGGGTCGAGGCAGCCGACAAGGTCCTCATGCATGTCGGAATACCAAAGCCGGCCGTGGGCATCCATATTGAAGGCGTAGGGGCTGGCGCTCTTTCCAGGCAGCGTGTACTCCTTGAAGGTCTCCGTTTTCGGATCGAAGTGCGCAATCTTGCCGGTCTGCGTCAGCGTAGACGGGCTTTCGCCAAATTCCGCAAACCAGATCGTTCCATCGTCAGCCACTTGAATGCGGCGCGGCCAGGCGTCCGGAGTGGGCACCGTGTATTTCGTCACTTTGCCCGTATCCGGATCAACTTTGCCGATTTTTCCGGTCGAGCCGAACTCCGCGAACCATGCCGTTCCGTCTTTCGCCAGCGCGATTCCGTAAGCAGACGGCACATCCGCGAAATGCTCGAATTTTCCAGTCTCGCGCACATACTTTGCTAGCGGCGAGCCAGTCGACCACACATTGCCCTGACCGTCGATACGTACGGTGTGTTTGCTGCCGCGGCGTGTCCGGCCATCGGGGTTAGGCGGCATGGTGTCCTGATACTCGGTGATCTGCTTCGTCGCCGGATCCCATTTGCCGATGCGATCCGATTCCTGCTCCGCGAGCCACACGGTTCCATCGGGCGCGGCGACAGCGGAGTGGATCGTTGCCGATCCTGGATATGGAACACGGAATTCCTGCACTTCGCCGGTTTTAGGATCGAGCTTCCCGATGGAGTCCGACAAACTGAAGTAGGGGATCCAGACGCTTCCCTTGCCATCGGGCGCGGCGCTGAACGGCATCCGGTTCGGGCCGGGCAATTCGTAGCTCACATACACGATCTTCATAGCCTCGTCAGCAAATGGCCCGTGAACCAGATTCTTGTAGTCCGGCATCTGGCGGACGTCGCGGGGAAGCTTCGATTCTTGCCCGAACACGCTGTCGAGGTAAGAGGCGATCACTTTGGCGTCGTCGTCGTTTACCTGTGTGAGACGGTAGCCCATCACGTCGCGCATGAAGGCAACGGCTTTGGTCCAGCCGTCGGCGTCGCGCGACACAGCCGCCATCTTCGTTTGAAACGCGTGGCACTCCAGGCAGTTCTTTTCGATGAGCTCCTTGCCCTTGCCCGGGGGAAAAAGATTGTCGCCCTGATAGAAGGAAAGGTCGCTCCAGCGCACCGGCGCTTCCTGCAGCGCGAAATCGAAAGATGTTTTCTGGCTGGCCCCGAGCGCGACGCCGGTGTGCGGGTCGCTGCGATAACCGACCGCGTGGATGCGCACGCTGTATTCACCGGCGGGTAAGTCGAGGAGACTGTAGCGGCCGTCCTTATCGCTCAGCACCATGGTGGTGATGTGGCTTTTGGTGTTCTGCGCCTGCACGAAAGCGCCTTTGAACGGTGCTCCATCGGGCCCTTTCACCGTGCCGGTAACCGTGGCGCTATGCGCCAGCGGAACGGCAAGAATGGCTGCTGCAAACGACAGAAGAACTTTGTAGGAACGGCGCATCATTGCTCTCCATGCGGCTTTTGATTCACTGCCGAGGCCCTGTTTCATAGACGCCCATTATCAGGCGGACGTTACCAAGTCCGGGAATCGCTGTCCACGGAAATGATCGAGGGACGGATGGCATCCGAACCGGCGGCGCTCGCTTTCGATAATCGGTTAGTATGGATAACGGAGAACGCCAGAATGCTGGAACGTCTGCAGAAAATCATCGCGCGCGCCGGACTGGCGTCGCGCCGCCACGCCGAGGAACTGATCAGCTCCGGGCTGGTTACCGTGAACGGCCAGACCATCACCGAACTTGGCTCCAAGGCCGATCCTTCGCGCGATCACATCAAGGTTTCCGGAAAGCTTTTGCGGCCGGAGTCCGAGCATGTCTACTTGTTATTGAACAAGCCGACGGAAGCGGTCGCTACCCTGAGCGACCCCGAGGGCCGCTCATCGCTGCGCGATTTCCTGCACGGAGTTTCCGCGCGCGTCTACCCGGTCGGCCGCCTCGAATATCACTCTTCGGGCGCGGTGTTTCTTACCAATGACGGCGATCTTGCCAATCGCATGCTGCAATCGCATCGCCTCCCGCAGATATATCAACTGAAGCTGAAAACCCTGCTTACCTTCGCCGAAATTGAAAGCCTGTCCCGCGCGGCCCGCGCGCGCATTTCGCGCTTGAGGGGCAAGGAAATGCCCTGGTACGAAGTAACCTTGTCAGATGTGAGCCGCGATGTCTTGAGGGACAGGCTTTTTCAGACCGGCCACCCGGTCGAGAAGATCCGCCGCGTAGCCATTGCCAATTTGCACTTGGGCTCCCTGCCACCGGGGAAGTACCGCGAAGTGAATCCAGCCGAAATTGCCATGCTTTCGCGCATTCTGGAAGGCAAGCCCGAGGCGCTCGCAAAGCTGCCGCCGAAACGCGAATTCAAGCCCCGTCAGCGCAGCTTAAAAAAATCCCATGGTGGGCGTGATTCATCGCGTGAATCATCGTCGCGCCGCGATTCCCGAAAGGATCGAACCTTCTCGAATCGTTCGAAGCGATCGAGAAAGACGAAGTTCAACGCGTGACAAACTCAATCGAAAAATCCGATCCGGGTCCTGGCAAGGAGCCCGGTTTGGGTTCCGGCGATCCCATCGCGCAAATTCTGCGCACCAGCAAGACCATCGCAGTGGTGGGACTTTCCGGCCGCCCGGAACGCCCCAGTTTTGGCGTCTCCGAATATATGCAGTCGGCGGAATA
Source organism: Candidatus Acidiferrales bacterium (assembly GCA_035551975.1). GTDB lineage: Bacteria > Acidobacteriota > Terriglobia > Acidiferrales > UBA7541 > Palsa-295. The sequence continues at coordinate 8,692 of DASZMG010000120.1, read as the reverse complement.
CCGCATCATTCCGGTGAATCCCGGCGAAGCCGAAGTTCTGGGAGAGAAGAGCTACCCGCGCCTCGAAGACATTCCCGAAGAAGTGGACATCGTCAATATTTTTCGGCGCTCGGAATTCGTTCCGGAAATTGTCGATTCCGCCATTCGTATTGGCGCTCGCGCCGTTTGGATGCAGGAGGGCGTGATGCATCCCGCCGCGGCGGATCGAGCCCGCCAAGCGGGGCTGTTTGTGGTAATGAACACCTGCATTCTGAAGGAACACGTGCGGCGAATCGCGCACTAACGCGCGTGAGAAAGTTGCGCGATCACTGCAGCGAGAACATGCGCAGCACGCTGCGCCCCGGCTCGGTGACCACCACCGCGCTGCCATCCGGCGTGATCTCGAATCCGTGGTATTCCAGGCCATGCAGCGCAGGCACGAAGCTGTTGTCGTAAAGTCCAACCCAGATCAGTTCGCCCGATTTCTCCGGCGGACCGCGCTTGAGCAACACGTGGCGCTCGTCGCGGCCCCATTGGAACACGCCCATACCCACGCGCACTTTCGTAGGCTTCGACGGATTGGCCAGGTCAATCACTTCTATGGCATCTCCATCGGAGAAGAACGCAACTTTTTTGCCCGAAGGCGACAAGTTCAAGCCACTTTGATAAGCGTCGATGTGCGCAATCTCGCGCACACCTTCTTTCATCAGATCGAGGACAAAGATGGCCTGCCGGTTCTGCACGTTCAGGTTCGAGCTAATGACGAATGCCTGGTTCTTCGCCGCGTCCCACGCCACGGCGTCGAACGTGTGCCCCTCGAAAAGCGTGCTGGCTTGCCCCGTCGCGGTGCTAATCCGCCCGATTTTGTATGGCCCAGCTCCGATGAGGTAGGCCACATTCACATTGTCGGAGAGCCACGTGGCGTTGGCCGCTTGTTCGATGAAGCGCCCTTTCGATCCGGGCACTTTGATTTCGTGTCCGTCTTCTTCGAGCAGCGCCACGGCGGGGCCAGCGGACGAAGGCTCCTCGTCGGACACGGGCTTTTGCTGCGTCATGCTCATGGCGATGCGGCTGCCGTCCGGCGACCAACTCAGCGCATTCACGATGTAGCTTTGCGGCGGCGGCACGGGCATGAATTTTTCGCCCTCGACGATCTCGCGGTCTTTGCCGTTGGAGGCGACGTAAATATCGGCGCGCTGAATCATTGCTTTCTTGACGCGCTTCAACTGCGGCACGGCGCAAACGATCTTGTTGCTGCTCGACACCGCGAACACCTGGCAATCGTGGCCGATCTCCATAATCGGCTTTTCCTGCGCCCTCAGAGCACACGGGAATGTCGCGGCGGCAGCCAACAGCGTCGCGAGCAAAATGAACAGGCCGCAAAAGTTTCGAATCGGTGCCGGCTGGGGGCGGTAGCGGTTCACTTTTCTTTTTCCACCGGAGCTTTCTTCTGGATGCGCCGAATTTCTTCCAGCCGCTGCCGGATACGCGCCTCAAATCCCTGGTCGGTCGGCTTGTAGTATTGACGCCCCAGCAGGCTCGGCGGTAAGCAGGTCATATCGGTGACTTTCTCTTCCACGTTGTGCGCGTACTGATAGCCCTTGCCGTATCCCAGGTTTTTCATGAGTCCTGTGGCCGCATTCCTTAGATGCAGCGGAACCGGCTCCGCCATGGTCTGCTGCAAATCTTCCTGCACGTCTCCGTAGCCCATATACAGCGCGTTCGATTTCGGCGCGAGCGCCAGGTACACAGCCGCCTGTGCCAGCGCCAGATGGCCCTCCGGCGGCCCGAGCGATTCGAATGCTTCTTTTGCCGCAAGCGTAACCGCCAGCGCGCCGGGCTCAGCGAGGCCGATATCCTCGCTGGCCATGCGAATCATGCGCCGCGCCACATACAGCGGATCCTCCCCGGATTCGAGCATGCGCGCCAGCCAGTATAACGACGCATCGGGATCGGAATTGCGCACCGACTTGTGCAGCGCGGAGATGAGGTTGAAATGCTCCTCGCCGCTCTTGTCGTAGGGCAGCAGTTTTTTCTGCAGCACATCTTCCAGGCGTTCTTCGGAAAGCAGGCAGCGGCCATCGGCGGTCGGCTCAGTCCCCAGGACCAGAGCTTCCAGCGTGTTGTAGGCCGAGCGCGCATCCCCATTCGCCAGCACCGCGATGCGCTCGAGAATTTTGTCGCTGCTCTCGACGCGCTCTTTGCCCAGCCCGCGCTCGGTGTCGGCCATCGCCCGCTTCAGCAGCAGCACCACCTGCTCCGCCGACAGCGCGTGCAGCACGTAGACCTTCATGCGCGAAAGCAGCGGGGCGATCACTTCGAAAGAAGGGTTCTCGGTGGTCGCGCCGATCAGCAGAATGTTCCCCGCTTCCACGTGTGGCAGAAAGGCGTCCTGCTGTGCGCGATTGAACCGGTGCACCTCGTCGACGAACACCATCGTGCGCTGGCCGTAGTGCCGCGCCTTCTCGGCCCTGGCCATCACTTCCTTGATTTCCTTGATCCCGGAGAGCACCGCGCTGAAAGGAACAAATTCTGATCGCGTTCTTTGGGTGATAATACGCGCGAGCGTGGTCTTGCCGCAGCCCGGCGGGCCCCAAAGCAGCAGGGAACTCAGGTCGTCATGTTCGATCTGCGTGCGCAGCGGTTTTCCCGGCCCGAGCAGATCCTCCTGGCCAATGAATTCATCGAGCGTTTGCGGACGCATGCGGTCCGCCAATGGCTTGCCAGCGTGCGAAGTCTCGTGCGGATCGACGGCGCGAAAGAGACCCACTAGGAGATTTCCTTTCGCTGGCGTGCTGCCTCGTAAAGCAGCACGGACGCGGCAATCGCCGCGTTCAGCGATTCGACCGATTCGCTCATGGGAATTGAAATCGTCGCGTCCGCTGCGTGTTCGATTTCCGGCGGTAGCCCCGTGCCCTCGCTGCCGATGAATATCGCCGCAGGACCGCGTAGCACCGTCAGGGCGTCGCGGTCGCGCTGCGAATGGTTCGTGCCCGCGTGCAAACTTGCCGCAACAATCTGCACTTCGTGCATTTTCAGTTGCGCCAGCAGCACCGGGATGGCCATGCCGCGCATCAGCGGTAGCCTCAAAGCTGAGCCCGCCGACGCGCGCACCGCTTTCGGCGACCACGGATCGGCCGTCCCGCGCGTCATCACCGCGCCGGTCGCTCCAAACGCTTCCGCTGATCGCAAAATCGTGCCCACATTTCCGGGATCCTGCACGCCCGTCATCACCAGTACCAGCGGCTCCTCTGCGGATCGCGCGCCATCCGCCGCAGGCCGCCCGCGAAGCACATCTTCCGGATTCCACTGTGGCTGGTGAAACAGCGCGGCAACGCCCTGCGGAGTTTCCGTTCCAGCGCATCCGGCAAATAGCTGGTCGGTCGTTTTGAAGATGCGCTCGCGCCGGATTCCCGCGTCGCTCGCGCTCGCGGCCATGAGAATTTGCGGAAGATGCTGCTCGCCGGTGGCGCTCACCAGCAGCGCGTCCGCTTCGAGTCCCGAGCGCAGCGCCTCTTCCACCAGCTTGGGCCCCTCAATTCCAATCAAGCCATCTCCGCTCGGCCCGGTTCCGCGCAGTGCTGCGCGAAACAGTTTGATCCATTTGTTCTCGCGGCTGGTGATTACATCGCCGCGCTCGGTTGGGGACACCGCTGCACTCATCTTGTGTTTGATGCCGGACCCTGACGCCATGCCGCAAGCCTAACAAAGCAGCGGTCTCCGGTAAACTTCTGCGCTGCGCAAGACTAGACCGCCCCCGATTCTCGGCGTATTGACGCGAGCGTTGACAAATCTCTTACGTCCTTCTTTTACTTTACGTTGCGCCTTTTGACCCGCGTATGTTACCTTGCGAAAGTAAGTTATTGGCGCAACCCGCCGCGAGAGAACATTGCCCGTAGAAGTCCTGAAAATCTCATCCGAAGCTCCTGAACCATCCGTTGTTGAATATGCTGCGAGTTTTATCAAGCGGGGGCGGGTCATCGGTATTCCTACCGATACCTTTTATGGCCTCTCCGCCGACCCATTCAATCTGGCGGCCATCGAGCGCGTTTTCCAGATCAAAGGCCGTCCCGAAAACCGCGCGTTGCCCATTCTGGTGAATTCCGTCGAGCAAGCCGTTTCGCTCGCGCGCGACGTTCCTGACGCTTTTCTGACGCTTGCCAGCAAATTCTGGCCGGGCGCCCTGACGCTTGTCGTGGAAGCAACGCATCGTCTGCCTCTGAAAGTGACTGGCAACAGTGGACGCGTAGCGCTGCGGTGGGCCGATTCGCGCATCGCCACCGCGGTAATTGAAGCCGCCGGCGGACCGATTACCGGCACCAGCGCCAACTTGTCCGGGCGGCCTTCCTGCAGCAATGCCGACGAAATCGTGCAGCAACTCGGGGCCAAGCTTTCCCTGATTCTCGATGCGGGTGATACCGGCGGGACGCTGGCTTCGACCATCGTGCGCATTGACGGCAACGAATGGTCCATCGTGCGCGAAGGCGCGCTACCAGACACGGAAATCCGCAGAGTCTTCGAATCCAGCAGTTCGTAGCGGCGGGCTTTCCCCCTTCATCGCGCCCAATATCCTCTACCGTGTCATCCCGAGCGGAGCGTTGTGAGCGATCCGGTAAGGATCGCGCGCCGTAGCCAAGGGATCTCTCTTCGTGTGGGACGCTCGCCACGGGCGCGCTGACGAGGGATCTGCATTCTTTGCCGTGTGCGCCGTCATTCTGAGAGGCTGTGACTTTTTTGATTTTGCGCGAAACTCGATACTGAAAAGAATCGAGTTGCGCGACGAAATTCGCGTTTCTCAGAATAACGTCACACTCTCTGAGCGCAGCGAAGAATCCCTCTTCGAGTGAAGCGCTCGCCACGCCCGCCGTCGCGCCAACTCTCCGCAACCGTGTCATCCCGAAGCGAGCGGTTCTCAGCGAGTCGAGGGATCTCTCTTCGTGTGTAGCGCCCGCCGCCGACATAGCGAACGACTTCCGGCCGCCAATTTCCTTTTCTACCGCGGCGCAACCTACCGCAGGTTCACCGCAGTCAGAAAATCGAAGTCCCCCGACGGCGCAATCGCCACATCCGTCACCCGCGCGCGATGCACGGCGATGTTATCCACATACCACAGATTGATATACGGTTCGTCTTCCGCCACGATCTTCTGCACCTGCGACAGCAGCGCCTTGCGTTTGTCCCGGTTCATTTCCGTGCGCTGCTCTTCTAGCAGCGCATCGAGTTCGGGATTGCTGTACCGCCCGCGGTTGTATCCCGCCGGCGGAATTTTCTTCGAATCGAACACATCGTCGAAGATGTTCGGATCGGCCGTCGAAGCGCCCACCCAGCGCAGCGTGTAAATCTGAAAACTGCCATGCACCACGTCCGAATAGAACGTGGCGAATTCCAGCGGCCGCAGTTCCACTACGATTCCCACGCGCTTCCATTCGTCCGCCAGCGCCTCCGAAAGCAGACGCGCGCCCTCGTCAGTGGAAGTTTTGAATGTCAGCCGCAAGCGCACGCCGTCCGGCCCGGGCCGGAAGCCTGCCGCATCGAGCAACTGCTGCGCGCGCGCCAGATCGTAGTTGTATTGACGGACATTCGGCTCATAAGCCCAGTGATTCGGCGGCAGCAGGCTCGCAGCGAGCCGCGCCTGGCCGCGCAGCAGATATTGCACCAGCGACGTGCGGTCGGTCGCATACGCGAGCGCTTGCCGCACTTCGCGATGGCTCAGCACCGGATCGGAGCAATTGAATCCGATGTAAGCGATGCTTGTCCCGGGACTCTCATTCGCAACGAGCTGCGATTTGTTCCGCAGCGTGGCCACGTTGTCGGCGCTCAACGAATTGAAGGCGATGTCCGCGGTGCCTTTGCGCAGCTCGAGCGCGCGGGTAATCTCGTCCGGCACAATCCGGAATTGTATCTGCGCGATTTTCGCTCGCTCGCCGAAATAACTGTCGTTGCGGTCGAGCGTGATTTCTTCGTCCTGAGTCATGCCCGCGAAGCGAAAAGGCCCTGTGCCGATGGGGTTGCGTGCAATCTCTTTTCCCGAGCCGTTCGGCACGATGCCAATCCCCGGCTTGGTCAGGTTCCAGAGAAATGACGTTGAGGGCTCGCGCAGATGGAAAATCACCGTGCCAGCATCGGGTGCATCGATCGAGCGCACATTTTCGTACGCGCCGCGTTTCGGCGTTTTTACCTGGCCCGAAATGATCGAATCGAAAGTGAACTTCACATCCGCCGAAGCGAAGGGCTGGCCGTCGTGAAACTTCACGCCCTGGCGCAAATGAAAAATGTACGTGAGCGGATCGGGATTTTCCCAGCTCTCGGCCAGGTCCGGTATGGGATTCATCTGCGCGTCGTGGGCCACCAGGCTGTCGAAAATCAGTCCGTGCAAATGTTCGGACTGCGCATCGGTGCCGATGCGCGGATCAAGACTTACAGGAGAGGATTCGATCAGGAAATTCAGCGTGCCGGCTTCATTCGCCGAAGAGTACGTCGAGGCGCACCCGGCCATCGCCAGCGGCAGCGGCGCAGAAAAAAGAAAGCAGAGCAGTGCGACGCACTTCCGCACTTACTTCGCTCGGCCCCAGTTAAGCTTTCCCATGACTACAGCATGCCTCGCTCCGGTAGCCGACGGCAAGTTGTTGGTGCGTCCGTGGTATGCCTCATACGCCAATATGGCAAACGCGAACGCTTCCTTGGCTTCAGTGGGAACGCCGAGACGATCGGACGGGACGACTTCGACGCCTGGGACGGAGGCCGCGAGTTGCGCCATCATCAGCGGATTTTTCGCGCCACCGCCCGAAACGATCAGCTCTTGTACCTCAATCTTCGGCAGGATCAGCCGGCGGAACGCATCCGCAATGGAAAGGGAAGTGAACACGGTTGCTGTGCGCACCAGATCGGCCGGCGAGGCATGGTGTTTGCGTCCCCAGGTGATCAGCCGCTCCACGTACGCCTGACCGAATTGTTCGCGCCCGGCCGTTTTCGGCGGACGCTTGCGCAAATACGGTTCGCGCATCATGCGCGAAAGTAGTTCGGGGATGGTGCGCCCGCCCAGGGCGATCTTGGCGCCGCGATCATACTTCGAGCGCCCGTGCGTCATTCCTTGCACCAGCGCGTCCACGATCATGTTGCCCGGGCCGGTATCGAAAGCCATCACTTGTTCCGGCGCGGCTGCTGCGGGAATCACGGTGACGTTGGCGATGCCGCCGATGTTCAGCGCCACGCGGCCGCGTTCGGCATCGCGGTAGAGCAGGTAATCGACAAACGGGACCAGCGGCGCGCCCTGTCCTCCGGCCGCAATATCCGACGGGCGAAAATTTGCCATCGTCGGCACGCCGGTGCGCTCGGCAATCATGGCAGGCTCGCCAATCTGCAGCGTCGACGCCACCCGCCACGCGCCCTTCAGCCGTGCAGGCGAACCCTGATGAAATACTGTCTGGCCGTGCGAGCCGATCAGCCCAATTTGGTCCATGCGAATGCCCGCGCTTTTCGCCGCGGCTATAGCCGCGCGGGCGAATTCCTCCCCGATCACGAAATCGAGTCGGCTGACCTCCGCCGTGGTGGTCGCTCCGCCATTGGCCAGCCGCAGGATCTGCTCGCGCACGTTCAGCGCGAAAGAAACGTGATGATGCGTTTCGAGCTTTGCATTCAGCTCGGGCGGCGCACCAGAAATCCGCACGATGGCCGTGTCAATGCCGTCCGCGGACGTGCCCGACATCATGCCCATCACCAACATTTCATCGGAAGAGCTGTTGCTCATGAAAGCTGCTTCTGCAGCGCCGCCAGCAGGTTCAGCGCTTCCAGTGGGGTGAGGGTGTTCAAGTCAGCGCAGCGCAGCGCGGCTAGCACGGACTCATCAATCGCGGTAAAACTGGTCTGCTCGGGCGTCGGCGCTTGCGAACCCGGGGAAAGCTCGGCGCTCAGTTTTTCTTCGCTCTTTTCGTGGCGGCGCAGGATTTCCCGCGCGCGCACAATCACGTCCTGCGGCAACCCAGCCAGCCGTGCCACTTCTATGCCGTAGCTTTTATCCGCGCTGCCAGGCTCCACGCGCCGCAGAAAAACAATCTCGTTGCCGGCCTCGTGCACCGACACGTGCACGTTCTTCACTCCCGGCAGCAACTGTTCGAGCTCGGTCAACTCGTGGTAGTGCGTGGCGAAAAGCGTTTTGGGACGCGCGCCGCTGTGCAACGACTCCACCACCGCCCAGGCGATCGAAAGCCCGTCATAAGTAGCCGTGCCGCGGCCAACCTCATCGAGCAGCACCAGGCTGGCACTCGTCGCCGTGTTGAGAATCGCCGCAACTTCGCTCATTTCCACCAGGAACGTGGACCGCCCGCGCGCCAGGTTGTCCGACGCGCCGATGCGTGTGAAAACCCGGTCGAGCAGCGGCAGTTTGGCTTGCGCCGCAGGCACAAACGATCCCATCTGCGCTAGGATCGAAATCAGCGCTGCCTGCCGCAGGTACGTCGACTTCCCGCCCATGTTCGGGCCGGTGATGAGCAAAAGGAATTGCGATTCGTCGTCGAGATACAAATCGTTCGGCACAAAGCGTTCGCCGCGTTCCTCCAGCAGCTTCTCGATCACCGGATGCCGCCCTCCGGCCACCATGAGCACTCCCCGCGCTGCACCGCTGCTATTATCAGAATCTGCTTCGTCGCTGCGGGCGGCGCTGTTCGAGGATACGCTCTTGCTCTTTCCGCCCTTGCTTTCGGTGCCTTTAGTTCCG
>DASZMG010000119.1:0-145853 GCA_035551975.1 Candidatus Acidiferrales bacterium | reverse complement strand
CCGTAGCGCACGGTGCAGCGCGCAGGAGCGCGTCCTGAACCCCGATCCTAAACCACTGAGATCAGCCGATTCACGCCCTCCGAAAAATCCTGTTCCGGCGTGATCAGGCTCAGCACCACATATCCGTCGCCCGGGAAATTGTAAAAGTGCCCCGGGTGCACGTAGACGCCTTTCGTCTCCAGCAAAGAAATCGCCAGCTCTTCATCGCTCCTCGTTGCCGGAACGCGCAGCACCGCGTACCAGCCGCCTTCCACGCGCAACCGGTTCATCGAATTTTGGAGGCTCAACTGCCGGTCGAGCTCGCTCAGATTGCTCCGCACGCGCTCCATCAGCTGGCGGTGAAAATCCGTTCGCTGATCGAGAAATGCAGGTAATGCCAACTGCACCGGCGTGTTCATGGAAAGGTACGTATCGGCGATGATTTCCAGTCTTTCCAGCGCCTGCGTCTTAACTTGCTCTGGGCCGCTGACGGCCAGCCACGCCATTTTCATCTGCGGCAATCCGCAAATTTTCGAGATCCCAGTCAGCGTGAAAGTTAGCGCTCGCGTTTCGCCGGCGAAGCTCGTCGCGCTTTGCGGTTCCAGTGGAAAATCCAGAAACACTTCGTCCGCGATAAGCGCTATGCCACGCGACGTGCAAATTTCGTTCAGCGCCCCTCGTTCCGCATTTTTTACGAAATGGCCTGTGGGATTGTTCGGATGCACCACAACCAGGCCCCGCGTGCGCGCAGTCAGCGCTCGCTCGAGTGCGTGCAAATCGATCTGCCAGCCATGGTCGTAGACCAGCGAATAGGGCGAGAGTTTCACATCCTGAATATCGGCCAGATATTCGAAGAGCGGGTAGCTTGGCGCGGGTACCAGCAACTCATCGCCAGGATTGCAAAGCAGGCGGAAAACGAACGAATAAGCCTCGCTCGTGCTCGTAGTCAGAATGATGTCTTCAGCGGAGACTTCGATTCCGTGGCTCCGGTAGTATTGGGCCACGGCGGCCCTCGCACCGGGCAAACCCTTCGGGTCAGGACGATATGTGAGCACAGCCGGATTCTGCAGCGAGCGCAAAATTGCCTCGGAGTTGTATCGAAGTCCGCACTCGGTAGGGTTGGAAGTGGTCAGATCGAGAAAGCTGCTGCCCTGAGCCTGCGTTCGCGCAAGCGTCTCGCTCAGCCGGTTGTGCGCGAGATTCCAGTTCGTGCGGTCGGAAAACATGGGCAGGCGTGCAGGCTTTTAGTGGTAGTTTGCTAGGCCAGAATTTTTTCCAGACGGCGCGGCTCAGCCCCGGCGCTTGCGCACAAAGGGTGTGTGCTCGTTGTCGAGTTCTCGCGACACGCGTTTCGGTCCGGGCTTGGACACAAATTTGATCTCACGCACCAGCTTGCCGCCCCACGCTTGATTGATGCGCGCGCAAAATTCCGTTTTCATGCTTTCGAGTTGCTTCCGCCAACCTTTTCCGTCGGCGGCGATCTCCAGATTGCCCTTTTCGCAGCGAATCGGACGCGTGTGCCCGGCTAGCGTCTTTCCCACGATCGTTGTCCATGAACTGGTAAGCCACGCCAGAGCGGCTTCAGGCCGATCGATCTTCCGTACCACTTTCCCCAGTATTTCGCCCGCGCGGTTCATTTGAAATCGCGCGATTCTAACACAGCGTGGAATCCATGGAGCGCTTTCTCACGGATTTCTCTTGTGGAAAAACTCATCACTATTTCCGGGCGTGAATTCCTGATCCGCTGTGTAAAGCTGAAACAATATCCGAACGATCCAAAGCAGAAAAATGCGCCTCGCGGAAAAAGGGTTGAGACAAAGTTGAGACAAAGCAGCGGAGAATCGGTTGAACGAAACACCTGATCGAATTCGTAGCCTGACCTAAGGCTCGCTGGCGGCTTCGCAAATTAGTTGCCGCCGCTTCATTCTTTTCGGCTCCACTTCTGCTGCGTTGGTTTCAGTGCGCCGATACACGCTCGACCTTGCGTGCCCTTGTCTTCTTCATAATAAACGTGAGCGGTATCACGCTAAGGCACAGCGCGGACATCACTCGGAAGTTATCGACAAACGAAAGCATCATGGCCTGCTTCTGCAGTTGGGCATACAGAAGCCGCTGGCCCTGAAGCATTGCCTGCGCAGTATCGAATCCATGCCCGGCCAGGTACGTCATGATTTTGTTTAACGCCTGATGGTACAGCGCGCTCCCCATATGAAAATGCTCGACAAATCGTGCCTGATGAAATTGCGCGCGCCGGTCCAGCATGGTCGTCACAAACGAAATTCCAATGCTTCCGCCCATATTGCGCGCCAGATTGATTAATCCGGTGGCGTTGTTTGTCTTGTCGCGCGGCACGTAATAAAATGCCATCACGTTCATCGGCACCCACAGAAATGCCATTCCCGCCCGCGATACGATCCAGTCGTAGACCGGAATGCGCTCGCTCACATCCAGGTTCAAGTGCGCGAGCTGCGTCATTCCGAACGCCGCGAGCGCGAAACCGAATGCCACCAGCCACCGCGATTCCGTCCGGTTCAGCACCCACCCCACCACCGGCATGAGCATCAGCACCATCATTCCGCCCGGAAACAACACCAGTCCGCTCTGCATCGCGCTGTAGCCCATCAATGTCTGCATCAGCAGCGGGAGCAGCACGGTGGTTCCATAAAAGATGATGCCCAGAATAAAAATCATGAACGTGGAGACCGCGAAATTCCGTTCCTTCAGCGATCGCAAATCGATCACCGGCTGATCCGTCGTCAGTTCCCACCAGATCAGCGCGATCAGGCTCACCACCGCGATTACCGTGAACCAGACGATGAAGCTCGATCCGAACCAGTCGTCGCGCTCTCCTTTATCCAACACCACCTGCAGGAATCCCAGGCTCACCGACAGCAATCCCAGCCCGAGAAAATCAATTTTTAACCCTTCCTTGATCGATTTGCGCACCATATATGGCGGATCGATGATCAGCAGCGAAACCATCGCCACGGAAATAATTCCGATCGGCACATTCAGCAGAAAAATCCATCGCCACGAATAGCTATCGGTAATCCATCCCCCCAGCGTGGGCCCGATCGTTGGCGCTACCACCACTCCCATGCCGTACATGGCCATGGCCATTCCCTGTTTTTCACGCGGGAATGTGTCCACTAGAATTGCCTGCGAGATCGGCTGCAGACCGCCCCCTCCCAGTCCTTGTATGACGCGGAATACCACTAGTAGCGGCAGCGTAGGTGCCAACCCGCACAGAAACGAGCTCACCGTAAAAAGCACCACGCATCCTATATAGAAGCGTTTCCTTCCCAGCAACGTCGAGAACCATCCGGTCAGCGGCAGCACGATCGCATTCGAGACCAGATACGACGTCAGCACCCAGGTGCTCTCGTCCACGCTCGCCGAAAGATTTCCCGCGATGTGCGGCAGCGATACGTTCGCCACGCTCGTGTCCAGCACCTCCATGAACGTGGCCAGCATCACCGTAAATGCGATCAGCCACGGACTCGTATCCGCTGCTGCCCGTACTCGCGGCGGCGTACTTTGAATGGGAGGAGCTAAGACTCCGCTCGTTGCCTGGGTCGTAGTCAAATGAAATGATGTTCGATTGAAGCGCGACGAAACTCAGGATGTTCTGATTGTCGCACGCCAGAATAGCACCCGGTCCGAACCCCCTCAAGCGCCGCCTCACAAATTGCCTCTTGCCGCACGACTTCGGTGGCCTGGAAGGCCCTCCGCTGCTACAATCCTTTGACATGACAGATTGGCGGCAGATCCAAGCCCGCATCCGCAAGGCCAAGAACAGCCCGGACGCACTCACTAAACTTTCCGAACTTTTTCAGCGCACTCGCGACGGCATGGTCGCCTGGGAAATCGGCGCGATCGAAGAAAAATCCGAACGCATCGGCGAAGCCGTAAAATGGTACGGCGTCGCGGCCGAACGCTTTCGCCGCGCGGAGTGGAAGAAGAAAGCCGAAGAAGCCCTGGTGCGCCTCGGCGTTTCTGTTCCCGCTGACGCCACGGCTCAATCTGCCGGCGTTCACCTCGCTTCGAGCGACTTTCAGGCCGACCCTCCACCGCCGGATTCGCTTGGCGACGAATCGGAAAATGATTCCGACGCCCCTTCCGAAGACGATACTGACACCGATGCCGAGCCTGAAGACTCGCAGCTTGCCATGATGCCGCAGTTGGTTTCCGCCGAGAGTCGTGGCCAGGCCTCAGGTGGCACGGTCCCTTCGCCCGCCGCGGAAGAATCTCCCGCAGCCAATGATCAGCAGAAGCGCAAACGCCGCCGCGGACGCCGCGGTGGCCGTGGCCGCCGCCGCAAAGACGCCGCTTCGGCGCCGTCTCTTCCGAACCAAGCCTTCGCCGAATCGGTCGAATCTCAATCGCAAGCTCAGCCGCAACCCGCCGCGGCGCGCCCCAAGCCCGATCTCCCTGCGCCGGTATCGTTCCGCCGGCCGGAGGCAAAAGCCGCGCCTGTCGAGCATTCGGAGAGGGCTCAGGCTTCTGTGCCATCTGAGCCGGCGCGTCCTGCCGCAGTCGAGACAGCCGTGCCCGCTTCGCAATTGCCTTCCCAGCGCTCTGCCCATGGACGCGCCGGTGATCCCGCTCTCGCCTCGCGCATGGCCCATCTCGAATCGATGCTTCGCCGCCTGCTTGCCAGCACGCTCCATCGTCTCGACGATGTCGAGCACGCTCCTGCCGGTCCTGGCGTTTTCCTGCTCTCCGATTCCGACCAGACCACTTCGTACTACATCGAGTCCTGCCAGACTCTCCGCGTCGGACTCGGCAACGTCCTTCGTGGCGGACGAAGCGCGAAATCCAATCGCGGCCCAAGCGCCGGGCGCGGTTACGCTGACAGCGGATTGAAATCCAAGCTCGCCGAACATCTCGGTATCAACGAGGCGAAGGTCAATCAGTATATGAAGGACCATTGTGTCGTCCGTTGGATCCAGCTCGATGACGAAGCTGCCCATCTGGCACACTTCGCCATCGGCGTCCTGCGCACGCCTCTCAATCTGGATTAGCCCAACATCGCCGCCTGTCTTGGTACTCGCAGCTCTTTCGTACCACCCGGGTGAGTACAAGCCACTTTTGGTCTCTCCCATTGGCTGGCTGAAATCCCCATTCAGCCCCCCAATTCCGCCATTTAGATGACATTCATAGACGCGTATCCCAATCCCCACCAAAATCCATAGCTGTAAGCACTTACGGGCTGCCCTCCGTCGTACCGGGGCGCCCTCACCGGTTGCAGACACTGCGGTTGCTGTCCCAAACGATTTCATCCAAGCAGCACTTCTGAGAGGAAGCGAAAAATGGCGAGCGCAGCAAGTAACAAACTCTGGAAGACTTTCGATTGGGCTCTCTGCAAAACAGCCAATGTGACCTTCAACACAATTCAGTTTTTCAACAAGCACAATCCGAATCCTTCTTTCACTCCGAAATGGTCCGACAAGCCGCTGCTGAAATCCTGGGAGAAGTCCAAGCCCACGCTTGGCTGGCCGCGCCAGACGGACTCGCTCTGCCCCGATTGCGTCAAGGAAGCGCGCGACGCCATCATGAACGGCAAGAAGGATTGGACTGACCTCGTTCACGAGAAAGTCGGCGAAATTAAAGCGCAGATTATCGAGCGCGATGGCCAGGTCTGGATGGTCAAAGAGTGCCCCATCCATGGCAAGTATGAAGACCTCATGGCCGTCGACGCCAAGTTCCTCCAGTGGATCGAGCAGAACTTCCCCGGGCGCGACATTCCCGCGCACAACGACGAAGATCTCCATCGCCACGGATCGAGCACCGTCCGCCACGGCCGCGGCGCCGTTCTCACCGTCGACCTCACCAACCGCTGCAACATGATGTGCGATCCCTGCTTCATGGACGCCAACCAGGTCGGCTACGTCCACGAATTGAGCTGGGATGAAATTCAGGAAATTCTCGACAACGCGCTGCGCATCAAGCCGCGCCGCCAGATGTCCGTGCAGTTCTCCGGCGGTGAGCCAACGATGCATCCGCGGTTCTGCGACGCCGTCCGCTACGCGCGCAAGATCGGCTACAACAGCGTGCAAGCCGCTACCAACGGCATCGAGTTCGCCAAGAGCAAGGAATTCTGCAAGGAAGCCTTCGAAGCGGGTATGCGCTATGCCTATCTGCAATTCGACGGCATCGGCAACGACGCCAACAGTCATCGCCAGGTCGGCAACCTCTTCGACGTGAAGCTTCGCGCCATCGAAAACATGCACGAAGCCGGCATCGAAATTGTGCTGGTCACCACCATCGTCAACAACGTGAACAACGACCAGGTCGGCCCCATCGTGAAATTCGCGATGGAAAATCCCAAGAAAATCGCTTTCCTATCGTTTCAGCCCGTTTCCTTCACCGGACGCGACGAGGACATTACTCCCGAGCGCCGCTTGCGCCAGCGCTACACGCTTTCGCATCTCGCCCAGGACGTCAGCAATCAGGTCGGCAAAGTCGAGCCCACGCGCGACTGGTTTCCGCTCTCGTTTATTTCGCCGTTTGCCGGATTCGCCGATCTCGTCCACGGTCCCGAAGCGCAGTGGGGCGCGCTTTCCTGCGGCTGCCACCCGAACTGCGGCGTCGGCACCGCGATGATGATTCACAAGGAAACCAAGGAGTGGGCGCCGATTTCGCGCTTCCTCAACGCGCCAAATCTCGTGAAAGACGTTTCCTCCATCACCGATGCAGCCCGCGGCAAAAAATTCTCCTCCTTCATGATGATGCTCGCGCTGCTTCGCAACTATGACGCTTTCCAGGCGCCGCCCAGCCTGCGGTTGAAGGACATCTGGAAGAAGTTCGACAAGACTTGGGCCGTCTCCAAGAATTCGGACAAAAAGTACGGCCGCACCAATCCGCAGCGCACCTACGAAGACGCCATGAAGCGCCGCGCAGAAGATCCCTGGAACATGCTCTTCATCGCCGGCATGTGGTTCCAGGATCTTTTCAACTACGATTTCCGCCGCACCGAAATGTGCATCATTCCTTACGCCACGCAGCAGGGTGAAATTTCCTTCTGCGCGTACAACACCGGCATCGGCTGGCGCAAAATCATCGAGAACATGTACAAGAACGCCACCGTCGCGCAGTGGTACAAGGCCCACGGCAAGCATGAAATTTACGCCAAGGGCAAGAAGGTCGATCTCAACACCTACGAGCACTCGCTGCGCATCGACGCCGAAGACGCCTCGCGCGTCCGCCACCTCGAGCACGACATTCCGCTCACCGCTGCCGAGGAAGACCGCATCCGCCGCAAGAAGGCTCTTGAGGAAGCCGCCAAGGTCCGCAAGATTTACGAAGAGTTGGTGTTGAAGAAGCCCACCGAGACCGTCGTGCAGATCGGCAGCATGGATCAGATCCGCATGGCCGTTCCCGGCGCCACCGTCAAGCCCGTGCAGATCGCTCCGGCCAAGCCCGCTGCCACCGAGCAGCAGGCCGAAGCTGTCGCCGGCGACTAGCGAGAACCCACTCGATTGTCATCCCGAGCGGCGAGGGATCTGCTTTTGCCTTCGCCTGGCGCGTCAGGGCGTGGCTTTAGCCATGCCGCTTCACTGAGGTTTCGTCTGCAGCCCCGGTTTCACCGCGGCTGCTTTGTTTTGCGCCTCTTGTCTTTCGCTGTCATTCCGAACGAGCGCAGCGAGGAGGAATCTCTCTTCGCTTTCACGGTATCTTCTCATTGAGATTCACCAACAGTACCGCTTCGCCGGGGCTGTTGCTTTTTTCGCCGTCATCCTGAGCGCCAGCGAAGGATCCCTCTTCGGTTTTGCCCATCTTTAACAGCCGCGGCTTCACCGCGACTGTTCGCTTTTGCCTCTTTTCCTTTCGTTTGTCATCCCGAGCCCGATCGCGTTTTTTGCGAGCGGTGGCGAGGGATCTGCTTTTGCTTTCGCGTGGCGCGTCACGAGCGTGCCGCTTCACACAACTCCGGAAAATGGACCTTCAGCCCCTGAGGTTTTCGGCGCGCAGTGAAACCTAGTATGGCGGGAAACTTATCGACTGGTCCTTGCTCTGCACCCAAAGCCGGACTTCCTTCGTCTTGCTTTGTTTCAACATGTCGTCCTTTGGCGGAAACGGCTGGTAGGGACTCAACTCCACGACAACCTCCACCGCTGAGCTGAGCTTCGGGTAGTCGGAATCTTTTACGTTGAAGCTTCTCACCGGACCGTAATATCCGTTCGGTCCCCAATCATCCTGAAAATCCTTGAGAGTGTAGGAAGGGGAAGGCTTCCATATCTTATATGCCTCCTCCATTTTGCCGGCGACAACCGCGTCCATGAAATTCCGCACGGTGACTCGCTCCGCGTGAAACCGTAGTAGCCACCACAGCACGCCCGCGCCGAGCACCACGACACAGATGCCTATGATCGTGAGCCGCCGATGTTTTTGATGCTTGGGTTCTTCTACTGCGTCAAAAAGAGCCACAAGACTCCTTTGCCCGCCTGCGCCTACAGCTGACGCTTAAACAGCGCGATGCTGCACAGAATCATCACCACCGCGAAACAAGATAAAACTATCACGTCCTTGTAAATCCCTTCAATGCCGGTGCCTTTGATAGTCAGGTTGCGCAACGCGTGCACCGTATACGTGAACGGGTCGATCACCGAAAGTGCCCGCAGCCACTTTGGAAATCCTTCGATCGGCGAAATCGCGCCTGATGGGAAAAACAGCAGCGTGTTCAGTACCCCGAAAATCGCCCGCGGCACCAGCGGATCGTCCACCCGCACCATGGCCAGAAACATGAAGCTGATCATCGCGATCGACGCCACCAGCACCACGAAGATCAGGTAGAAAAGCCGCACCGGATTCCACAATCCGGGAATCCCCACCAGCAGTCCACCGATCAGCGTCAACGCCATGCCCGCCAGCAGTCCTTTGAACGCGCCTGCTCCGATCAGCCCCAGCACCAGCTCCGTCTTGTGAATCGGAGTCAGTAGATATCCCTCATGCAGCCCGCGCGATTTGTCGTCGATGAAAGTGATTCCGCCGCCGATCATGGCCACGATAAAAATTGCCATAGCCGTCGAGCCAGCCAGCAAATATTTCGCGTATTCGATATACGGATACACCTCCACCACGTTCAACTGCACCTGCGCGTCCAATCTCGGTTGCACATCGGGCGCGTTTAATGCCGTCACCATCTGTTGAACCCGCTCCAGCAGCGCGCTGGCCATGATTTGATCGGTGTTGTCCTCGGTGAACGCGATTTTCGGCCGGTCATGATGGTAGAAATCCCGCGAAAAATTCTCAGGTACCTCGATCACTCCTTGCACAAATCCGGTCTTCAGATCGTCGACGGCTTTTGGAAGGGAAGCGTAATCTTCCACGCGAAACGTTTTCGGGCCCGTTTCGATCCCCGCGAATTCCTCGCGAATCCGGCGCGACTCGACCGAATGGTCGTTGTCCACGAACGCCACCGATGCGCCCGTGATCTTTCCCCCAAACGCGTAGCCCAGTACGATCAGCTGCACCAGCGGAAACACCATCGACGCCATCATCAGCGCCGGGCTGCGAAAAAATTTCCGCAGGTCCCGTTCAATCAGCGCCCATATCCGGTAAAACTTCATCTCAGTCGTTCCTTCTTACCCTGCCTACCTGGGCTTTGCCTTTGCCTTCGTAGCGGCGCGCTTCAGCGCGCCCTCTTGCTTTGCTTTACGCCGTTATCGCTCTTTGGTGTTGCCTTTGTTTTTCGCCGTCATTCTGAGAGGCTGTGACTTTTTTGATTTTGCGCGAAAATCGATACTGAAAAGAATCGAGTCGCGCGACAAAATTCGCGTTTCTCGGAATAACGTCACACTCTCTGAGCGTAGCGAAGAATCCCTCGTCGCTTTTGCCTCACGGTGTCATCCCGAAGCGAGCGGTTCTCAGCGAACCGAGGGACCTCTCTTTGTTTTCTCTTCTCAGTGCAATCACCGCTCTCCTTCACCGCACCGTCCCCGTCCTCACTTGTACAAATGGCTGATGTCATACGCCCCGCCGTGGCTCGCCGTATCCCTCAACTCCCGTCCTGTATAAAACAGGAACACATCATCGAGCGTCGTGCTCTGCACCGTCACCCGCCGGATCGTCACCTTTTCGTTTCGCGCGTAGTCGACCAACGCCCCCAGCGTCGCCGGCCCATTGTGCGAGTTCAAGTGCACCACTCCATCCCTTTGGTTCACTGATGCAACTTCCGCCAGTTTCTGGAGTTGCTCGATCCAATCCGCGGGCGCGTTGTCGAATTCCGCTTCCACCACGTCCGTTCCCGGAATGCTGTCTTTCAGCTTTGTAGGCGAATCGAGCACCGCCAGCTTTCCATGGTCCACAATCGCGATCCGCTCACACAGCTTGTCTGCTTCATCCATGTAATGCGTCGTGATCAAAATCGTCAGTTTCGATTTTTCGCGTAGCCCGCGAATCAAATCCCATACGTTTGTTCGCGAAACGGGATCGAGTCCGGTCGTTGGTTCGTCCAGAAACAAAATTTTCGGTGAGTGCACCAGTCCGCGCGCAATCTCCAGGCGCCTGCGCATCCCGCCGGAAAACGTCCGCACCAGCGCATCGCGAAACTTCAGCAAATCCACCGACTCCAGCAGTTCGTTGATCAGCGTCTCTCGCCGGTTCGCCGGCACGCCGTAAAGCTTGGCGTGAATCAGCATGTTTTCGCGCGCGGTCAGCTCGGGGTCCGAAGTGAACGCCTGCGGAATCACTCCCAGCACCTGCCGCACCCCATCTGGGTCCTTCACGATGTCGTACCCGCCAATGCGTGCTGTTCCCGATGTTGGCGGCGTCAGCGTCGTCATCATGCGGATCAGCGTGGTTTTGCCCGCGCCGTTGGGGCCGAGCAGCCCAAAAATTTCGCCATCTGCCACCGTGAAGCTGATGTCGTTCACCGCCACCAGCTCCCCGAATTTTTTCAGCAGATGGTCTACTTCAATCGCGTTCATCAGGGCCCCACGACTCCGCGTTACAGCCGGTCATACCAGTTCTTCTTTTGCGCGGGAGGAGGCAGCAGTACCGTCGCGGTCATGCCCATGAATAGCCGGTGCTCCGGATTAGGCAGAGAAACCTTGATGGCAAATGTCTTGATGTCCCGTTTCGTGCGGCTCACGTCCCGCTGCGTGGCATAATCGCCTTCCACTCCCTTGAAAAATACGTCGCCTTCCCGCACGTCACCTGAAGGAAGCTGCACGCGCAGCTTCTGTCCAAATTGAATCGAGTCGATGTACGTTTCCTCCACGTCCGCGCGCACCCACAAGTGGTTCACGTCCACCAGCACCACGATGGGCGATCCTTCCGACACCACTTCGCCCTGTTTCGCTACCCGCACCGACACAATTCCGTCAATCGGCGCGTATATTTTTGTGTATCCAAGCTGCGTGGCCACTTGCGCTTCGGTCGCGCGTGCCTGCTCCAGTTGGGCCAACGTCGTCGAAATCTCGCTTTTTCGCACGTCCACCTGTTTGCGGTTCGCTTGCGCCACGTTCAGTGCCGCGGCTTCGGCCATCGCCGATTGCTCCAGCGCATCCACGTTGGCTTGCGACATTTTCACCGCCGCTTCGGCATGGTCGCGATCCTGCGCGGAAATTTCACCCTTCGCGAAAAGCTTCTGCATACGCGCCAGGTCGTCCTTGTCACGCGCCAGGGCCACTTGCGCCTGCTCAATCTGCGCTTTGCTCGACGTCACTCTCGCGCCCGCCTGTTCGATCGATGCTCCGGTCTGGTCATTCGTCCAGGTGTAGTTGTGGTTCGCCTCGGTTACCTGATTCTCCAGGCTGGCCACGTTCGCTTTTGCCGCGTCAAGATTTGCTTCAAGCTCCTTGGGATCGAGCTCCGCGATCAGCTCGCCTTTCGTCACTTCCGAGCCTTCGTCCACTTTCAGCGTGATCATCCGTCCCGTGATTTGCGGGCTCACAATCACCGTGTTCCCGTCCACGACTCCCGTGAGCGGAATGTCGTTTCCTTTCGGCGTGGTCGTCACGTACACCACCACCCCGATTAGAAATAGAAATCCAAGCACCATTACGAATTTTCGCCCGGTCATCGGGACTTTGCTCCTTCGCTGCTCGAGCTCTTGTTCAAGCCCCTGTTTAATCCCCTGTTCGGGCCCCTATTCAATCCCCTGTTTAAACCATGATCCAGAAAATCCAGCAGCGCTTGCTTTCGCGCTTCAATAGACTTGGGCGCCAGCAGATCGCGCCCCACGATCTCGCTTAAAATCGGCGCCGCCGCGAAATAGGACGTGGTCATTCCCAGAATGCTCAGCGCCATGTGATCCGCATCCACCCGTCTGAATTCTCCCGCTTCGATTCCTTCTTCGATGGTTCGCACCAGTTGGTTGTGGAACGGCCGCAGATATTGCCTCACGATCCATCCGAAATTCCGGCTCGCCTCCATGGCCTCGCGCTGCACCAGTCGCGGATAGTTGGGATGCGTCGCCAGAAAATCGAAATAGCCGGCCACAAACGCCAGCAGCTTCTCCCGCGCCGATGCCGCTTTCTCCGGAAATTCCGATCGGCTGTGCAGTTGCCGGAAAAGATTTTCAAGTACCGCGCGATGCAGCCGCCGCTTGTTGCCGAAATAGTAGTAGAGCATCGCCTTGTTCGCGTGCGCCGCCGCGGCGATCTCTTCCGTACGCGCCCCGGCCATGCCTTCGGCCGCGAAATGTTTTTCCGCGGCGGCCAGAATGCGCCGCGCCGTTGCCGGGTTCTCTATCTTTCTACGTCCGCGAGCCATCGTGAATTTCTCAGATTCCCACGCGCTTCATGTGCACTTCGGGATACCTCAGTCCCGCCGCCACTCCCAGCGGCGCTGCTTCATCAATCTTCGCCAGATCGGCCGCGCTCAGCTTCACCTCGAGCGCTCCCAGGTCCTCGTCCAGATATTTCCGCCGCTTCGTTCCCGGAATCGGCACAATGTCGTCGCCCTGAGCCAGCACCCAGGCGAGCGCCAGTTGCGCGGGTGTGCATTTTTTCTCCGCCGCGAGCTGCTCCACGTGTTCCACCAGCTTCAGGTTCTTGTCGAAATTCTCTCCCTGGAATCGCGGCGAAATCCGCCGGAAATCGTTTTCTGCAAAGTCATTCTTCTTGATCTGCCCCGTCAGCATCCCGCGTCCCAGCGGGCTGTAAGACACGAACCCGATCCCTAGCTCGCGGCAAACGCCCAGGATTTCTTCCTCCACGTCGCGTGTCCACAGCGAATATTCGTTCTGCAGCGCCGCGATGGGATGCACCGCGTGCGCGCGCCGGATCGTTTTCGCGCCCGCCTCGGACATTCCCAAGTAGCGCACCTTGCCTTGCTCCACCAGCCGCGCCATCGCTCCAATCGTCTCTTCGATCGGCACGTTCGCGTCCACGCGATGCTGGTAATACAAATCAATCGCCGGAATTTTCAGCCGCCGCAAGCTCGCCTCGCACGCCTGCTGCACGTATTCCGGACGCCCGTTCACCGTCATCGATCCGTCCGGATGCTGCACGTTCCCGAATTTCGTGGCCAGAATCACTTCGTTGCGCCGCTTGGCGATGGCGCGCCCCACCAGTTCTTCGTTTGCGCCAACGCCGTACATGTCGGCCGTATCCAGAAACGTCAGCCCTTGATCGATGGCGTGATGAATCGTGGCAATCGACTCGTTGTCATCCGGCGTCCCATACGATTGCGACATGCCCATGCAGCCCAGCCCCATGGCGGACACAACCAGCGAGCTTTTGCCCAGTCGGCGGTATTTCATTTGGTGCCCTCCTCAGTTCGCAACGATGTGGTGAATATTGTTCAACTAACCGGTTAGTTTAGTGCGTCGTTTCGCCGCTGTCAATCCGCCTCAAATATCGCAGCTGGGGTCGGTGGGCCTCATCCCGGCAGCCTTTGCCTTTGTTTTACGTTGTCATCCGAGAGGGACCTCTCTTTGTACGAAAATTCCGCCGCGAACGTACCCACGCGCTACGCATCCCAACGTACCGCCGTCATTCTGAGCGCCGCAGTTGCGCGAAGAATCCCTCTTCCGATTTTCCGTGTCTTTCTCTGCAGGCTTGTTGTTCCTTTGCCATTCTTTTGTTCACACGTTGGCATACCGAATGTACGAAGCGCGCTGGGTGAGGGCGCTCCGAAATTGTTCTTCGCGACGATGGCCTCTCTCTCCAGTCTGAATCGAAGCTTCTGTCGCCATTCCACACCAGTCGCTCTAGCTCTCAATTTTCTCCCGGCGGGTGCCGCACGGCTTCGCAGGTTTTGCGATGCCTGCGCGCCGTGACGAATGAACACGGCGCCTCCGGCGAGCCATTGGCTCGTCGTCCCGAAACCGCTAAACCACGCGTGTTTGCGGTGCGGCGATTCTGTCGTTAATGGTTTTTCTTAGATCATGAAGCGCATTCGCCCCGACTGCGACTGCCGGGTGCCACATCTGGGTTTTGACGTAGGTTTGTTTCCGCACGATCGAATGCGCCGAACCAGCCCCGGCCAGGGGCGACACAATGTAGCCCACCGCGCTCGCACGTCCGTTGTGCGAGCCAGCGGTGGGACACAGATGGGCGCGCAGCGCCCTACCGCTCGCGGTTCTTTGGCGATCCGGTTAGGATCGCCGTGAAAAAGACCGCGAGCTTGCTTTATTGTTGTGACTCCCCGTTTAGAATGGCACCTTAGCCACGAACTCAGAGGCGCACATGAAAACCAGTCAGCAACGAATTCTCACCACGCATGTCGGCAGCCTGCCGCGTCCCGCAGAATTGCTTGCAGCGAATGCCGGCGCAAACGGTATTTTGCGCGACGCCGTGGCAAAAATCGTGCAAAGGCAATCCGAAATCGGACTCGACATCATCGACGACGGCGAATTCGGCAAGCCCGGCTTCATCACTTACGTCAACGAACGCCTCGCCGGATTCGAGCCTGGCTCGCCCAAAGGCAATCCCTGGGCCGGTTCGCGCGAAGCGCAATCGTTTCCCGAATTTTACGAGCAGAGCATTCGCTCCGCGGGCAGCCCCACCACCGCTTCCACGCACATCCAGATGGTTTGCACCGGCCCTATCCAATACAAAGGCCTGCAGCAGCTTCAGCGCGATATCGACAATCTAAAAGCCGCCCTCAACGGAGTGAGCGCCGAAGAAGCGTTCATTCCCGCCATCTCGCCTTCCAACATCGAAGACTGGCAGAAGAACGCTTTCTACAAAACTGACGATGAATTTCTTTTCGCCATCGCCGACGCCATGCATGAGGAATACAAGGCCATTGTCGACGCCGGTTTTCTTCTGCAGATCGACGACCCGCGCCTGGTCACCTACTACATGCTCCATCCCCGAGCCAGCTTGGAAGACTGTCGCAAATTCGCGGAGCTGCGCGTCGAAGCCATCAACCACGCGTTGCGCGGAATTCCCGAAGACCGCGTCCGCTTCCACACCTGTTACGGCATCAACATGGGCCCGCGCATTCACGACATGGAATTGAAAAACGTGGTCGACATCATCCTGAAAATTCGCGCCGGCGCCTATTCCTTCGAAGCCGCCAATCCGCGGCATGAGCACGAATGGCAGGTCTGGGAAAATTTGAAATTGCCCGCCGGGAAAATTTTGATTCCCGGCATGATCACGCAATCGAGCGTTCTCGTCGAGCATCCCGAACTTGTCGCGCAGCGCATCGTCCGTTTCGCCAACGTGGTCGGACGCCAAAACGTGATCGCCGGAGCCGACTGCGGATTTTCTTCCTTCGCGGGTTCACTCGAAATTCATCCTTCGATCGTTTGGGAGAAATTCAAGTCACTGGTGGAAGGCGCGCGCCTCGCCAGCAAGCAACTCTGGGCCTAAGGTCGACTCCGTGTCGCCGACGCCATTCGACGCCGGGTCCGCGCATTCCAGAAACACGTAGTCGATCTCTCGACCAGTCGCCGAAAAGCGCCAAATAGTTTTCTCTGCGCTTAT
Source organism: Candidatus Acidiferrales bacterium (assembly GCA_035551975.1). Lineage (GTDB taxonomy): Bacteria > Acidobacteriota > Terriglobia > Acidiferrales > UBA7541 > Palsa-295. The sequence goes on along the minus strand of DASZMG010000119.1, from coordinate 129,987 downwards.
ATTGCCGCACGCAGCCCGCGACGTGCCAGTTCCGTGCTCAGTCCATATACGACGTGGGCGGCCAGTCCGTACAAGTGCGAAGAAAGGGGCGACTCCGACGGCTTGCCCGACAGCCCCAATGCTGGCACGGCCACTTCGTCGGCAACAGCGAACAGCGCTCCTCCGAAAACCAGGCCCGGTATCAGCCCGCCGCCAGTCCCTGTCAACTCCGTCACGCCGCCGTAGGCTGCTCCTTGTAGCGTCCCCTGCTTTTCGCCCCGCGCGGCTCCCGCGCCGCTGTCAGGAGCTTTCCCGTCCGATTTCACGTCACTGCAAAAAGTGTGGAAGCAGCCGCGGAATGGCGCACAAAACTGGGCGTTTCGGGCCCTTCCCGCGTCAAAAATTGCGCAAATTTGCACGCAATTCCCGAAAGACGATTTTTGCGGGAAGTGCGCCATCAAGGCGGGCCTATCGACTAAAAAGGTGCGAAAAGCAGCCGGAAATGGTTTGTGGCGAGAAACTCGCGATTCCGCTCGCCAGTCCCTCGCCGCAACAAAAATCCAACCAAAGTTAGTCGCCGGAAATAAAATTAGGCGACAGATTCACGCGCGAATTAGGCTTTGTTGCTTTGCAGCGCGCGCTGAACTCGCTCCGGAGTAAACGGCACTTCGCGCAGGCGCACACCGGTCGCGTCGAAGATGGCATTCGCAATCGCCGCGCCGGTCGCTATCGATGCCGCTTCCCCCGCGCCCATCGGATCGAGTTCCGGACGATCGATGAGGACGATTTCCACATCAGGAACCTGGTTAAAGCGGATGATGGGATAGCTCGTCCAGTCCAGACTCTTCACCCCATTCGCATCGAAGTCTACTTCCTCCAGCAAAGAGCGGCTCGCGCCCTGCACCACGTTGCCTTCGATCTGGTTGCGCAGCCCATCCGGATTCACGATGATGCCGCAATCGTGCGCGACGGTGATTTTCTTTACGGTCACCTGGCCGCTGGTCTTGTTAATTTCGATGTCGGCGACTTGCGCCACCACGGTGCCAGCCAGGCCGGAAACCGCCAGCCCGCGGCCCGCCACAACATTGCCGGAAGCATTTTGCGAGTGCGACGGCCGCGCCTGCCATTGCGCTTGTTTTGCAACCGCGTTCAGCACATCTACCACGCGCTTGCTTTCAGGCGCGCTCAGATGCCGCAGTCGGTATTCCACCGGATCGGCGTTGGCCTCCGCGGCCATTTCATCCATCTGAGATTCCGTGGCGAAGCAGCGCGCCTGGCTGTAAGGCGCGCGCAGATTGCAGGTGCGCAGGGGATTCGGCGACATGATCCACGGAATGCCGGAGACGACGGCCTTGCGATTCTCGAAGTTGTACGGAGCGCCGTCGTTGCCGCCAAGGAAAATGCCGTTCACGTCCGGCTTGATGCCGGTCTGTCGCGACGCAAGCATCGGCGAAAGCCGCGCATCGGTCCAGGGGAGCGTGCGCTCGTTGTATTCCCAGGCGAGAACGTTTCCCTGCGCGTCGACGCCGCTGCGAATCGAAATCAACTGCGGCGGACCTTTCGGCTCCCAGGCATTTTCATCCGCTCGCATCCACTGCACGCGCACGGGTTTGCCCACGGCGCGTGAAAGCATCGCCGCGTCTTCCGGTGCATCGTCGGGTTCGAGCCGCCCATAGCAACCGGAAGCTTCGGTGTAGATGAAATGCACGTTGTGCTCGGGGATGCCCAGCAGTCGCGCCACTCCATTGCGCGTGATGAAAGGTGCCTGCGAGCCGGACCATACGGTGGCTTTGTCGCCTTGCACATCGGCCACGGCGCAAGATGGTCCGATCATGGCGTGCATCTGAAACGGCCAGCGATAGGTGTTGTCGAAAGTTTTTGCGGCTTCAGCAATCGTCCCGCCAGCGTTGCCCTTCACCGTGCCATTGCGATCGGCGAAGCTCTTCGTGCTTTGAAGATACCCATACATCGCGGGCGAATTCGCCGGGAACTGTTTGCCGGGATTGGTCCAAGTAACTTTCAACTCGCGCGCGGCGCGAATGGCGGCCCATTCCGTTTCCGCAACTACTCCCACGAAACTGGCGTCGCGCACCACTTTCACCACGCCAGGAATTTGCGCAACCGAGGATTCGTCGATGCTCGCCGGTTCGGAATTGATCACGGGTGGGCGCACCACGCGGCCATGCAGCATACCGGGCACGCGCACGTCCGCGGAGTAAGTGAACTCGCCGGTGAATTTCTGCGGCAGGTCGAAGCGCTGCACCGAGGTGCCGACAATTTTGTAATCCTTGGGATCTTTGGGTTTTACGCCGGGCGCCACGTTCAAATCCCACTGCTCGCCCGTAGCGACGATTTTCGTATCGAATCTTTTCCCGCCGACAAGCGCGGCGTAAGTAACGGTTCGCTGCGGGGCGCCAGCGACGCTGACCACACCATCCTTCACTGTCAGCTTTTCGACCGGTGCGTCCAGATTGGACGAAGCCCGCTTCAACAGCTCCTCTCGCGCGGCGGCGCCAGCTTGGCGCATCTGCGGGCCCGCGCGTTCGAGAGTGCGGCTGGCGGAGGTGCGGCCTTGGTCGACGGATTTCTCGGTGTCGCCGATTTCCATGTGGATTTTGGAAATGGGCACGTCCAGTTCTTCCGCGACGATCTGCCCGAGCGCAGTTCCTGTCCCGGTGCCGAGGTCCACCTTGCTGGTGAAGACCGTCACCGTTCCATCCGGCGCAACGGCAATCCACGAATCCAGTTGATCGGCCGGAAGGCCGCCCGCATTCGAAATGGGAGTGCCGCCCTGCGCGAAAAGCTGCGACACCGATCCAAACAGGTTGAAGCTGACGATCAGCGCTCCGGCGCCTTTCAGCATGTCTCGGCGCGAAATGGGGTTACTCATAAGCGGTTCCTTGGTGGGAGCACACCGATATTCGGATCATAACTCGAAATATGGCCCATGAAGCGCACATCTTTCGATTCCAGACAGCGTGCCGTGGTTCCGGATTGCCCCGATTTAATGAATGGTAACATCTGGCCCCTGTCCTTCTATGACACACCTGTTGCAAATTTCAACTTGACAGTGCGATACCGCGTGCTACGATGCGCCCAGTTCAATTACACGAATCCTCGTTCAAAAGTTAACAGACAAGGGGCTCAGAGTTTGGTTGAGCCAATAACCGAGAACGCTGGTTCAAGCTCGCACCTTCCACGGTTGGTGTCCTGTTCGTGACGGGTGAGGGGTGGGAAATGCGAAGTGCCTACACTTCGTCTTGTGCCGGATCGTCGGGTGCGATTCGGCGGGAACGCACAAACAAACTTTGATTCCAACGCTGGTCGAAAAATCGGAGTCAACTGTCGCCTTGCTCCAGGTCTGCATGGACATGCCTTTTATCCTCAAGCTGCCTTCTTTCTTGAACAACGCGCTTATTCGATGGCAATCAAGCGGAATTGGATCCGGTGCTATGCACCGGGTGGGAGAAACGATATGAACGCCAAAGTGTTGGGATTCGGTGGTCGCTTTTTCGGTGTGGCAATGCTGCTGCTGTCGCTGTTGGTGGCTATGAAACCCGCCGCGGCGCAAACGGCTGGCGTGATTCTCGGCCAGGTGAAGGATCCTTCGGGCGCGGCCGTGCCGAACGCTACGGTCACTTTGACCAGCGTGGAAACGGGTGCGTCGCGCACGGCAACTTCCGGCGAGGATGGCGCCTACCGCTTCAGCGCGGTGGAACCCGGCCACTACAACGTGAAGGTGGAATCGCAGGGCTTCAAGACCTCGACCATCACCGGTATAACGCTGGATGTGGCGCAGGAACTTGTTTCGAATGTCACGCTGGAAGTCGGCACTTCGACGCAGGAAGTGACCGTGACCGGCGAGGCACCGGTGGTCAATACCACGTCGAGCTCGCTCGGCGGTTTGGTGAGCGACCAGCAGATTTCCGAGCTGCCCCTGAACGGCCGCAACTACAGCGACCTTGCTCTGTTGCAGCCGGGCGTCACGCAGACCACGCACTCTGGCTTGGGCGATGCGGGAATCTGGTTCAGCAGCAATGGCATGAGTCCGCGTGCCAACAACTACACCATTGATGGCACGCCGATTCTCACCCAGAACGGCACGGGCCCAGCGGGCATGACCGGCAATACCCTCGGCGTCGATGGCATCAAGGAATACCGCGTGGTGACCAGCATGTTCAGCGCGGAATATGGATTGCTGATGGGCAGCCAGATCGTCGTGGTCAGCAAGGGCGGTTCGAACCAATGGCACGGCGACGGGTTCGATTACCTCCGGAACAGCACTCTCGATGCGCGCAACTATTTCGACCCGGCTCCATCGATCATTGGCCACCGTCTGCCGGAATTCCGCCGCAACAACTTTGGCGGCTCCGTTGGCGGACCGATCAAGAAAGATAAGACCTTTTTCCTGCTGGTTTACGAAGGACTGCGTGCGACGCAGGGCGACACGATTCAGGATACGACCATGGCAGCCGCCTGCCACTTCTGGACCGTGGGCGGCCAGAACATCATCGCCGGTGGGGGACCTGTTCCAGCCGGTATCGTTGTTCCGTCTGGAGCAACTCAGCGAATTCTGCAGGGACCTGTGGGCGCTGCAACTCTTACGACCACGGGTTGCGGCGGCGCTCCCGCTGGCACTTCTGTAGCTTCCGTGGTTCAGCCCTGGATCGGGCAGTTTCCCTTCCCGAACGAAAGCATTCCCGGCGTTTCGTCGAACTATACTTTCAATGGACAGACGCACCTGCGCGATGATTACGGTCAACTCCGCATCGACCACAACTTTTCGGCGAACGATACGTTCTTTGCCCGGTTCACCTTCGACGATGCTCGCGATACGACTCCGTATCTCGGCGGAAACCTTCAGGCGGTCGACACCGGTACCGGATATCAGCAGTTTTACAATGTCGGCCCCAGCCGCAACCAATATGTAACCTTCGGCGAGAACCACATCTTTACGCCGTCACTGCTGAACTCCATTCGTCTTTCCTTCAGCCGAACCAATTACGTGAATCACTTCGCCACGCCGAACACGCCGTTGAACCCGAATTTCCAACTGCAGGATGCGGCAAACTGCGGTCAACCCGGCGCTCCCGCTTGCATCTGGTCTTTCATTCCGGGGCTGTTCACGGGAGGCTTTACTCCAGGATCCGGTGTCACGGCGCTGGTTCCTCCGGGCACCTTCCCGAACTACCACATCCAGAACACCTGGACCGTGGGTGACGACATTTTCTACACCCGGGGCAAGCACAGCTTGAAGTTCGGTACGCTGTTCAATCGCTGGAACGACCCCGACCTGCAATCAAAGGCGATTTTCGGCACGATCACCTTTAACAACATTTACAACGCCCCAGCGGGTACTACGCCTGCTTCCGGGTTCATCACCGGTATTCCGACCTCGATCAACGTGGTGACTCCCGGCAGCACAGTGGCCTTGGCTCCTGGTTCCACGCAGCTTGCGCCGCCGTTCAAGGGTAACTTCCTTGAGAGAAACTGGTGGTACAACACGCTGGGCTTCTACTTCCAGGATGACTGGCGCGCCACCGACCGTCTGACACTGAACCTCGGCGTACGCTATGAATTCCGAACCGAAATCACCGATTCCGATGGTCGCGTGTCAGCGCTGCGCGATCCTCTGACCTCGACCAGCTTCACAATCGGCCCGATCATGACCAACCCCACCTACCGGAACTGGAGTCCGCGTCTCGGCTTTGCGTGGGATGTTTTCGGAACGGGTAAAACCGCTATACGCGGCGGCTTCGGAATCTACTACGACGTCGCCAACCTCGGCGCGCTGCTGACCCAAAACCCGACAGGTACTCTGCCTTGGGTTGCCAACACAACGGCAACCTGGACTCCGGCCAAGGGTGCTATCAGCCTGCCGCTGAGCTGCGTGGCCCCGTGCTCGGGCGCCATCGCCGCCAGCGGAGCAGCCGTTGGCAAGTCTCTGCAAAACGCCAATTACAACGCCAAGTCGCCTCACTCCTACCAGTTCAATTTGACTGCGGAGCAGCAACTTCCCAAGGGCGTGGCGTTGGGTCTGTCCTACGTGGGCACCCGCGGTATCGACCTGTTCCAGGGAATCGAAGGCAATCCGGTTGTGCCGCAGGGCTACGATGCGGCCGGCAATCCGCTCTTCAACGTGACCAACGGCTTGGCTGGTTGCCAGAACAGCGTGCTCACTGTCGGCGGAGCCAATACCTTCGGCGCAAACGCGTTCCCCTGCCGTATCAATCCGTACTTCGGCAGCTCGCAGTTGTTCACCAACGGCGGCGAGTCCTGGTACAACGGACTGCAAGTGGTTGTGACCAAGCGCCTGTCGAAGGGTCTCAGCTTCCAGGGCGCCTACACCTACAGCAAGTCCATGGATGACACGCAAGGCGTCCGCTTCAACGACGACTGCGGCGGCGTTTCCGGCAACGCGTTCAGCGATCGTCCTCTTGACGTCAAACAAAGCTGGGCTCTTTCCTGCTATGACATCACCAATGTGTTCAACATGAACATCCTGTATCACCTGCCGACTCTCAACTCCGACGGACTGCTGTCGAAGGTCACCAACGGCTGGTGGTTCTCGAGCATCGTAACCGTTCAGGGTGGATCGCCGTTCACGCCCATTATCAACACGGACCGCTCGTTCAGCGGCGTGATCACGCAGTCGAACACGTCACATGCGAGCATCAACACCGTGGCGCAGACCGTTACCTTCTGCAATGGCAGCCCGGTAGCGGCCGGCAGCGCGTGCTCCGCTGCGCTGCAGACCGTAAACTTCATTCCATTTGACAAGAACACCGTGATGACCGGCAATCCGAAGCAGTGGTTTAATCCGCTGATGTTCGGCGAGCCGCCGCTCGGCCAGCTCGGCAACGTGCCGCGTAACTTCTTGCGGCAGCCGGGTCTTGGCAACTGGAACTTCTCGCTGGTGAAGGACACCAAGGTTGGCTTCCTCGGCGAAGCGGGCAGCGTGCAGTTCCGCGCAGAGGTGTTCAACGTCACCAATCGCGCGAACTTCCAGATGTTGGGAATCAGCACCACGGCCGCCAGCGTATTTGCCGGAACCACCGCCGCCAGCACCTTGGCTGGTGGTGACATTCAGGCACCGCTCGCTACCGCTGGGCAGATCACCAATACCGCAACCACTTCGCGCCAGATTCAGCTAGCCTTGCGTGTGAGCTTCTAAGGCGAACCGGGTCAGGTGAGACTGAAAACGAAAGACGAGCACTATCGCTGACCAAAGGCCTGGGGCGTCACAAGCGCCCCAGGCTTTTTCTACCTTTCGGGAAATTCTGTTTGGTAACCAGCGATCACCTCAGGCGTCAAAGTAGTCACAAGATTGAAACTTTGGTTTGCTTATACTGCACCCCCTCGCGGTCCGCCTAAGCGCTGCCGCAGGGGAATGCACAAGGAGAGGCAATTATGCGGTTTGCTACTTCCCGGTGGTTTCGCGCAGCATGCGCCGCCACGGCCATCGCGCTTATGTGGCCGGCAGCGCCTCGCGCGCAGCAAGAAAAAGGCTGGGTGAAGCTGGCTCCACTGCCGGAGCCGGCGCAGGAGATCGGTGGCATCGCTGCCAATGGCAAGGTGTGGGTCTTCGGTGGATTGCCCATTGGCAACAATTCGAAGCCCAAGGGACTCGTCGAGGAATATGACGTTGCCTCCAACACCTGGACCAAGAAAAAGCAGATGCCGCTGCCCGCGCACCATCTGGCGGTGACGGAATACAAGGGCAAGATTTATGTTTTCGGCGGCGGCGCGCAGCTCGAGCCGAACGGCCCGAACTGGGTGCCCATCAACAATGCCTGGGAATACACGCCTGAATCCGATAGCTGGAAAGCGCTGGCTCCCATGCCAACCGCGCGCGGCGCGGCGGTCGCGGCCACTGTGGACGGGAAAATTTATGTGATTGGCGGCGCGTCAGTGCATCCGGGACAGAAGATTGTGGGCTTGAGCGCGCAGACGCCGCATCGCGCGCTGGGCACCAATGAGATGTACGACCCCGAAACGAATAGCTGGCAGGAGCGCAGCCCGATGCCGACGTCGCGCAATCACGCGGCGATTGGCGTGGTGAACGGCAAGATCTACGTGCTCGGCGGACGCCTGGGCGCGGTGTTCGTCAATGCCAGCCCCACCGACGTGGTGGAGGAATACGATCCGGCGAAAGATATGTGGGGCTACGCCATGGCCAAGATGCCCATGCCGCGCAGCGGAACCGCGTTCGGCAGCTACAACGGGAAGATCTACGTGGCCGGCGGCGAATATCTTGATAACGAAATCGTGGGCACTTACCGCAGCTTCCAGGCGTTCGATCCGGTGAAGAACGAATGGACCGAGCTGCCGCCGCTGCAGATTCCGCGGCACGGGTTGGTGGGCGGAGTTACCGGCGACCACTTCTACGTGGTGAGCGGGCACTTGCAGTCGGGCAACATTTATGGCGATCCGCTCGACTCGAACGAGAACGACGCGTTCGATTTGTCGGGCAAGTAGGCTCGCTGGAATATCGAGCGGAATCGTTTTGATCAGCTGAGCCCGTTGCGGCTCGCGAGAAGAATCGCCCAGGAAGAATCGAAAGAGAGGGAACATGCTGTCGGCACGGAAACAGGTTTTCGCGGCCATTGCGGCCGCTGCGATGTTGCTGGTTGCGAATGCGCCCGCGCGCGCGCAAGCGGGCGGGCAAACTGGCCCACCGCCGAGTCCGGGTAAATGGGGGCGCATGGCGCCGCTGCCGGAGAAGTCCGAAGAATTCACCTTCGGCGACGTGAACGGCAGAATTTATCTGTTCGGCGGCCTGCCGGTGAACGGCAAGCCGCCACTGGGACTCGTGCAGGAGTACGACCCCGCCACGAACACCTGGGCCAAGAAGAAGAACATGCCGCTGGCCACGCATCACGCGGCGATTGCGGCGTACGATGGCAAGTTGTATCTGTTCGGCGGGCAGGCGCAGCTCGAGCCCGGCGGGCCCACGCAGATTCCCATCAACAATACTTGGGAATACGATCCGGCGAATGATTCGTGGAAGGCGCTGGCGCCCATGCCGACGGCGCGCACCGCCGCGGTTGCGGCCACAGTTGACGGCAAGATTTATGTTATCGGCGGCGCGTCGGTGCATCCGGGACAGAAAATTGTTTCGCTCGGGCCCACCGTGCCGCATCGCTCGCTCGACACGAACGAAGTGTACGATCCGAAGACCAACACCTGGGCCACCAAGATGACCATGCCCACCGCGCGCAATCATGCGGCGGCAGGCGTGGTGAACGGCAAGATCTACGTGATCGGCGGGCGCGTGGGCTCGTCGGTGATCACCACATCGAGCAACACCAACGTGGTCGAAGTGTACGATCCGGCGAAGGACCTGTGGGGTGCAGCCGGATTGCGCATGCCTACTTCGCGCAGCGGCATGGGCTGGGCCACGTACGAGGGCAAAATCTATGTGGTGGGCGGGCAGATGTACGACCGCGAAGTGTTCGGAGCGATTCGCGCGGTGGAAGCTTATGATCCGGCGACGAACACTTGGTCATTTCTTCCCAATATGTTTACCGCGCGGCACGGCGTAAATGTGGCCATCATCGGCGACAAGCTCTACGTGATCGGCGGGCACGTACAAGCGGCAGGCACCGGCGGCGAAGCAGCCAACACCGACGCCAACGAAGTCTACGAATTCGAGAAGTAGTCAGCGGCGAATCGACTTCGAATCCAAGCCCTAAAAACAAAACAGCGGGATGCGAACTGAAACAATTCGAACCCCGCTGAATTCCTTTGCCCATGCGCAGCCCCGAATTATGAATCCGAGGTTTCTCCGATCTTCACCATGATCAGCTTAAGACACCCCTGCTCCATTGTTCTTCGAGACGCTTTCTCGCATACCGCATAATGAAGTTTCGCGAACTGTAGGAGGACGTATGACCTCGACCAGGTTCTGGCTACTATCAGGACTGCTGCTCCTCTCCGCTTCTACCACCCAAGCTCAAAACAATACGACGGTTTTGGACAGAGACATGAAGGTCGAAGACTTTGAAGATCTCACGTATCCAAACGTTGGGCGTAGCGCCCACGTGGAAGGTGTAGTTGTGGTGCGTGTGGAATTGGATGATCAGGGCAAAGTCGCGTACGCAACAGGAATTTCAGGTCCGGCAGCGTTGATACCCGATTGTCTGACGAATGCGAAAAAGTGGAAATTTCGGCCAAATGCGGAGAAGGCGGCCGTAATCGTTTATAACTTTCGACTAACCGGTGGTATATCCAAATCTGGCTGCAGCCATTTCACGCTGGAACTGCCAAACTTCGCAACCGTAACGAGCTGTGTGCCTCAAGTCCAGTAAACGGATGCTGCAGCAGCGAGCCGAACCTCTGGGCATTGAAAGCAAGACAGCGGGATGCGATGGCTGGGCGCCGCATCCCGCTGAATTTTTTTGCGCCCGCGAATCGTTCGATTCGCGGGGAAACGGTTACTTGATTTCCAGCACGTCGTGCTCGGCGGTAGCCAACTGTACGTCCGGCGCGCCGCCCGAGGTGATCTTGCCGCTCACCAGATGCAGTTTGTTGCCGATGAACGCCGTGGCCACGCCGTGCCGCGGAAGCGGCATGTAGGGCAGAATCGACCAGCTATTCGTGGCAGCGTCGTAGGCCTCGAGCGCGCGGAAAGCGCCGAGATATTGCGGAGTCTGCACTTCGCCGCCAGCGCAGTAGATCTTGCCGTCATAGGTGGCAAAGCCGCCGCCGCTACGCGCGGTAGGCATACGAGTCTTCTGCGGTCCCCATTGGTTCGTGGCCGTATCGTATTCCTCAACGATGTCGAGGTTGCTGGCCACGGTGATGAACGGGTTCGCGATGCGCCCGCCGATCACGTAGATTTTGCCGTTTACCGCCCCGGCATACATGTGGTTGCGCGGAGTCGGCATGGGGTTCTTCGGCGTCCACTTGTTTGTCTCTGGATTGTAGGCTTCGTTTGTGGTCACCGACCGGGACGGGCCCTGCGCGAACACGGCAGGTTCGTTCGAGCCTTCGTTCATGGTCGCGCCGCCGATCACGTAAATTTCATTGCCGACGGGAATAGCAACGGGCGATCCGCGCCGGGTTGGCACAGGCGCGATCGCTTTCCAATTGTCGGTGGCCGGATCGTATTCCCAGGCGTTTGAAGTTGGCTCCCAGCCATTGGGGCCGCCGTTGGGATTGGTGTAGAGCGTGAATCCACCGAAAAGATAAATTTTGTTGTTGTAGGCCGCCACTGCGGAGTGGTGCGAGGGAATCGGCATGCTCTTTTTCTTGGTCCACTTGTCCGTGTTCGGATCGTACTCCCAGGCCATTCCTACCGGATGCCCGCCCGGCCCGAATCCGCCAAACACGTACATTTTGCCGTTCACGCTTGTTCCGTAAAGCTCTTCCTCGGGTTCCGGAAATGGAGCAGCTTTCTCCCACTTGAGGCCCTGCACTTGCGCTTTCGCTGCAGGATGGTATGCCGCCAGCACGATCGCCAGCGCAGCCACCATCCCCAAGATTCTCTTCATTCGTGACATCGGTGTTCCTCCGTGGTCAAACGTCAGCGGAATTGGCTTAAAAAATTAGCCCTTCTTTTCCGCTTTTAATTTCGAGTTCTTGCGATTGAAATTTCTGGAGCCAGTGCCTTGCCCACCTGCGGAAATAGAGAGCCACAGGCAAACAAATAACGGAGTGCTCCAGTTGGACATGAAATTGGCGTGATGCTATCGGCCTGTCCGCGGATTGTCAATAAATTTGTCCCGCGAAAGTGTTCAGGGCCACCGGGCGCGCGTCGCGCACTCCCGCGCGCTGGCAGCGCCTATCTCGCGCCTACTTCGGGGGCCCAACGGGCGGCGCTTCCACCTTGCCGACCAAATCTTTCTTCAGGATGTCCGCCGAAACTGCTTCCTTGCCGTGCGAAGGCGCGATCAGCACCGGATCGAGATTCAGCCGCTTCAGGTTGTCGCCCAGCGCGGCATAGTAGGGCGTCACGATTCCTGGCGGCGGATCGTTCGGCCGCGGCACTCCGAACTGGTTGAAGATGTCGGTGATAAACAGAATCCGTTCTTTCGGCAGGTAGGACATCAGCAAATTCGACGTGTGCCCCGCGCCGTGCACCCAGTAGACGTCGAGCGTGCGGTCTCCGTCGCTCAGCTCATACTTTTCCTTCACCCAGATGAACTTCGCCGGCTTTGGCTCCTGCGTGAGCCGGTCGGGATCGAGCGTATGCGGATTCTTCAGCACGGTCTTCTCGTAATAATTCTTGTTCGATTCGTGCGTGATGATGGTCGAGCCTTCGGCCACGAATGCGCGCAGGCCCGCGGCGTGATCGGAATGGTGATGGCTGTTGATGTGGTAGCGGATGGGCTTGTTCGGCACCAGTTCCTTCACCTTGGCGATGTTGGCCAGCGCGCGAGCTTCTGTCACCGACGATTCGATCACCACCACGTAATCCTTGAATTCCACGGCCATAGCATTCGGATCGGGCGTGCCGGCCAGATACCACACGCCGTCTCCGATCTTCTGCGCTTCCACGTGTGTGGGCGGCGGCGCGTTAGGCGGCTTGATGTTCACTGACGCGTTCGGCTGCACGTCTGCCACGGTAATTTCCAGCACCGGGTGCCCGCCTTGCGACTGCGCGATCTTTGTCGGAAATTTGATTCCGCCGAAATCCTTGTAATCGGAATAGGTGGTTTCGATGAGCATGTCGCCGAGAATCGGGTTGGGCGTCCACGTGTCGACTTTTTCCAACAGATTGTCGCCGTCGACGTACCCTTCGATCTTGTACTTGTCATGCATAAAAGTGACCAGCGTGCCGGGCTTGCCATTCACCTTTGCGGATTTCGTGGCCGGGCTCGATTCCATCGCCGCTTTGGCCCAGCCCTGTGGAGTGAGTTCCACCGCGCCACCGCCCCACGCCGAATCCGGTCCGCTCACCGCTACGCCGCGCGCTTCGCGATAGAGCGGCTGCCCACCTCCGCCGCGCGGCGGATTTTCAAATTGCGTGCGCGTGGTGTCTTCGCTCGAAAGTTTTTTGCCGAAGTCGATATCGCGCGAATATTTTGCGTAAAACTTCGGATACGGACCGCCGGGCAAATAGCTTTGCCCGAAGGCGTAAGCAAATCCGCTGCCGGTGTAGTGAACGCTCTTCAGATCGGCGGCGCCGATGTTCTTGGCAACATTGCCGACAACGTCGCTCGACTTCGCGTCCTTCGCTGCATTCTTCGCGGCATCCTTCGGAGTGGCTGCGCCGGCGAAAATTGTCGCGGCTGCCAATGCCAGGAATGCTTTTTTCCAGATGTGCATGTGGACCTACCTTCCCGGGAATCGTGTTTCTTCGATGTATGGTTTAGATCTGTTGGCCAGAGTGGCTCAGACGTTCTTGTACTTCGGGAAAAGCGCCAGCGCGTTGTCGCGTTCGATCGCGTGCAGATCGCTCGGACTGAAGCCGTATTCGCGCAGCCCTTTCGCCACCACCTCGGCCTGCGTGAACGGATAATCGGTTCCGAAAAGAATCTGCGAATTCGGAACCATTCTTGTCAGGCCCGCCAGCGGCGGCGCGGTGTAGAACTGTGCTGTGTCGTAATAAAACTTCTGCAATTCTGGCATCAGCCCGTTGGGCAGCACTTTGGAAGCCCCACCGAGGCGCCCGATCAGCGACGGCACTGATCCTCCCCCGTGTGACCAGATGAAGCGGATGTCCGGAAATTTGGCCACGGCGCCGCTGAACAACATGCTGGCGATGGTTCGCGTGGTATCGGTGGAAAGCTCGATGCCGAGACCCCAGCCGTTCGGCAGGATGGTCTGGCAGCATTCGGCGCGAAACGGATGCGTGTAGGCAATCGCCTTGCGCCGGTTGAGCTCTTCCATGATCGGCGTGAATTTGGGATCGCCCAGGTATTGCCCCTGGTAGCTGCTCATGAAGCAGACGCCGTCCGCTTTCAGCGTGTCCAGTCCGTATTCGATTTCCTTCAGCGCGCCATCCACGTCGGGAAGCGGCAGCGTTACAAACATGCCGAAGCGTCCGGGATAATCGGACATGATCTTCGCGCCAAAATCGTTGCACTCGCGCGCCAGCTTGCGCGCGGCGGCATCGTCGCCGAACCAGACGTTGGGCTCACTCGTCGAGACAATGGAAGTGGCCACGCCGTTGCGGTCCATGTCCTCGATGGCCTTCGACGGCGTCCAATTCATCAACGGAATCTGGCCGGTGTGGCGCTCTTTGATCGCCGCTATGAATCCTGGTGAAGAGAAGTGATAATGCGTGTCGATTCGATACGGTTTCGTGGCTGGAGCCTGGCGGCTCAGGGCAAATTCAGGCACCAGCGCTGCCGCGCCCAGCACGCCAAGTCCTCGCAGGAATTTTCTGCGGTCAATTCCGGCACTGCGTCCCGCACTGCGGTCCCATCCAACTAGATCGCCGGCTGGATAAACGCGTCCCATGTTGGCTCCTGAATTCCGACCCACCTTGCAAGAATGTCCCGCACTCTATGCCGAATGCGGCAGCAGGTCAAGTTTCTGCGACTGTACAGGTGTGATGCCGCGCGCAAAGTGGCAGTTGCGCCGCGACGAGTCTTCCATGGCGTGACGCGCCAATGTTTGTACCCGAAAAGCGTGTCGAACCGTCCAAACTGGCAGACGAGCCATGCGTGCGCGATACGCGGTTCGTCAACGTCTGCGGACACTCCGCAGGGGAAACACTGCTTGACCGCTGCAAGAGCGGCTTTATAGAATGCCGTAACCAAGGATTCCACGGGTATCCCCCCTTGGATGTAATATCAAGTTAAAGCGCACAATTGAAGGCTTGGAGGCTCGGATGCGAGCACGCGAACTATTCCTAGTGGCAGTGGCCGCCGGAGCGGCTTTTCTGATTTCTCCCATCCGCCCAGCGGTCACTCACGCAGCCGACGCCAAGCCTGATGGCTCCGCCGTGCTTTCCGGGCAGGTCAGCTCGCCGGACGAAGCGGTGATGGAAGGTGTGCTGGTCAGCGCGAAGAAGGAAGGCTCCACGATCTCAACGACGGTGGTGAGCGACGCGCAGGGACACTATCGCTTTCCCGTCGGTCGCCTGGAGCCGGGCCACTACAATCTAAAAATTCGCGCGGGTGGCTACGATCTCGACAGCCCCACTTCGGTGGACATCGCCGCAGGGAAAAGCGCCACGGCGGACATCAAGCTGAAGAAAGCGGCCAATCTCGCGCCGCAGCTCACCAATGCCGACTGGCTCTCGAGCTTCCCCGGCACTCCCGAACAGAAGTCTGCCGTGCAGGGCTGCACGCACTGCCACACACTCGAGCGCATTGCTCGCTCGCATCACGATGCCGATGAATTCTTGGACGTACTCGACCGCATGTCCCGCCACACTCCCGAATCGTTTCCGCTGATGGTTCAGCCAGACGGCCCCGGGCGCGTGGGCGGCGGCGAAATGGGAGAAGGCCAGGTTGCGGCACAGCGAGCGAACCGCGAAAAGCAGGCGGCCTATCTGGCCAGCGTGAATCTCAGCTCGGTGGAACAGTGGCAATACCCGCTGAAGATCGCGCCGCGCCCCACAGGCAAAGCCACGCAGGTGATCATCACCGAATACGATCTGCCCAAACGCACCCGCCAGCCGCATGATGTGATCGTCGACCGCGAGGGAACGGTGTGGTACGCCAGCTTTGGCGAACCGATTCTTGGCAAGCTCGATCCCAAGACCGGCAAGACCACCGAGTATCCGATACCGGTGCTGAAGCCGGGCCATATCGAAGGCAACCTCGATCTGGAGTTCGATGATGATCAGAACATCTGGATCGCCATGACCTTCCAGGCCGGCGTGGCGAAATTCGATCGCAAAACTTCGGAGTTCAAGATTTACAAGCTGCCGCCCGATATGGATGCGGACTACCGCGAGTTCACGTTTGCCGCCGCGAATCACAGCAACGTCGATGGCAAAGTCTGGGTCAACGACTCCGGCACCTGGACCATCCTGCGTCTCGACACAAATACCGGCAAATGGGAAACCTTCGAGCCCTTCCCGCAGCCACGCCCGAACATCTATGAAGTGACTTCTGACGCGCAGAACGACGCCATCTTCACGGTGATGGGCCGCCAGGACATTGGCAAGATCGACGCGAAGACCGGCAAGATTTCTATCTATCCGCTGCCCACGCAAAGGTCCGCGCCGCGCCGCGGGTCGGTGGATGCGCAGGGCCGCTTCTGGTTCGGCGAAAATCGCAGCAACAAGATCGGAATGTTCGACACAAAGACCGACGAAGTGCAGGAGTGGAACGTCCCGGTGCCGTTTTATCTTCCTTACGACGTAACGGGAGACAAGTACGGCGATGCCTGGGCGGTAACCGAGTTCAGCGACTCCGTGCTGCGCTTCGATCCCAAGACCGGGCAGTTCACCAACTACCTGATGCCGCGCGAGACCAACATGCGCCGCGCCTTCGTGGACGATTCCGGCCCGCAGATCAAATTCTGGGTCGGCAACACGCACCAGGCGGGAATCATCAAGGTCGAGCCGCTCGACGGGCCCGCGGTGGCGCAAGCGACAAAATAGGCCCTTGCCGGGCTGATTTTTGTGCTGACCTGCCTGCGATCCATAATTCCTTTTTCTGCAGGAAGTTGTAGAGGTCTTCGTCGCACCGCAAGGTCCGGCAGCATGGTTCCGGCTCCCGGCCGCATGCGTTGTTGCGTTTCCGGGATAACGAACTTATAATTGAATGGTTTCGAGAACGGTCGCACGTTCCAGTGGGCGAGAGCCCACTTTTTTGTTTCATGCGACGGTGCTGGCGCTATTTGCAGCCTGGGAGCCGGTCGGCGATCGAATCGAGACATCGATGGATTTAGGATGGATCTGGCGAAGATTCGCGAGGCAGCCGAGCGGGTGGCGCGCTCGGAGGGTTTGGAAGTATTCGATGTCGAGTGGAAGATAGGCAAGCAGCGTTTTCTGCGTGTCTATCTGGATCGCCTTCCGGGTCCTAATAACCCGGAGGGCCTTGGTGTCACCCATAACGATTGCCAGCGCGTCAGCGAGCAACTGAGCATGATCCTCGATGTCGAGGAACTGGTTCCCGGTCCCAGTTACATTTTGGAAATAAGTTCACCGGGTCTTGACCGCAAGCTGGTCAAACCGGCGGATTACGAACGTTTCGCCGGGCGGCGGGCCAAGGTTTGGCTGAATGAGCCGGTGGAGAACCAGAAGTTTCTGGAAGCGCGGCTCGCGGGTTATGCGGATGGGGTCGTGAAGCTGAACGTAAAAGACCGGGAGATCGCCGTGCCATACTCCGCGATTCAGAAGGCGAACCTGGTGGTCGAGTTTTAACGGTATGAGGCGCATCGGCGCCGCTGCAGTTCTGAGGGAGACACGCCCATGGCGAGTCTGCTGTACCAGACAATCGAGCAGATCAGCCGCGAGAAGCACATCGAGCCCGATATCATCGTTGCGGCCATTGAGGACGCGATGGTGGTCGCGGCGCGCAAGTACTATCGCACTGAAGAAGACCTGCGCTCCAAGTTCAACCCGGACACGGGACAAATCGAGGTATTTTCCGTCCAAACCGTAGTAGAGGAGGTGGCCGACCCGCTGCGCGAAATTTCACTGGTCGACGCGCGCAAACAGCTTCCCAGCGCCGAAGTTGGCACGGAGATAACCAAGAACAAGCCCACCGACGTGCTTGGGCGCATTGCTGCTCAGACTGCCAAGCAAGTTATTTTGCAGAAGGTGCGCGAGGCGGAACGCGATACCGTCTACAACGAATTCCACACGCGTGTCGGCGAACTGGTGAACAGCATCGTGAAGCGCACCGAGGGCCCCGATCTGATCGTCGATCTGGGACGCACCGAAGCGCGCCTGCCCAAACGCGAGCAGTCGAGGCTGGAATCCTACAACGTAGGCGACCGTCTGCGCGTGACCATTCGCGCGGTGGAACGCGCCGCGAAAGGGCCGCAGGTGGTTGTTTCGCGCGCCGATCCCACGCTGGTGCAGCGTCTGTTCGAAATGGAAGTGCCGGAAATTTATGACGGGACCGTGCAGATTCGCGCGGTGGCGCGCGAAGCCGGTGAGCGCACCAAAATTGCCGTCGAGAGCCGCGATAAGGATGTGGATCCGGTGGGCGCTTGCGTCGGAATGAAGGGTATGCGCGTCCAATCTATTATCCGGGAGTTGCGCGGCGAGAAGATCGATATCATTCCGCACAACGAAGAGACGGTCGCGTTCGCACAAAAGGCGCTGAGCCCGGCGAAAGTCACGCGTGTGCAGATCATCGATCCCGAGGAAAAGCGCCTGGAAGTGATCGTCGAGGATACGCAGCTGTCGCTGGCCATCGGAAAAAAGGGCCAGAACGTACGGCTGGCCAGCAAGCTGATCGGCTGGAATATCGACATCAAGAGCGAGGAAGAGAAGCGCCGCGAAATTGAGGCGCAGATGGCCGCGCTCACCGCGCCCGGCACACCGCTGTCGGATTTGAAGGGTATCGGCCCGAAAACAATCGAGAAACTAGAATCGGCGGGCGTTACGTCTATAGAAAAGCTCGCGGATATGACTCCTGAGCAGCTCGTAGAGATTCAGGGCATCGGCGAAAAGATGGTGGAGAAGATTCACCAGTCGGTGGCGGCCTACTTCGAAGCGCTCGAAACGCAGGGCGTGGCTCCGGCTGAAGGAGCGGAAGTCGCCGAAGGAACCGAAGAGATTATTCCCGAAGAAGGCGCGCTCGAAGGCGAAGCCGAAGCAATCGAAGAACTCACCGAGGCGACCACCGAGCCGTCCGAGTTGAGTCCCGAAGAAGCAGCCGCGTTGGGCGATCAGGAAGCCACCGAGGAATCGGCTGAGTCCGCGGATGTGGCTGATGTGAGCGCAGCCGAGGAAGCTGCCGAGGAAACGCAGGAAGCCGCGGCCGCTGCCGAAGAAGCTGAAAACGAAATTGCCGGCGAAGCCGGAAGCGAGATAGTCAAGGAAGAAGGCGAAGAAGCAGCGGAATCGTAGCTGTGAGGAATCGAAGAATAGAGGCGAATGTCGGACGCGAATCAGATACGGATTAACGAGCTTGCGCGGGAACTTGAGATCAAAGCGAAAGTTTTGATCGACTACCTGCCCGAGATCGGAGTTACAGAGAAGAAAACGCACTCAAGCTCGCTTGACCTGGATCATGCCGAGCTGGTGCGCAAGCATTTTCTAGGTATCGCGGAAGCGGAAGCCGCCGCGGAAGCGGCTAAGTCCGCTCCGAAGGGCAGGCCTGCGCCGCGTCCGATGGCTGCCGCGCCCGCCGCTGCACAGTCTGCATCTCCGGCGGCTTCAGCCCCGGCTGCTACGGCGCCTCGGCCCGCAGCGCCTGTTTCAGGCGCTCCTGCTGCGGTTCGTCCAGCCGTGCCCGCGCCGGCCACTGCGCCCCCATCTGCGCCAGCGCAGCCCGTGGCCGCGCGTCCTGCGGCTGTGGCTCCTGCGTCGACACCAGCAGCCGGGCCACCGCGCCCTGTTAGCGCCCCTCCGGCGCCCTCGCAATCTGTTCCGGCAGATCCTCCAAGCACGCCCGGTCAGCCCGCGACGGCTCAGCCTCTAGCCGCTTCTCCCGCCGCGACGGTACCCGCCGCTCCGCGACCAGCTGGCGCGCCGCCGGCAGCAAGACCCACTATTCCCGCTCGTCCGTCAGTTCCCGGCGCCGCACCCATTTCCGGACGGCCCGGGATGCCTTCTGCGCAGCGTCCAGCCGGAACACCCGGTATGCAACGTCCGGCTGGCGCACCCGGGCAGCGTCCGGCTGGCGCGCCTGGCATGCAACGTCCGGCAGCCGCAGCTCCTGGCGCCCCCGGAGCCAGACCTGGAGTTCCGTCGAGGCCCGCGCCTCCGGTTCGCACCGGGAATGCACCGCCAATCGGCAGCAGCCCGTCCAGATATCCCGGACCTCGCCCCGGCCAACCGATAGGACAAGGCCGTGGACCGCAAGGAATGCGGCCCGGAGCCGCTCCTGGTCAGTCTCGCCCTGGTGGTCCGCCATCGCGTTTTCCGCAGCGTCCCGGTGGTTCTCGTCCCGGTGGTCCTAACCAAGCTCCTGTAGGTAGCCAGCGCCCTGGCGCTTCTGGCGCCGCGGGAGGCGTCCCCAAAGCAGAACCGGGCAAGCCGCTTTACGCCCGCAAGCCACCCGCTGCCCGCGGTCGTCCACTCATGGAGAAGCGCTTCGCCGAAGGCGAGCGCAAGCTTCATCCCGTTCGCACGCGTGCCGGTTCCGGTCCGGGCGGACGCTCGGTTATGGCTGAGCCCGTCGCTCCAGTACAGCGCGAGCCGCGTCAGGTCACCGTTACCGAAGGCATCACCGTCCGCGAACTCGCGGAGAAGCTCGACATTCGCGCCAAGGAACTGCTGAAAGTGCTGCTCGATCGCGGCGTTTTCGCCAGCATCAACCAGGCGCTCGATGTGCCCACCGCCACCAATCTCGCCGAAGCTTTTAACGGCGTGGTGCAGGTGGTCACCTTCGAAGAGCAGGTGGTGCAGGAAGAGAAAATCAAGGAAGAGCGCACCGGAAATCTGCTGCCGCGCGCCCCGGTGGTCACCGTGATGGGCCACGTGGACCACGGCAAAACCAGCTTACTCGATGCCATTCGCGAAACCGACGTTGCCGCCGGCGAAGCCGGTGGAATCACGCAGCACATTGGCGCGTACGAAGCGCACCTGGGCGAACGCCGCGTGGTTTTCATCGACACGCCAGGCCATGAAGCGTTCACGCGCATGCGTGCCCGTGGAGCGAAAGTCACCGACATCGTCGTTCTGGTTGTCGCTGCCGACGATGGCGTGATGCCGCAAACTGAGGAAGCCATTTCGCACGCGAAAGCCGCGAATGTGCCGATCGTCGTGGCCATCAACAAGATCGACAAACCCGAGGCGCAGCCGGAGCGTGTAAAACGGCAGCTCGCCGACCGCGGTCTGATGCCCGAAGAATGGGGCGGAGACACCGTCATGGTCGACGTTTCCGCTCGCACGAAGGTGGGCTTGCCTCGCTTGCTTGAAATGATTCTTCTCGTAGGCGATTTGCGCGAGCTGAAGGGTGATCCCGACGCGCCCGCCAGCGGAACGGTGCTTGAGTCGCGCGTGGACAAAGGCCGCGGGCCAGTGGCCACCATGCTCGTCCAGAACGGCACGCTGCACGTTGGCGATGTGTTCATCGTGGGCGCCGTTTATGGAAAAGTGCGCGCCATGTTCGACTATCACAGCCAGCCCATCAAGCAGGCCTCTGTCTCGACGCCTATCGAAGTTCTTGGCTTGCAGGGCGTGCCCGAAGCGGGCGATCAATTTCAGGTTGCCGACGAAGCCAAGGCGCGGCACATTGTGGAATACCGCCAGAGCAAGCAGCGCGAAGCCTCTCTGGCGAGATCGGCTTCAAGCCGGCTGACTCTCGATCAACTGCACGAGCAGCTGCGCTCGGGCGAGGTGAAGGAATTGCCCGTAATCATCAAGGCGGACGTGCAAGGCTCGGTGGAAGTGCTGAACGAAATGTTGCCGAAGGTTTCCAATGACCAGGTGAAGCTGAAGGTGATTCAGGCCAGCGTCGGCGCGGTCACCGAAACGGACATCCTGCTCGCTTCGGCCTCGAACGCCATCGTCGTCGCGTTCAACGTGCGTCCAGAGCGCAAAGCGGCCGATCTGGCCCAGCGCGAGAACGTGGACATTCGCATGCACACCATCATTTACGAATTGATTGACGAGTTGAAGCTGGCGGTGGCCGGTTTGCTGGCGCCGGTGATCAAGGAAACGTACATAGGCCGGGCCGAAGTTCGCAACACCTTCCGCGTGAAGGGCGTGGGAATGATCGCCGGCTGCTACGTGCAGGATGGCATCATCAAGCGCGATGCTGACGTGCGCGTGCTGCGCGACAACGTGGTCATCTACACGGGCCGCGTGAACTCGCTGCGCCGCTTCAAGGAAGACGCCAACGAAGTTCGCGCCGGATTCGAATGCGGCGCGGGCATTTCCAACTTCGGCGACGTGAAAGTCGGCGACATTCTCGAGTGCTTCAAGATGGAAAAATCGGCGCCGCTCGAGACGCTGAACCCGGGCGATCGCGGCAGCCGCCCCGACACCGGGGACGCCCGGCGCGCGTCGAGTTAGAATCTAAAAGCAAGTCACGTGTGATCGAAGTTCGTCGCTCACGCGTTTCCGTTGAAATCGTGGAGCGGAAATGCCGATTGGCCTTCTCACCCTGGAAATTCACATCTCGGACGCGCGCTCCCTCAAAGATAAGCGGCAAGTCCTTCGCAGCCTGAAGGACCGGCTGCGCGCGCATTTCAACGTAGCCGTGTCCGAGCTGGACCATCACGATACCTGGCAGCGCTCGCGCGTCGGCGTGGTCAGCATTTCAAATGACGGCAAGCATCTCGAAGAATCCATGTCCGCCATCGCCGCCGAATCCGAGCGTATGCTTGGCCGCGATTTGGTCTCGCAGGATATGGCCTATTTCGAGGATGGAGAGTAACGATTTTGGAACCGCAGGCGCATCATCACGGAACGGGCCATCGCAGCGAGCGGCTGGCCGAAGAAATCCGCCACGAAGTTACGCTGATGCTTGCGGGAGAATTGAAAGATCCGCGGCTGGCGCTGCCGCTCACGGTCACCGAAGTGCGGCTGACGCCGGACATGCGCACGGTGCGCGTTTTCGTCAGATTCGAGGCCACCAATGAGGAACGTGCGGAGGCCATGAAAGGACTGAAAGCCGCCGCGAAATTCGTGCGCCATGAATTGATCGACCGCCTTCATCTGCGGCGCGCTCCGGAAGTGATCTTCCTGGCGGACCAGTCCGAGGAATATGGCAATCGCATCGACGCTCTCCTGCAGAAAGTAACCGATCCGAAGAAGCCCTGATCCAGCCGTTTCGATTGAAGAATCACGTTCTGAAAATTCACAGGTGTAGACTCGCCCAAAGAAAGCAGACTGAAACCGAACGCATGCCCCGAATGCCTACAGCACCTGCGATTGATGGAATGCTTGTGGTCCACAAGCCGCAGGGAAAAACATCTCATGACGTAGTCGAATTTGTGCGGCGGCTGGTGGGCTTCCGGCAGATCGGCCATCTCGGCACGCTCGATCCGCTGGCGACCGGCGTTCTGGTGCTTGCTCTCGGGCGCGCCACCCGATTGGCGCGCTTTTACGCGAACCGGCGGAAGCGCTACACCTGCGCGGTTCGCTTCGGTTTTGCGACTGACACCTACGATGCCGATGGACAGGCACTCGGGCCCGATCAGGCTCCCGCGCTCGATGCATCGCAATTGCAAAGCCTAGCCGCGCAGTTCGTCGGCAAGATTCAGCAAACGCCTCCCGCATTTTCCGCGAAAAAGATTCACGGCCGTCCCGCGCACGAACTGGCGCGAAAAAACAAGCCGGTCAATCTCGAACCGGTGGAAGTGGAAGTCTACGAATTCCGGCTCACCGCAATGGAAGGTTCGGTGGCGCGCTTTGCAGTCGAGTGCGGATCGGGAACCTACATTCGTTCGCTGGCGAACGATTTGGGAAAGCTGCAGGGCTCGGGCGCGCACCTGGCGGAAATCGTGCGCACCGCCGTGGGAGAATTTACGCTCGACCATGCCGTGCCGCTCGGTGAATTGGAACAGGACGCCAAGGCGGGAAAGATCGCCGATCGCGTCATCCGGCTGGAGAATCTTCTTCCGGACCTGCCGCGCGCCACCGTTCTGCCGATTGTCGAAAAGCGCGTGCGCCACGGCGCGAAATTCAATCTGCCGATTGCGCAGATTCAGCCCGGGCAGGTTACTGCGGCCCAGGGCGCGCCGGAGACTCTCGATTCCGGTGACTGGAAGCCTGCACGGCTGCGCGTGTTCAGTCAGCAGGGCCAGCTCATCGCCATCGCCGAAGCTGTGGTGCCGCGCACTTACCAGCCGGTGCTGGTTCTCGAAGCCACGCCTTGAGAAATTCGTAGACCAAACGAAACTAGCGTGGCTCGAGCGCGGCACGGTTAGGACGCCATCTGCGCGGACCGAGGCGGAACAATGGCCGCGAGCGGGGCGCCGCAGCAGATTCCGTCATGGCTTCTGCCGGCATGGCCCCAATTTCCGGCAGCCGGAACAACAGGCCTACCAGCAGCCACAGGAAGACGTTGTTCACGTAGTTCTGATAGCCCGACATTCCTCCGTACGTCATGGGCAGCAGCAGCGTGAACGCGAACCAGACGATCGCAAATCCCAGCGGGAAGAGCGCTGTCTGCCGCAGATTGCGGACGATTCTCCAGCAACACCACAGCAGTGCGCTTGACCACATGACCCACAAAAGAGGCGCCAGGATGCCCATTTCGAGAATCAGCTCACCCCATCCGGACTCGGTCCACTTGCCGCGGTAGGTCGAATGCAGCAGTACGGCTACATATTGCAGGCCCAGCGAAGCGGTGCCGGTGCCATTGCCGAAAAGCCAGTTGTCGTCGTCGAAGGCCGTGGCGAGATTCTGGAATGGATAGGTGAGTGCGCGATACCGCAGCACCGATGCGCTGCTGAACGGATTGAGCGTCTCGCTATAAAACGCCACACGCGAGCCCACTTCCTGGGGATACAAAACGAGCGCCAGCGAAAGGCCGATGGCCACGATTGCCGCGGACCAGCCGATCACTTTCGTGATGCGATGCACCATGCGTGAACGCCACGGAGCGCCCCAGAGGAGTCCCACAGACATGACCACGGCGGTGACGCCGACGTAAATCAGCGCCACGCGCGAGCCGCTGAACACAGTGGCTGTGGCGATGGTTCCAATCGCCACGAATATGAGCCTGCGGTTTCGTTTCGTGGAAAGCAGCAGATAGCCGGCAGTGCCGAAGCATAGTGCGGCCGCCAGCGTGAGATACAAGGAAAATCTCCCCGTGCTTACGAATACCGAATTCGGCAAGGTGACAACCTGCCCTGAAAGCGGCGCAATTTTCTCGAGGTTCACCGTATCCACGAGATCGGCCGACAGGTTCGCCGGATTCATAAAACTCTGCCCCAGGATCGCCTGCGCGATGCCGACCCCACAGATAATGATTGCCAGTAGCGCGTTGCCCACCAGAAATTTCCGCAGATCCTCGCGATTGCGCACCAGCGCGTATCCCACGAAGATCATGGGCACGTAGTAGAAATCCAGCTTGAAGCCGAGCAGCCCGTACAGAACGCTGGGAGAGTTCGGATTGAAAATCTGAAACGCGCCCAGCCACATAAAAAGACTCAAAGGGAACCACAGCAGGAAAGGCGGGTGCAGCACTTTTTCTTTGTTGCGGCGGATGGCAAAAATCAGCGAAATGTAGATCAGCAGAGCCAGCACGTCCTTGCCGAAAAACAGCGCCGTGCCATTGCCCATGTACTTGCGGACAAAATCCTCGAACAGCAGCCAAACATTGAACAGGCAAAATCCCAGGCGCCAATTCCGGGCAATGGAAACGATCGCGACGCATCCGATCAAGCCAAAAGCAATCAGGTAGATGAAGTTCAGGTCATCGTCGACAATGTGCCCGGCCATTTCCCGCGCGAGAAGAAAGGCCAGCACGAACAGCGCGAGCGTAATCCAAACCTGTTCGTGAACCCGGCGGATGCCGCCTGTCAGCACTCGGTCGCTCCTTGAAGAAACCCATACTATACGAAACAGCCAGGCAGCGGCAGAGCTAGGTCCCTGGCCGTTTCGTGTGTTTGCGGAACCGTCGTAGTGACTTCGGCTATTGCTGCCGTTGCGGCTGTTGTTGTCGCGGCTGTGGCTGCTCTTGCTGCTCGGGCGCAGGCTGCGGAGCGGGTTGCGCAGGCGCTTGTGGTGCCTGTGGTGATTGCTGCTGAATGGGTTGCGGTGGCGGAGCAACGGGCGTTCCCACTTGCGTGGTCGGCTGCGGCACGCCGGACGGCTGCGCTGGCGCGGCAGCGGCCGGGGCCCCGGGCTGTCCCTGTGGAGGCGCTTGTGGCGGCAAGGGAGCTTCGTTGGCTCCCGCGGGCGCCGGGCCACCCGGACCTTCAAGCTCGCCTTGCCCCGCATAAATGGTGTGGTCGGTGCGCGGAGCCAGCCGCACCATGCGCGGCGTCACCATAATCAGCAATTCCTGATCCTGATTCTGTCTATTCTGGTCGCTCGCAAACAATCCGATCTCTGGAATGGCCGCGATTCCCGGCGTTCCATTGAGCGCCGCCGATGTCTGATGCTGCAGCACTCCCGCCAGCACCGCCGTTTCGTTCTCTTTCACGCGCACCGTCTGGGTCACAGTATCGTTCGAAATTACCGGAATCGTGTTTAAGCTCGTTCCGCTCAGGCTGCTGATGTCGAAATCCAGCGTCAGCGTCACTTCGCCATTCTGGTGGATACGCGGCGTGGCTTTCACTTTCAGCCCGATATCCAGATATTCCACGCCCGGGAATGCCCCCCCATTGAACGCACTGGGGCTGGTTTGCGAAAAACTGGACGAATCCAGAATCACCGAAACGTTATTCGAGCCATTGTTCGCCGTCACTACATCGGGCTTGCTGTCGCCGTTGAAATCGGCCGTGGTGATCGATACCGGATCGGTGTCGGCAGGCAATTCAAAATTCGGTCCGAAGGTTCCTCCGCCAAGATTCAACAGCACCGAAACGGAGTTGTCTCCCGCGGCCGCCACGGCCAGATCTTCCAGCCCATCGATGTTGTAATCCGCCACGGCAATCGAACTGGGACTCGACCCCGCCGGATAAATCGTCTGCGCGCTGAACGTTCCGTTACCGATGCTGCTGCTGGACGACGTGTTCAGGTTGCCGAATAAAATGGACACGGTGTTGTCCGCCTTATTGGCCACCGCGAGGTCGAGCACGCCATCGCCGTTGAAATCGCCCGTTGCGACCCACACCGGCGAATTCCCCACGGCATAATCCGTCCGTGCTCTGAACGTCCCGTCGCCATTGCCCAGGAACACCGAAATGGTCGCGCTTCCCTCGTTCGCTACCACCAGATCGAGGTGGCCATCGCCGTTGAAATCCGCAGTCGCCAGCGCCGCGGGCCCGGACCCGTTCGGCAGTTGAATAATACTCGGCGCTTTGAACGTTCCGTCACCGTTTCCGGTGTAGACGTAGATTGTGTTGTCACCGTGATTCGCCACAATTAAATCCAAGTTTCCCGAGCCATTCAGATCGTGCAGATTTTTCGCGATCACGCTGACGGGCGCCGTTCCCGCGGGAATATCCGATTTCGCCTGAAACGTTCCATCCCCATTGCCCAGCAAAATGGAAATGGTATTCGCCGTCTGATTCGCCACCGCGAGGTCGATGGTCTGATTGCTGCTCGCGGTTCGGAAAATTCCCGTGGTGATCCATACCGGTCCGGTACCCGTCGGAAACGTGGTCTGTGTGCCAAACGTGCCATCGCCCGCGCCCAGCAGCACCGAAATCGTGTTGTCCGTGAAATTGGAAGTGATCAGATCGTCGATGCTGTTGTCGCGCAAGCTTGCCGTGGCAACAAAGGTGGGGCCGGCGCCGGTAGCGTAATTCGTGGTCGGGAAATTCGTGGCGCTCAGCCCGGCAACGCTTTGGCCCGTTCCGGAAAGGCTTGACGAAAAGCTCGACAGCTCCACCGGCACGCGATCGCCCACGAAGAATGACGCAGGCTGCCCATCCTGCGCGCGCAATAAAATCCGCCTCCCGTGCTGCACGAGCGAAAGCATCTCCGAGAAATTCGCTGCTGCGCCGGGCATGCTCGCAAGAAATGTGCTGTCGCCTCCACCAAACGCCACCACCGGCGGCACCAGCGAATTCAGGCTCAATTGCCCGCTGCTCAGCAAGGAAGTGATCTGGCTGCTGCTCAGCCCCGAGAGAGACGAGGGCTGCCCGAACACCTGCGTGATCACGTCCACCAGCCCTTGCACCGACTGTTGCGCTTCCTGAATCTGCTGCGAGTTCAGCGCGTAGATCTGCGTGCTTTGCGGCGGCGTGATTCCCAAATTCCTCGCGTAGTCGCGATCCACTTCGAGCACTTCCATCTCGAGAATCAGTTCCCCGGTCGGCTTTTGCAGGTCATCGATCAGCCCGCTGGCCACGGCCACGGTTTGTGGCGACGCCCGTAGCGTAATCGTGCGCGCATTGGTGTCCAGCGTCGCGCGCGTGACGCCCGCGATGTCCCGCACCACGCGCAGCGTCTCGGTCATTTGCTCCGGCGTTTCAGATGCCGGCAACGCCACGGTGCGCACCACCGATTCCGCGTAATCCTTTCTTTTCTGCGGCGTGTTCTGCGTGATAAAAAACAGATGCTTTGCCAGCGGCCGCCAGAACGTGTCCGTCATATCTCCCAGCAGTCTCATCGCTGTCGGAAAATCCACATTGTCTACTTTGAACCGCACCGGCAGGGCACGCAGGTCCACGTCGAAAGCCACATCCACGCCGAACTGTTTCGCCACCTGGTCGTAGGCGCCCTGAAGATCGCCGCGAAAATCGAAGCTGCGCGTGCCGCTGGCGTAGTCGAGATGCATCGGACCGGCGAGTTCCACTTCTTTCGGCGCGTTCTTGGGATCGATTGGAGCCAGGGCGCTCAGTTCCGTAAGGCGCTGGCGTACGAAGCGGTTGCTCGGGTCGAGATACATCGCATCCAGCAAATCCTTGCGCGCATCCTTCAAGCGGCCCGAAATCGCCTCCCGTTCAGCAAGGTCCACCTTCGCCTGCACCAAATGGCTTTTCGCCACTTCGCGCCGCAGCAGGTAGTCGTGGTCGCTCCGATCCCACTGCACGGCATCGCCGTACTCTTCGTGCGCCGATTGCCAGTCACCATCGTGTTCGGCGCGCAAACCTTTTTTGTAAGCTTCCCTGGCTTTCTTCGGCTCCGGTTTTATGTTCGGCGCGACGACCGGCGGCGGAACGGCTCCGGTTTGCACAAGCTGTCCCTTGCTGAATTGAGGAGCGGATGCGGCAGGCGCCTGCGCGAGCAGCGATCCCGAAAGGAGACCTAACAACGACAAACCTAGCGCAGCGATGAAACCACACAACTGTGGAGGGAAACGACGAACCATAACCATGAGCGTACTAGGATGCCCATTGTACCGGGATTGTCTCTCATTAAACTCACCAACCGTACGCGAATTTTCTTGAACTAAGCGTTGGCGCACAATAAACTTGGAGAGTCAGTTGAAACTCAGTTGCAACTGGAGGTCGCAACTGAGAATCTGCTTATTTAACCGCCATGCTCTCCGCTCTCTTGGTTGCTTTGCGCGAAGGTGTCGAAGCCGCGCTTGTCGTCGGCATCGTACTCGTCTATTTAAACCGCACCGGTCGGCGCGCGCTCACCCGCTATGCCTGGATGGGTGTCGTCGCCGCTTGCATCGCCAGTCTAGGCATCGCCGAAGCTCTCCAGCGTCTGCGTCTCAGTGAAGATGGTTTCGAAGGCGTGCTCATGCTGGTTGCTGCGGGGCTCGTGGTCACCATGATTATCTGGATGAACCGCGTGGCGCGCCACCTGAAGCGCGAAATCGAAGACCGCGTGGAAGCCTACGCTCAGCGCACGACCAGCGCCGCTGCATGGGGCGTGGGCGGGTTTGTTTTCCTGATGGTGGTCCGCGAAGGAGCGGAATTGGTGCTGATTCTTCGTGCGGTGGAACTATCCACAGCAGGCCTGCAAGTCTGGATCGGCACGCTTCTCGGCATTGCGGTTGCTGTTGCCGTCGGCCTTTTCTTTTTCAAGGGCACGCTGCGAATTCCGCTGCATCGGTTTTTTTCCGCGACCAGCGCGATTCTGATGGTCGTCGCCTTCCAACTCGCGCTGACGGGCGTGCACGAATTGAGCGAAGCCGAATGGATCTGGTCCAGCCGTTGGGAAATGGCCACAATCGGCCCCATCGTGCGAAACGAGGTTTTCTTTTTTGTGGTGATTCTTGGCACGGCCGCCATCGTGGTGCTGCGCGAATGGTTCAGCGCCAAAAGGCCCGCGCCCGATGCCGCTGCCAACCCTGCCGAGCGCCGGCGCCTGGAATGGGAATTCCGCCGCCAGCGGCGCTGGAGCTTCGCCGCGGCCTTTTTGTGCGTCACGGTGGTTCTCTCGCTCACCGCTGAATTTGTTTACGCGCGAGCCACGAACGCGCAATCGCCCGCGCGCACTCTTGTTGCGCAGAATGGCCAGGTGCGCATTCCGCTTGGCGATTTGCAGGACTCGAGCGTCCATTTCTATACGGCGGACGTCAATAACACTGTGATCCGCTTTCTGGTGATTCATCAGACCAACGGCAACTACGCCACCGCGCTCGACGCTTGCCAGATCTGCGGCACCGCCGGATATCGCCAGGAAGGGCAGAACGTTGTGTGCCGCAATTGCGGCGCGACGATTTACCTGCCTTCCATCGGTGAGAGCGGCGGCTGCAATCCGATTCCGGTGAAATCCCAAGTGGAGGCGGGCGAAGTGATCGTCGATCTGACCGCCTTGACCAGCGCCATGTCCACCATTCACCCATCCTGAAAATGTTCACACGTCTCGTTGGCGAATCTTTTGTGCGCAACCCGCGCCGCAAACTTTTGACCGCGGCGGCGCTGGTCGTCGGCATGGCCGTAGCTACGGCAACGCTCTCTGTAGCGCTTGAAGTGGGAGACCGCATGGCTCGCGAATTCCGCAGCTTGGGCGCGAATTTGCTGGTCACGCCGCAATCCGATTCTTTGCCGCTGGAAATTGGCGGCGTCGATTATCGCCCGGTCGACGAAGGCGCTTACATCAGCGAAGCCAATCTTGGAAAAATCAAAACCATTTTCTGGCGCCACAATGTCCTGGGCTTCACGCCGTTTCTCGACGTTCCGGTCACCGTTCGTGATTCCGCTTCGCCGAATTCTTCCGCCGCGCCCGGCTCGGCAAAAGCTTCCTCAGGCGCGCCAGGGATCTCCACGACGCTGATTGGCACTTGGTACGAGCATCCTGTTCCCATTCCCGACGGCACCAACTTCGTCACGGGCGCGAAACTCACGCATCCATATTGGAAAATCCAGGGTTCTTGGTTTCACGATTCTGTCGCAACCGCCGCCGTTGGGCGCAAGCAGTCCGCATCCTTGTCATCCCGAGCGGAGCGAATTCAGCGGCCCGGTAGGGTCGCCAGCGCAGTCGAGGGATCTGCATCTGCTTTTGGTCTCTCGTCAGGCGCTGAGGGACAGCCTGCAGCCGAAGCCGTTGTCGGTACCACATTCGCTGCGACCTATCCTGGCGGCATTACGCCGGGCAAAACGATTTATGTGGACGCCAACGGCAAGCAGATCGCGTTGCGCGTCACCGGCATCGTCTCCACGGGAGACGCCGAGGACCTCGCCATCCTTGTTCCGCTTTCCGTGGCGCAAACACTTTCCGGTCACCCCGGCCAATTCCGGCAGCTTTTCGTCAGCGCGCTCACCAAGCCCGCCGATTCGCTCTCCGAGCGCGATCCCAAGTCTCTGACTCCCACCGAATATGACCGCTGGTTCTGCTCGCCCTACATTTCCTCGATCAGCTACCAGATCGGCCAGGTTCTCCCCGGCACGGATATTCGCGTGATTCGCCGCGTGGCCGACTCGGAAGGAAAAATTCTCTCGCGCATCAGCACGCTGCTCTGGATCGTCACTCTCGCGGCACTCGTTGCCGCTGGACTCGCCGTCGCCGCCACTTCCGCCACATCTGTGCTGCAGCGCCGCGCCGAAATCGGCATCATGAAAGCTATCGGCGCCACGAACGCTCTGGTGGGCAGCATCTTCCTTACCGAGCAGCTTCTACTGGCGCTGGCTGGCGGGACCGTTGGGTTTGCTCTTGGGCTGATTCTCGCGCGGGTTCTCGGTACAAGCGTCTTTGGCACGCCAGCCGAGCCGCGTTTGATTCTCCTGCCCATCATTCTTGGACTCGCCGCTCTCGTCGCCATCGCCGGAAGCTTGATTCCTTTGCGCCGCGCCGCCCGTTTCGACCCTGTTCCCATTTTGCGGGGCGAATAAGGAATGTTCGGCCGCATTCTCGTAAAACTTCTTCGCGGCAGCCGGGGACGCTTGTCCGTTGCGCTGATCGCCGTGATCAGCGGCGCGGCGGTGATTTCCGCTCTGCTGAATCTCGATCTCGATATCGAGCGCAAGCTCACCCAGGAGTTTCGCCTGCTGGGCGCAAACCTGGTAATCTCCGCCAACGCCGGATCAGCTTCATCCGCCGCAGCGGTGGCCCAATTACCAAGCGAAGCCACATCTGCACAACCAGGGTTGCTCGATGAGAAATCGACGCTGGATGCAATCGAGAGCGTCCCCAAGTCCGATGCGGTTGTCGCTGCGCCTTTTCTTTATCTGGTGGCTCGCTCGTCAAACCAGCCCGTGGTTGTTTCCGGCACTTGGCTCGATGAAACGCGCAAACTTGAACCTACCTGGAAAATCGAAGGAAGTTCGGTTGATTCACGCGGCGAAGATTCGCGCCACGAAGATTCGCGCGACGACTCCTCGCACTGCCTCGTGGGCCGCAATGTCGCCGCGCAATTTCATCTGTTCGCTGGAAGCCCGCTCGATTTGAATTATCAGGGCCGCAGGGCTCATCTCACCGTATCGGGAATCGTTGATTCGGGTGGCCCGGACGACGATCAGATCTTCGTCAATCTTCCTGTGGCGCAGGCTCTTGCAGCTTTGCCCGGAAAAATCGAGCTGGTGCAATTGAGTGCCAGCGGAAATCCCGCAAGCATCTCCGCGTATTCCGCGCGGCTGGCGAAAGTTCTTCCGAATGCCGACGTACGCCCGATTCGCCAGGTGACAGAAGCCGAAGGCGCGCTCCTCAACCGCACGCGCCTGCTGATTGTTTCCATGGTTCTGCTCATTCTTGTGCTCACCGCGCTTTGCGTGCTGGCTACTATGTCCGCGCTGGCCATGGAGCGCCGCGAAGACGTCGGCTTAATGAAAGCGCTCGGCGGCTCTATCTCGCGCATTGTGGCTCTGTTCTTGTCCGAAGTGGCCGTGCTGGCTGCGGCCGGTGGATTGATCGGCTGCTTAGCCGGACTGGCGCTCTCCAGTTGGATGGGGCAACGAGTGTTCAGCGCGTCCATCACGCCCAGGTGGGAAGTTTTTCCGCTTAC
This sequence comes from Candidatus Acidiferrales bacterium, assembly GCA_035551975.1. Taxonomy (GTDB): domain Bacteria; phylum Acidobacteriota; class Terriglobia; order Acidiferrales; family UBA7541; genus Palsa-295. The sequence goes on along the minus strand of DASZMG010000119.1, from coordinate 97,075 downwards.
CATTGGTCTGATGATTCTCGTGGCTATGACTGGCGCCTTGCCGCTGCGTCTGCTCGGCAAGGTAAAACCCGCCGTCATCCTCCGTGGCGAATGATGATTACTCAACCCTGTCAACTCCCCTGTGTACGCTTGTCATCCCGAAGCGAGCGCCTCTCAGCGAGTCGAGGGATCTCTCTTCGTGTGCCGAATTCGCCTCGACGGCATCTGATAGCATCGGTTTTCGCGCGAGAAGAGCAAATCTGAAAATGGCCGCCCTCGTCCAAATCGAAGACCTGCGCAAAGAATTCGGCAACGTGCGCGCGCTCGACGGAGTCTCCTTCACCGTCGAAGAGGGCGAATGGATCGCCATCATGGGGCCTTCCGGCTCTGGCAAAACCACGCTCATCAACATTCTCGGCGGCCTCGACACGCCCACTTCCGGCAAAGCGTTAGTGGACGGCGTTGATGTTGCCCGCCTCGACGAAAAAGGCCTGACCCGCTTTCGCGCCGAAAAAGTTGGATTTGTTTTCCAGCAGTTTCACCTGGTGCCTTATCTCACCGCGGTTGAAAACGTGATGCTCGCGCAATATTTCCACAGCACCACGGACGAAAACGAAGCGCGCGCCGCGCTCGCCCGCGTCGGTCTCGCCGATCGCGTCGAGCACCTGCCCTCGCAGCTTTCCGGCGGCGAACAGCAGCGCGTAGCTGTGGCTCGCGCGCTCATCAATCATCCGAAATTGATTCTGGCGGACGAGCCCACCGGCAATCTCGACGAAGCTAACCAGCAGACCGTGATTCGCCTGTTGCGCGAACTGCATCGCGAAGGTCACACGATTCTGATGGTCACGCACGACGCTTCCATCGGCCAGCTCGCCGATCGCCGCATCGACCTGGCCCACGGCCACCTGGCGCAGATCACCTCCGCATCCGCCGAGGAAGAAATTCAGTTCGATCACCTGCTCGAACAGGTCTGGATTTCCGGGGAAAAAGGCTCAGTAACGGAAGTGGAAGGCATCCAGCATAACGGCGTGCGCGACCCGGCGCTGATTATTTCCCGGCTCCAGGATCTCGGCCTGCTCGAAGTGCGCAAGAACACGGTGACCCTCACTGCGCACGGCGAAAATCGAGCGCGCGACATCATCCGCCGACGGCGCCTCGCGGAGCGCCTGCTCACCGACACGTTTTCTTTCGCCGAGTCCGAAGCCGATTCGCACGCTTGCAAGTTCGAACACATCATCAGCCCGGAACTTGACGCGCGCATCTGTTCCTTTTTGGGACATCCCACCACGTGCCCCCACGGCAACCCGATCCCCCCCGGTTCCTGCTGCCCCTCCCGCTAAGCGCTTTGCTTTTAGCCGGATTTTGCCCCCAGCAACTACCGTTTGCATTCAAATTGCCGACTGGCTATGGTGGTCTGGCGTATGAGGAACGGTAGAACTTGTGGACGGTTGGAGGGCCTCGCAACCGGCAGAGCTGGAGTTGCGCTTTTGCCTCGCTTTCTCAAAGCTCCCGTTCCCTTCGATAATCTCCGTTCTTTCTCGTCACGCCTTCCGGGAAAAAATTGGGCTAATCTGCTGAAACAAAATGGCGAGGGCGTTTCTATCTCGACACGCTTTTCAAGGCTTTTGGGCGACACCGTTGTGCCGCTCGCGCCGGACGCGAACGGGCACTCGGCAAAGCGAATTACTCGACACGCTGGGTCGAGTAATTTTGATCGTAACTCGCTGAAAACAATCAGAGTCGGTACAGGCTACTCGACACTGCAAATGGACGTATCGCGTTGCGCTCTTGCCCCGTCTAATACCCCGCGGAGGCGTTCATGAACCGGGGCCGGGCCATTGGCTTCACCACAATTTTGCTGTTTGCTGCGGGAATTGCCGTTGGCCAGAACATTAGCCAGAACCTGGGTCAGTCGTCTCCCGACTCGACTGACGCAGGCGCCAATTGCGCCCGTTCCGTGCTGCTCAATTTCACCATCACCAGCCGCGACGGGCAGCGCACCCACGACGTGCCCATCTGGCAAGCGGACGGAAGCCAAGCCTTTTTCTTTCTTTCCGGCATGACCATCGACGCCGACGGCGCGCCCAACGCCTATCACCCGGATAACATCGGTCTCGATGATTTGATTAACGCCGGGACGCCCGAACATTGGGACGGCATCATGACCGACGGCCAAGGCAATCCGATCGTGCAGGGAGCGAGCGATCCATATCCCGGATATTACGTCTCCTGTACTTCGCTCTCAGATCGCACCAAAGCGGCGAGCGATCCGAATCGATACGTGGATGCGACGAAAATTCCCTATGTCGTGCTCCCGCGCGATGTGGCGGAGCAAGGTGGGGCGCGACTGGGCGATTTCGCCTACGTGGTGAATCTCGCGAACGGAAAATCTTCCTACGCGATTTTTGCCGATGTTGGCACGCTCGGAGAAGGTTCGGTTGCGCTTGCCAATAATCTCGGAATCTGGTCGGACGCGCGCCGGGGAGGCCGTCGCGGCGGCGTTCTGTATCTGGTATTTCCCGGCTCAGGAAATCGCCAGCCCCGGCCGATAGAAGAGATTCAGAGCGAAACGGAGAAGCTTTTGCAGGATTGGGGCGGACTGGCGAAACTGACTTCCTGCGCGGCCAACCCGCAGCAGCCTGCCATCGCGACCGCCGCGGCAAAACCGCCGCAGGAAACTTCCCCGACCCCGTCCGCGAACATATCCAATTACTGAAGAAAATTCTAAAGCAACGATATGCCCATTGCACTCGATGAACGAAAAAAGCCGAAATCGCTGAAGGTTTTCGTCAGCACAGGAGAAGGCCTGGAAGTGGTCTGGAACGATGGCCACGTGAGCCGCTTCAGCTTCCCTTACCTGCGCGACCATTGCCCTTGCGCTATGTGCAACGACGAGCGCACAAAAAAGGAAAAACTCGGCGCGAAAGCGGAAGCGTTTCCGATGTACAAGCCGCGCGTCACGGCAAAATCCGCGACGCCCGTGGGAAACTACGCCGTTCAGATTGAATTCTCCGACGGCCACTCCACCGGAATTTACAGCTACGGACACCTGCGCGAGATTTGCCCCTGCGATGCCTGCCAGAAGGAATTTGCGGAATCACCCAAATAGCTCCCGTTTCCGGGCTGGATTACTTCGGCAAATTCTTTGCGAAGGCGTCCGGCGGGGGCAGGTTCGCGCGGATCAGCGTTTCCACCTGCTGCCACACGTTCGGATCGCACTCGATTTCCGTGTGCGACTTCACGAGAAAGCGGTCCCACCAGGGATAACTGGAGCAACTGATCGGATGCGACGCGTAGTCGATGCGAAAATTACCCAGAATCTGCGTGCGCGCTGGATCGGCGGCGTGAATCTTTGACTCGCCGCGCACCAGGCCTCGCGGCTGGTAGAAATTCACGGCCTGTTTTACGTTCGCGGGTATCAATGAATCGTTCCGGTAATTCTTGGTGACGCTGTCCACCTGAATGGTAAGGAGCACCGGAATGCCGTCCTTCGCGAGCTCGCGCGCCATGTAGACGCTTTCCGACGCGCCCCAGCTATGCCCGTAAAAAATGATGCGGGCATTCTGTTTTTCGGCCGCGCTCAGCGAGCCGTCGTGATTCGTGTCGAGAAGCTTAAGAAGCACTGCGCGAGCGGCGTTGCCGCGATGGTTCTCGAACGCCCGCACGTGCACGCTTCGCGGGGAATATTCGTCGCGCAACCGTGACGCGAGGTGCACCTCGGCATGAATCATGTTGGTGTGGCTCACGTAGCCGCCCACGAATCCGATGACAATGGCCGGCGACGCTGCTGCGACCCCCGGCTGGGCGTGTTCCACATCTGTCTGGGCGCTGCTGGCGATCGCAAGAAGTGAAAGCAGGAGCAAAGAAACCGTGAATCGGGAGAGGCCGCGCATTGAATGGTGGCTTCTCTGGATCATAACAAATCAGACGCGACCACGCTGGCGAAAGGCGCGTACTCGGAGCACCGGGATGCGCTTTTGCGCCAAAACCGAGTGACTTTCCGCGGCGTCACGGGTATTCTTTCGCGTGCACTTCGGACAATCCGCTTTCCTGTTCATATCGGCCTTCTTCGCGGGAATCATCAACTCCGTTGCAGGTGGAGGGAGCTTCCTTACTTTTCCCGCGCTGCTTTTTGTAGGCATTCCGCCCATTCAATCGAATGCGACCAGCACGGCGGCAGTTTGGCCGGGAACCGTAGCGAGCCTGCTCGCATACCGCAAAGCGTTCACCATTGAGGCGCGTCGATTGCTGGTGCCGCTGCTGGTTACTGGTGTGATCGGCGGAATCCTCGGCGCGCAGATCCTGCTATACACTCCACAGGCGACTTTCCTGAAGCTGGTCCCGTGGTTGCTGCTGTGCGCGACGCTGCTGTTTCTCGCCAGTGGGCGCATCACAAAGTGGGTGCGCGCGCGCACCAGCGATCGTAAAGGTGGGGACCGCTGGCTTACGTACGGTGGCCTGTTTCTCGAACTTTTCATCGCGATGTATGTGGGCTATTTCGGAGCGGGAGTCGGCATCCTGGTACTTGCGCTTCTGGCTCTACTGGGCATGGAAAACATCCACGCGATGAATGGGATGAAGACGCTGCTGGTCAGCGTTGTGAATGGCGTGGCGCTGGCGATCTTTATCTGGAACAGGGTAGTGGTTTGGCCGCAGGCAATTCTCATGTTGATCGCTGCGTCGATTGGCGGGTACGGCGGCGCCTACATTGCGCAGAAGATCGATCCGAAATATGTCCGCACGCTGGTGATCATCGTGGGTTTTGGAATGTCCGCATACTTCTTCGTTCGACAATACAAGTAGATCAAGGCGTAGCGTTTCTAGGCTACAACGAATTCTTCAGAACGATACACACTCCGCTGGATGCGGGCCCGCTGGGCACCGCACCATACTGCGCATGTATGCAAATTCGACGGAGGTGCAGCATGGCATTTCGAGCGAACCGAAGGTCGAGCGGACCTGGCCCCAATCCGGGATTGACGCCCATCGACGACATTCACGGAGCTAGCCGCACGCCACAATTCGAGCCCGACCACACCACCGGGAGGCTAAAATCGCAGGATGAGGACGAAAGCGCGGCAACTGAAAAGCGCGAGCGCACCAGCACAAACAGGAAGTCCAGTCGCAAGCGATAGAACTTAGCAACATGAGGATGGGGCTGGGTTAGCGGTTACGCTTTCGAATGGCGCTCGATCATCCGCTTCGTGAGCAATACGAGGCCGAAAATCTGGGTCCATTCAGAGACGATGTTGCCGACAACCTGGCCCCATTTTGCGTTTGGATCCATCCTCAGAAATAAGACCACCCAGCCAATTCCGGTGATCAGAAGAAAAATACTTAGCGAATGCTCCCGCACGAATTCGACTGCGGGCGCGAGTGCGTAGTTTGGCTTTGGCGACCGGCTTTCCGTCGATCCTTTTTCATACAGATACTTGGTTGCCAGCACGGTTACCACGACGCCGGACTAATCGGCGATAGCGTTCCCAAAAAACGATCCGGCGTGAGTGCTTGGATTAGAGAACCGGTACAAGATCAGCCAAGTAAGCAGAATCAGGCTGGAGGCGATGCTGAGCGAATGCTCGTGCAGAAAGCCATGTTTGCTTTGCTGCTTCTTGCGGGGAACGGGCGCAGATTGCGTCTGCGACATGATCTAGCTCCTATCGGAAATTTCCGCCATGAATGCAGAGAAAGGGAGTCTCATGTGGCCTTCCTCTTTTATTCGATAACTCTCGAAATAATTACACGGCCCAGCGCGACAGATTCGAATCCCGATTGCCCCTATTCCGCTGAAGACATGAAGGATATAGCCAGCCTAGGGAGTGGAAGTCCACTTGCGCACTATTACCACGGTGCACAACGATATGGAAACCATATTCGATATCTTCAGCAGACTACCCGATGGAAGCCCTCTTTGGGTGGAATCGATCGAGGGTCTAAAGAAAGCGCGAGAGAGGCTGGACCGTCTCGCGCAGCTCAATCCCGGGGAATATTTTATTTATTCCGAGGGAATTGGCGGCGTGGTTAGTCGCGTGCCAGAGGCGGAACAGCGGCCGGATGCGCCGCATTTCGGGCAGCGGTTCGTCTTTTAATCAGCCGCGCCGAGCGGCGGAGGCGAACCCCGCCGTATCGCTCCTCTGGTTAGATTTTCGGTAGGACAATCCCCTGCTGCGATTGGTATTTTCCTTTCTTGTCCTTGTAGGACACTTCGCAAGTTTCGTCGGATTCAAAAAATACCACCTGGCAGAGACCTTCGTTCGCATAGATGCGCGCGGGCAGGGGAGTGGTGTTGCTGATTTCCAGGGTTACGAACCCTTCCCATTCCGGTTCAAAGGGCGTGACGTTGACGATGATGCCGCAGCGCGCATAGGTGGACTTACCCACACAAAGCGTGAGCACATTGCGTGGGATGCGGAAATATTCCACCGAGCGGGCCAGCGCGAAAGAATTCGGCGGGACGATGCACACAGCACCCTTGAACTCGACAAACGATTTATCGTCGAAATGCTTAGGGTCGACAATGGTGGAATTTACGTTGGTGAAGATGCGGAACTCGTCCGCCACGCGCATGTCGTAACCGTAGGATGAAACACCATAGCTGATGACGCCGTCGCGCACCTGGCGGTCCTCATAGGGTTCGATCATCTTGTGCTCAACGGACATCTTGCGAATCCACTTGTCACACTTAACCGACATCTATCCTCCTGGGTTTGCTGGGAAAAAGGTGCGTCATTGCTGCGTCATGGAAGGGCAACGGTATTGGGCAGCGTCGGCGCTGACGCTGCCACTGCAAATAAAGGATTTGCGTCACTGAAAGTCATCCAAGACGGGTTGCGAGTTGCGCAGTGTATTACAGGGACAGCACGCTTGACAACCTGCAAGTCCCTGTCTAGCATGAATTTGCGGTTCGCGGGAGGCTTTTGTGATTAAGCTGGATATCGTCAACGCCATCGTAACCAAGACGAATATTACCCGGACCAAGGCGGAGCAGGCGGTGGAAACGGTTTTTGAGGCGATGAAAAATGCCCTCGGACGAGGGCAGCGCATCGAGCTGCGGCGCTTTGGCGTATTCAACGTGAAGCCGCGCAAGACGGGGATTGGGCGTAACCCACGCACCGGGCAACAAGTGAGCATCCCGCCTGGGAAGGCAGTGCGGTTCAAGCCGGGCAAGGAGCTTCAGGCTCTGCCGGCGCCAAGTGCCGCCCCGAGCACGGCGCCGCCCGCACAGCACTAACTCGTCTGAGTCAGCGAATCATCCATAGCAATCCTGCTTGTTAGTGCATCCAATCTCCATGAGTAGTTTCCCATTTCGGGGAAATGGTCACGGTTCTGAGCCGGTCGAAATACTGGACGCGAACTTCCGGCCGCTTCCGGATATTCCTTTCGGGCCGAAGCGGCGCCCGTTGTGGCCGGCGCTATTGCTGTTTGCCCTGACGCTGCTTTCCACGCTGGCGGTGGGATCGGAATTCGCGCGCTCCTACGCGCAGAATCGCGAGCCCTTCTCTGACGGCAGCGACCCGGTCTCCGCGCTAGTGTTGCCCTTCGAGCATCCGCAGATGCTGCTGCTTGGAATACCGTTTTCATTCACGCTGTTGGGAATCCTGTTTGCGCACGAAATGGGGCACTACGTCGCGTGCAAGATTTACGGAATCGACGTGAGCTATCCGTACTTCATTCCGGCGCCGACGCTTTTCGGGACGTTTGGAGCTTTCATTCGCATTCGGTCGCCAATTACAACGCGAAAGGCGCTCTTTGACGTGGGGATTGCCGGGCCGGTGGTGGGCTTTGCTCTGGCGGCGCCGGCGATGGCCTATGCGATTGCGACTTCGCGGGTGGTGCCCGGGGTGCAAAACACGGCGCAAATTGTGTTCGGGCATCCGCCGCTGATGCAGTTCCTGATCGCGTTATTTCATCCGCACGTGAATCCGGATTGGATTTTGCTGAGCCCGCTTGGGCGAGCGGCCTGGGTGGGATTTTTCGCGACGGCGCTAAATCTGCTGCCGCTGTGGCAACTGGATGGCGGGCATATCGTGTACAGCCTGAGCAGCCGGCAACAACATCGAATTTCAATTGTGGTTGCGCTGGTGCTGTTGGTGCTGGGACGGTATGCCTGGAACGGTTGGTATCTGTGGGGCGGCCTACTGCTGATTCTTTCGCTGCGATTCGGGCATCCGCCGGTGCTCGATCCGTGGGAGGATCTCGGCGCGGGCCGCAAGCTGTGGGCGCTGGCTGCGCTGGCGATTTTCCTGATGTGCTTCACTGCTTCACCCGCCACAGCACCCTGATATTCCGGCCCGCCTTTCTTTCCTGGAATTTCCGTCCCCTAATACCGTTGTGCATTTATCCGAGATACCCGAAAATATTTCGAGCGGAGGCTTACTGAATGCGACGCATGTGCGCCTTGATTGCGGTGTTCTTGATGGCGGTGCCTTCTTTTGCGGCCGACCAGACACGAGAGCAGAAGCGGTTGGAAGCGTGTGGCCAGGTATTGAAAGAGATTCTGGACATACCAGATGACATTCCGAGAGATCTGCTGAACAAGGCCGAGTGCGTAATCGTGATTCCCTCGGTTGTGAAATTCGCCATCGGCATTGGCGGCGATTTCGGACGCGGCGCGATTGTCTGCCGGACCGGCGAACATTTCACAGGCCCCTGGAGCGCTCCCGCTATGTTTGCGCTGGAAGGAGGGAATATCGGCTTTCAGTTGGGCGGGCAAGCCACCGACTTCGTGTTACTGGTGATGAATCCGAAGGGAGCGAATTCAATTTTGGGCAGCAAAGTGAAGCTGGGCGCGGACGCCGCGGCTGCGGCGGGACCGAAGGGCCGCACGGCGGCTGCGGATACGGACATCGCGATGAAAGCCGAAGTGCTGACGTATTCGCGGTCGCGCGGATTATTTGCGGGAATTTCGTTCGAAGGCTCGACGCTGCGCTCCGACGGCGGCGCGAACAAGAACGTCTACGGGCGCGAGTTGAGCGCCAAAGAAATCGTGCGCGAGCGCAAGGTGCTGGTGCCCTCGTCTGGCCGCACGCTGGTGGCGCTGCTCAACAAGCAGTCTCCGAGGAATTTGTCAGATCCGAAATCGTTGCGGGAATAACCCCGCTTTCCGTTCTGAGGCGCTTACGAAAGGCTGGTGGGGTCGACGTCGACGATCACCGCTGTTTCGGGAATTTCCTTTGACGCGCAAAAATCGAGACAGCCACTGAGCGCGTTTCCCAGGGCCGCGCGGTGCGGCGACTTCAATACAAATTGAAAGCGGTATTCCTTGCGAAGGCGTGCGAGAGGCGCGGCCGCGGGCCCGAGAATCTTCACGCCGCGCTCCTCGAAGGGCGCGAAATAATTGCCGAGGGCACGCGACCAGCGAATGGCGTTTTCAATTTTGCGATCGCGCACCAGGACCGTGGCCAGAGCGGTGAAGGGCGGATAGTGCAACATACGGCGGAATTGAGCTTCCTTCTCGTAAAACGAAACGTAATCCTGCTGAACCGCATACTGGATCGCGTAATGCTCCGGGTAATAGGTTTCCACCAGCACTTCGCCTGATAAATCGCCACGCCCGGCACGACCTGCCACTTGCGTGAGCAACTGGAAAGTGCGTTCGGCGGCGCGGAAATCTGGACGGCCAAGCGCCTGATCGGCGGCCACTACGCCTACGAGAGTGACGCGGTGAAAATCGTGTCCCTTGGCGACCATTTGCGTGCCGACTAGAATGTCAAGCTCGCCATTGGCAAAAGCGCCGAGCACCTGCTGATATTCGCGCTTGGTGCGGACTGTGTCGCGATCGAGCCGGGCGATGCGGGCCTTGGGAAACTGCTCGTGCAAGTATTCGTCGACGCGCTCGGCACCGTCTCCCACGAAGTACAAATATTCCGCGTGGCATTTGGGGCATTGCTTTGGCGGGCGGATGGAATAGCCGCAGTAGTGGCATTCGAGCCGCTGACGGCTTTTGTGATAGGTGAGCGCGATGCTGCAATTCTGGCACTGTACCACCGAGCCGCAGCTACGGCACAACATGGACCAGGAATAGCCACGACGATTGATGAGCACCATGGCCTGCGTGCCCTCTTCTAAGCGCAGCGAAATGGCGGCGCGCAAGGCTTCGGAAACCGGCAAAGCGCGATGCTCGCGACGGAATTCCTCGCGCAGGTCCACGATGCGCACTTCGGCGAGTGGGCGGCTTTGTACGCGGGAAGAGAGCGTGAGCAGGCGATATTTTTCGGCGCGGGCGTTGTGAAAGGTCTCAAGCGAGGGCGTGGCGGAGCCGAGAATGACGACAGCGCCTTCGAGCCGCGCGCGATACACGGCGGTGTCGCGCCCATGATAGCGAGGAACTTCTTCCTGCTTGTAGCTCGACTCCTGCTCCTCGTCGACGATGATCAGGCCGAGATTATCGAGCGGGGCGAAAATAGCGGAACGCGTGCCAACAACGATGCGAGCCTGGCCATGGCGAACGCGCCACCATTCGCGGGCACGCTCCACATCCGGCAGGGCACTGTGCAAAATGGCGACGGAGTCTCCGAAACGGGCGCGCACCAGTCTTCCGACCCAAAGCGTCAGAGCGATTTCGGGAACCAGCACGATGGCGGATTTTCCGCGCGAAAGGGCCGCCTCGATGGAGCCGAGATAGACTTCCGTTTTGCCGCTTCCGGTAACGCCGTGCAACAGCGCCGGAGTGAATTTTCCCGCGACGAGCCAACGCCAGATTTCTTCGAGCGCAAGTTTTTGCTCGGCGTTCAACGTGTTCGAGGGAGGCGTGAAGTCGGTGTCCCAGGCGTCTTCGTCCGGCGTGAGCGGCTCCTCCCATATGAGCAGGCGGCCGGTTTTCTCGAGGCGCAAAACGGCGCTGCGCGAGACGGAAGCTTTCGCCAGGAGCAGATCGAAGGGCATGGGCGCGCCTGTTGAGGCGAGCGCTTCGCGAATTTTTTCTTCGGCGGCAGTGGGGCCGGTGGCGCCTTCTACACTGGTGTTCCAGGCTACGATTTTCTGCGTGCGCGCTTTGCGGTGGCGTACCACGTCGCGAGGCACGAGGTAGCCTTGACGTACGAGTTGTTCGGCGCGGGCTGCGCCGCCAGGAATGCGCGCGACGGTGGCTGCTATCAGCGGCTCTTCGGATTTTTCAAAGTGGCGCAGAAGTTCTCGCTCGGCGCTTTCGATGTCCGCGAGTTCTGGCGCTGCAAGCAAACTTTGCAAGTGGGCGCGGCCGGTTTCGGTGAGGAAGTACTCGCGGTCGTGGCGCACTTCAATTTCGGGCGGCAACATGGCGCGAAACGTTTCGCCGATGGGCGCGAGGTAGTAGCGGCTGATCCAGTGGCCCAGCTCGATGAGTTTCGGCGGGAGCGCCGCGACGGTATCGAGCACTTCGGCGATTTCTTTTAGGCGCATTTTCATGCGCGAAGCATCGGGAGGCTCCGCGGATTCTTCGAGCGCCACACCAATCATGGGGCGATTGCGAAAGGGCACAAGCACGCGACGGCCGATGAGCGATTCGCCGTTGAGGACTTGCGGCAGCGCGTAGGTGAACGTGGAGCGCAGCGGGACGGGAAGCGCGACTTCGCAGTAGCGGGGATTCATGAACGCGTGGGTGTAGTGTAACAGCGAGCGGCGACGAGGCTAAGAACTGGCGGCCACTTGCTTTTTCTTGGGTTGGAGACCGAGATGCGCCATGACCTTCTGCAAATCTTTCCAGACTTCGGCCTTGGCAGCGGGATTCCGCAGCAAGTAGGCGGGGTGATAGGTGGCGATGAGTTTTGCGCCGCGGAAGTCGAACCACTCGCCGCGGAAGCGGGAAATTCCCTGCGTGGTCTGCAGCAGCGTTTGCGCGGAGCAGGCGCCGAGGGTGCAGATCACTTTGGGATTGATCACGTCGAGCTGGCGCATCAGGAACGGGGAGCAGGCGGCGATTTCGTCTTTCTCCGGCAGGCGATTTTCCGGCGGGCGGCATTTCACCACGTTGCAGATGTAGACATCTTCACGCTTGAGTCCCATGGCTTCGATCATCTGGGTGAGCAATTTGCCGGCGCGTCCGACGAATGGCTCGCCCTGAAGATCTTCATCGTGGCCCGGGCCTTCGCCGATGAAGACGAGATCGGCTTTCGGATTGCCCACACCGAACACGAGCTTGGTGCGGCCCTTGTGCAGCTTGCAGCGCGTACAATTGTGACCGATGGCTTCCTGGATGATTTCCAGCGAGTCGTTCTCGATGCGCTCTGCAAAGAGCGATGTGCCGGCAGGGGCCTGAATGAGCGGCTGCGCAGGAAATTTCGCGGCTGCCGCGGCGGTAGATTGAGTTTTATTAGGCATAGCGATGGACGTCACCTGGGTGTGCGTAGTTTCTCTTTGTGTTGTTGGCTGAAAGGTGGCTGACGATTCAACGGAGGGTTCGCTCGCGACAGGCCGGCTGCCTTCTGGGGAGCGCCGATCGTGATAATACGGACCGAGCCCGAGATCGTCGGCATAGCGCAGCCATACTTCCAGGCCTGTGCCGTTCAAATGGTTCAAAAATGCCCCTGGTAATTCGCCAAAGCGAATTTAGCACGAGATGAAGTGGAAATTCTCGAAGGATTCGGGCCGGGTGACAGAATTTTGCCACGAGATACGCGTTGGCGCTGAAGACTAAGGCTTCTCGATCAGGAACGCCTGATCGAGGATGCGGTTAGCGACTTCCAGCTTGGACATTTGCGGCAGGGCGATGTCGCCGTCGCGCAGGAATAGCGTAACGATGTTGGTGTCGCCGTCGAATCCGGCGCCTTCCTGAGTTACGTCGTTCGCGACAATCATGTCTGCGCCTTTGCGCGCCAGCTTGGCACGGGCGTTTTCAGCGAGACGATCGGTTTCCGCGGCGAAGCCGATGAGGATTCGCGAGCCTTTTTCGCGGCCGAGCTCGCCAAGAATGTCGGGCGTGGGTTCGAGTTGCAGCGTGAGCGCCTGGGAGCCGCGCTTCAGCTTGGTGGCGTTTGTGGCGGCGGGACGATAATCGGCAACGGCTGCGGCCATGACCACGACGTTCGCTTCGGTGGCACGGTCCAGAACAGCCGCGCGCATTTCTTCGGCGGTATTCACCGGAACCCAGTCAACGGCTTCGGGAATGCGCAAGTCGGTGGGTCCGCTGACCAAAATGACCTTCGCTCCGCGGCGAACGGCTGCTTCGGCGACGGCGTAGCCCATTTTGCCCGACGAGCGATTAGTAAGGAATCGCACGGGGTCGAGCGCTTCGCGCGTGGGGCCGGCGGTCACGAGAATCGTTTTGCCGGCGAAGTCACGGCGCAGACCGAGAACTTCAAAAGCCTTTTGCGCGATGGTTTCAGTGGCAGCCAAGCGCCCGGCGCCGACCATGCCGCAGGCCAGATAGCCTTCGTCCGGATCGACCACGTGCACGCCGCGGGCGCGCAGCACGGCCAGATTGGCCTGTGTGGCCGGATGCTCCCACATGTTCACGTTCATGGCGGGCGCAACGACCACCGGCGCTTTGGTGGCCAGATACAGCGTGCCAAGAAAATCCTCGGCGATGCCATGCGCAAATTTTCCGAGCGCGTCTGCGGTGGCGGGAGCCACCAGAAGCAAATCGATGCGCTGCGCCACGGCGATGTGCTCGATGGCGCTTTCCACGTTGGCGGGACCGGATTCCTCCGCGCCGAACATTTCGGTTATGACTTTTTTGCCTGTGATCGCGGCGAAGGTGAGGGGAGTGATGAATTCGGTGGCGGCGCGAGTCATCACAACCTGCACGTCGAGCTTTTCCTGCTGCAAGCGGCGAACGAGTTCCGCCGCTTTATAAGCAGCAACTCCGCCCGTGACGCCAACGGCAACTTTCATGATTAGCTCGGAGAAACGATTCTTCGATGTTCGCCATAAGGCGGCGAACGATTGGTGAATCTTCGCGGCCTGCGGCCCAGCGAACCGACCTCAGAAATTTGATGCCGGAGCAGCCCGGCCGGACGCGTCTACTTGCGGCGGCCCTTTTCTTCCTCTTCGCTGATCTCCGGGAGTTCGTACTCGAGCATGCCGCTGAGCAGTTCTTCTTCGGCGATGCGGGAAGTCTTACGCGAACGTGGGTTATCCACCAGCGGACGGCCGCCGATCATCAGTTGCCGTGCGCGCCGCGCCACCACGACCACATACGCGAACTGGCTATCAGGCGCATCTCTCAAAACGGTCATGTCCAGATCAGCCTCCAAACGACTTCAAAATTTCGAGAACCCGCTCCTCGTGGCAAGCCATCTTGCAGCGGGAGCTGAGAACGATACTTTGCACTTCCTGGCCGGCGCGATCCAGATCGTCGTTGATCACGACGAAATCGTACTTCGGATACGTCAGCGTTTCCTGTCGCGCCCGCTCCAGCCGCCGCCGGATTTCATCTTCGGAATCCTGGCCACGCTCGCGGATGCGTTTCTCAATATCGGCGCGCGAAGGAGCCAGCACGAAGATAGCAACGGCGTTCGGCAGCTTGTCCTTCACCTGCAAAGCGCCTTGCACATCAATTTCTAACACCAGATCTTGTTTCCGGTTTCTTGCTTCGTCGAGCCATTTCCTCGGAGTGCCGTACCAGTTCTTGCCAAAGACCTGGGCGAACTCGAGAAAATCACCCCGCTCGACCATCTGCTGGAACTCAGTTTCCGAGACGAAATTGTACCATTTGCCGGCGCTTTCCGTCTTGCGGGCGGTCCGAGTAGTACATGAGATCGAGAGCATGGTGCCCGGAAGTTCCAGAATTTTTTGAACCAGCGTGGATTTTCCCGAACCCGAAGGACCCGAAACGATGAACACCAGCGGCTCGCACGGGTTCATTCGATGTTCTGCACCTGTTCACGAAGTTTCTCGATTTCAGATTTCACTTCCAGGCCCAGGCGCGTTATTTCGAGCCCGTCACCCTCGTTGCTGGGCGTTTTGGAAAGCAAAGTGTTGATCTCCCGCTGCATCTCCTGCAACAGAAAATCGAGTTTCTTGCCGACTTCGGAGGTGCCGGCGAGCAGCGTCTGAAACTGCTGCACGTGGCTATCAAGGCGCGCGAGCTCTTCGGAAACGTCGCTGCGCTCGGCGGCGATGGCCGCTTCCTGGGCCAGGCGCGTGGCATCCATTTGCGATTCGGCGAGCAATTCCTTCAAGCGCTGTTCCAGACGCCGCGCGAACGCCGGCAGCGCGCGCTCGGCAATTTCACCGATTCTGGCGGCATGGCTGGCAATCGTGCGCAGCCGGCCAGACATTTCTTCGCGCAGATGCTGGCCTTCGGATTCGCGCATGCGATCGAGCTTATCGAGCGCATCGTTCAAGCAGCGCGCCGCCACTACTTCCAGGCGCTCAATCTGCTCATCGAGCGAAGTGATGGGCGAGCCGATGACGCCGGGCAGGCGCAGAATAGAAGCGAGATCGGGTTCGGCTTTGATTTCGAATTTCTTACGCAAGGAATTCACAGCTTCCACATACGCGGCCGCGACTTCTTCGTTGACGCCGACTGCGGCCGGGCCAGCCAGTTCGTGGTAGAGCGTTACGTCGAGATGGCCGCGATGCACGCGCTCGCGGACAATCTGGCGGATGCGCGGCTCGAGCGGCTCAAAGCCGTCCGGCACGCGCACGTGCAAATCAAGGAAGCGATGATTGACACTGCGAATGGAGATGCGGAGCGTCCAGCCGCTCTCAATGGACTGCGCCTGGGCGTACCCGGTCATGGAGCGCAGAGCACGCTTGGGCTTGGCGCCGGTGGAAGTTTCGCGAGTCGCCGCTTTGGATTCGGTCACGGACATAATTATGCAGGACCTGCGGCGCGAGTGACAGGCTCCGCATCGCGAAATTGTATATCGTAAAGCCTCGCGTAGGTGCCATTGTGCGCAAGAAGTTCCTCGTGGGTACCGCACTCGCGAATGGAACCGTTGTCGAGGACGGCGATAATGTCGGCACGGCGCACTGTGGAGAGGCGGTGCGCGATCACAAAAACGGTGCGGCCGGTCATCAAATTGTTCAGGGCGCTTTGAACCAGCATTTCGGATTCGGAGTCGAGCTCGGAGGTCGCTTCGTCGAGAATGAGAATGGGGGCGTCTTTTAGCAATGCGCGAGCGATGGCCAACCGCTGGCGCTGGCCGCCGGAAAGGCGCTGGCCTCGGTCGCCGATGGCGGTTTTATAGCCTTGCGGCATTTCCGTGATGAAATCGTGCGCGAGCGCTGCCTGCGCGGCGGCCAGCACTTTTTCTTCCGGCATGTCCGGGCGGCCGTAGCAGAGATTGTTCCAGACGGTATCGTTGAACAGAATCGTTTCCTGGGTAACGATGGCGATCTGCTCTCGCAAGGAGCGCAGCGTCACGTTCCTCACGTCTTCGCCGTCAATAGTAATGCGTCCTTCGGTTGCATCGTAAAAGCGCGGCAGCAAATTTACCAGAGTGGTCTTGCCTGCCCCGCTCGAGCCTACAATCGCCACAACGGTTCCTGCAGTCACCTTGAGGTTAATTCCCCTGAGGATCAGTGGTCCGTCATCATACGCGAAGCTCGTGTCGCGGAACTCGATCAGATCACGGAATCCGCGCAAGACTTTCGCGTTTGGCGCTTCCATGGTTTCCTCAGGCATGTCGAGGAAGGCGAAAACTTGGGCGGAGGTGCCAGCAGCCTGGAGGAAGAGCTGATAAACGGTGCCGATGCGCTTGATAGGCTCGTAAGCCTTGAAAAGAGCGTAGGTGAACGCGCCAAACAATCCCAGCGTCAGGCGGCCGCTTTTGATTTCGCCGCGCGCCACCAGCAGGATCATGGCGATGACGACCGCGCCGAGCAGGTCCATCAGAGGAGACGTGGCTGCCAGAGCACGCACCCAACGCATGTTTTCGCGCAGCAGATTGCGGGCCGCGTCGCGGAACTTGCGAATCTCGAAATTTTCCATACCGAAGGCTTTCACCACGCGATTCCCGCTGACCGTTTCGCTCAGAATCTGGCTGAGGTCGGCCAACCGCGTTCGGCTGCGCTCGGATGACTTGCGAATGCGCTTGCCGAATTTGCTCACCGGCCACGCCACCAGCGGAATCAGCACTACCGAGCCAAGGGCCATTTGCCAGTCAATTACCGCCAGCGCCAGGGCGAAGGCAATCAAGGCGAAAATTTGCCGGAATAGCTCGGCGAACCAATCCGAAAAGGCAGCGCGCATCTGTTCGATGTCGCTGATCACCGCGGACATGACGCGCCCGACGGGATTGTGCTGGAAGAATCCGATGGGCTGCTGAATCACGCGGCTATAAGCCTGGTTGCGCAGATCGGTGATACTGGCAAGCCCCACATATTGAATTAGGGTGCTGCCGAAATATTCCGCCACGCCTTTAAACAAAAACAGGAACAGCAGCGCCAGCGCGAACACCGACCAGACGTGATGAATGCGCGAAGGAACGAGCGAATTCAAATAGACCACGTGTTGCGTGCCGGGAATGCGGAACAATTCCAGCTTCTGAACCGTGGACTGGGGATTCAGAACGATATCGAGGGCAGGGCGGATGGCAAACGCCACCAGAAAGTCGGCGATGCCCATGGCCGCCATGAGCACAACGCCCGCCATGAGGAGCGGAGCATGCGGCGACACGTAGCTGAGCAGCCGCCGCAGTTCGTTTTGCCGTTTCACTGGTAAAGCGATGTCCATTCACCGATCCATTCAGTGACCAATGTCAGAGATCCAATCAGCGATTAAAATTCAGCGATCCAATGCAGCGGTCCAATTGATCGATCGGGGCCGGAGATGGGATCAATTCGCGCAAATCGAATCCGCATAGATTAAGCAGCTTGCAGCAATCTTGCAAGGCGGCGCGCCGGATATACCCGCTGGTAGAGCGAACGTAGTCGCGAAACAGAACAGCGCGACCAAGCAGCGGGACTCAACCAACGGTCTTGTCCAGGTCGCGATGAACGACCTTCGTGGCGTAACCCCGTTTCTGCAAATCGGCTCTGATTTCCTCGGCGAGCGCCACCGAACGATGTTTGCCTCCGGTACATCCCAGCGCGACAGTGAGATAGCTTTTCCCCTCGCGGATGTAATGCGGGATCAGATACGCGAGCAGGCTTTCAATGCGCCGGAGAAATTGACCAGTTTGGGGAAATGATTTGATGTAACGCGCGACTTTCGGATCTTTTCCGCTGAAAGGGCGGAGGCGCTGCACGAAATGGGGATTTGGCAAGAAGCGCACATCAAAGACCAGATCGGCATCGCCCGGAACGCCGTAGCGGAAACCGAAGCTGACCACCGAAATCATCAGCGGGTTCCGGCCAGGATTCTGAAAGCGGTCAATGATGAATTGCCGCAGCTCGTGGACGTTGAATTTTGTGGTGTCTATAACAAGATCGGCCAACCGCCGGATGCCAGCCATTCGGCGCCGCTCTTCGCGAATGCCATCGGCAATGGAACCGCCATGCGCCAGGGGATGTGGGCGCCGCGTTTCGCTGAAGCGCCGGATCAGCGCGTCATCGCTCGCCTCGATAAAAACCAGCGTGACGGGATGCTCGCTGCGCAGCTTGCGATACATCTTAGGCAGGTTTTCGATCTGCTCGCCTTCGCGCGCGTCAACCAGCAAGGCGGCGCGTTCGATTTCGCCCTGGCCGCGCTCGTAGAGTTCGGTGAAGGTGGAAAGCAAGGCGACTGGAAGATTGTCAACGCAGTAGAAGCCAAGGTCTTCGAAGGTATTGAGGACGGAACCCTTGCCGGAACCCGACAAGCCGGTAAGCAATACAAGTTGGCGTCCGTCGCGCTTGCGGGAGGGTCGCGCCACGGTGGCGGGCCGTTACACCTTCACCCGGCGGCGGTGCGTGCTGGGAATGCGCAGGTCTTCGCGGTATTTGGCTACGGTTCGTCGCGTGACGTGAATGCCTTCGTCGCTCAGTTTTTTAGTGATTTGCTCGTCGGTGAGTGGATGGGCGGTGTCTTCTTCCTCGATCATTTGTTTGACGCGCCGCTTCAGAGAGGCGAGAGACATTTCGCTGCCCTGTGGGCCATTGACCGATTCCGAGAAGAAGGTGCGCAGCTCGAAGACGCCCTGCGGAGTATGCACGTACTTATTCGCCACCGCGCGGCTAACAGTCGAGGGATGCACGCCCACTTCCTCGGCGACTTCCTTGATCATCATCGGGCGCAGGTGATCGGGACCGTAATCGAGAAATTCGCCCTGGCGGCGCAGGATCGAATTGCAGACGCGCACGATGGTGTGTTTGCGCTGCTCGATATTCTTCATGAGCTGAATGGCGGCGGTGAACCGTTCTTTCACATAGGAGCGCACGTCGCGGTCGGCAGCATCGCGTGCGAGAAGGCGGCGATAGGTGGGACTCAGGCGCAACTGCGGGAGATCATCGTCATTGATGAAGACCTGCCATTCACCATCGACCTTCCGAAATTGCACGTCCGGCTCGACTAAACGCGGCTCGGTCTTGTTGTAGCGCAGGCCGGGCTTGGGGTCCAGGCGCTTGATTACGTCCACGGCGCGCTTCACCAGCTCGATGGGCCGGTTCAGGGCGCGGGCCACTTCCTTCATCTGATTGTTTTGGAGCAACTTTAAATGGTCGGCGATGATCTGCTGCGCCAGAGTGTTTTGGGGATCGACGACCTTCAACTGCAGTAGCAGGCATTCCTGCAGGTCGCGTGCACCGACACCTGCGGGATCAAACTCCTGGACCATGGTCAGCGCTTCTTCCACATCGTCCATGGTGTAGGGACCGAGCGCGGCGATTTCTTCCAACGTCGCTGTAAAATACCCGTTTTCGTCGAGGTTGCCGATGATCTGTTCGGCGATCTTGCGCACTTCTTCGGTGGAGATACTCACGCTGAGCTGCCACGCCAAATGATCAGTGAGACTTGAAGCCGAAGAGAGAAACTTTTCGAACGATGGCTTTTCGATTTCCTCGTGCTCGCCGCTGGCAACGCGCTCACCACCGGTGTCGAGGTACTGTCCAAAGAAGGAGCCAAAGTCGAATTCATCGAAAGGATTCGCGGCGGGAGTTTCGGGAACTTTTTCGGTCTCTTTTTTCAGAAAAGCTTCATCGGTATAGCTCTCGGCGGCGGTGCCTTCCTCGCCGACTTCCTCGAGAACCGGGTTCGCCATGATCTCCTGATTGATCATCTCGCGCAGCTCCAGGCGATTGAGCGCCAGCACGCTCACCATCTGGACTAAACCAGGGGTGAGGATCTGCTTCTGCGCAACGCGAAGGTTCAGTTTTGGTTGCAGCCAGTTCATAGGGCCTTAATTTAGACGGAAACTCTCTCCCAAATAGATACGCCGAACATCGGGATCGGTCGACAATTCATCGGGCGTGCCGGTTTTCAAGATCCTGCCGTCGCTGATGATGTAGGCGCGGTTTGTGACTGCCAGCGTATCGCGCACATTGTGATCGGTCACGAGTACCCCGATACCAGCGCTGCTCAATTCCGCAATAATCTTTTGAATGTCCATGACTGTTAACGGATCAATTCCCGCGAAGGGCTCGTCGAGCAGCACAAAGGAAGGGGATAACACCAGCGACCGGGCAATTTCCAGGCGGCGGCGTTCGCCTCCGGAAAGCACATACGCCCGGCTGTAACGGACCCCCTCAAGGCCCATCTGAGCCAACAATTCTTCGACGCGTTCCCGCCTCTGCTCGGGCGTCAAGGAGAGCGTCTCCAGGACGGCAAGCAGATTTTCCTCCACGGTCATTTTCCGAAAAACCGAAGGTTCCTGGGGAAGGTAGCTGATGCCGCCGCGGGCCCTCAGATACATGGGGAGGTCGGTGATATCCTCGCCGTCCAGTAAAACTCGCCCGTAGTCCGGACGGGCCAGACCCACCAAGATGTAGAAAGTCGTGGTCTTGCCTGCGCCGTTCGGGCCGAGCAGCCCAACTACTTCGCCCTGCCGAATCTCCAAGCTTACGTCGTCGACAACTTTCCGCCCTCTATAGGACTTGCGTAAATCGGCGGCCTGGAGCTTCGACATGCCGGTTCATTTCTCAACCCGGTGCTTGGTTAGCGTGCGCAAACCTTCTTGAGAATCGATCAAAATCGTATCACTGGCTACATAGAAGGTCAACGAATGGCCCGTGGTGGTTGTGTCGCTTGAGGCATCATGGATTGCGGGCTCGCCGCCGGAGAGAACGAATTTCTGGTCCGCTGCGGTGTATTCGGCCTGCTCGGCGGAGCCCTGGCGCTCGCCTTGGCGAACTGTTACGCCGCCCTGAGCCAGAATCCGGTTCAACTCCTTCCCTGCGCTTTCCTTGCCTGCACCTTCTCCAGATGTGGAGCTTTTAACGGAAGTTGCTTTCTGCTCCGGCGGGGAGGTGAGAAACACGTCCAAGGTACGGGAGTCGAGCGAGCCCTGGTCTGAGCTAGCGGTAACGCCGCCCTCGAGATGCGCCTTGCCCTGGTCGCTCCAGTAAGTAAGCGCGGGCGCGTGGATCAGCCAGAGGGTGGCTTGGGCGGGTGCGCTGGGCCTTGCCGTGGCGGGTGCGGGCGCTTTAGCCGGCGCTAAGCCAAACGACGGGTCGCTGCCGGCGGCTTGCGGAAAGACGACAACCACGTGGCCGTGCGCTTCCAGTTTCTTATCGTTACGCCAGATGTCAATCTGCTCGGCTTGCAGGACTGATTGTCCTTGCCAGAGGCGTGCGTGGCCGGAGTAGGTTACATGGCCGCTCGTGCTCAAGCCAACGAGCTTGTCCGCGGAAATGTGCGCCGGGCCGGAGCCGAGGTTCATGGCGTCGTTACTGGCGGTAGAGGAGGCGACATAGGTCGAAACAATTCCGCCTGTGGCATGGATTTCGCCGGTCTGCTGGTTGATGCTCACGGCCCCAGCTGTTGTGCGGCTCTGCGAATCTGAAATGACCGGGGAACCCTCCAGCGTGGCCAGGCCGCTCGAGCGAATCATGGAGACCTTAGCGGCGCTGGCTTGCCGGTCCGCCTCGCTCAGGCGCACATGGCCGCTTTCCTCAATGGAATCCCAGTCGCCAGTGGGAGCAAAAGTGGCGACGAGTTCTGTTGCCGAGCTTGTCTGCGGTGTGTTTCCAGCGATCTGCCGCCTTACTTCTACGTCCCCGTGGCCGAACAGCTTCTCGATCCGGCCGGTCGCGCCGAATTGCGCCACGAACCGCTTGGCGCTGAGCCGAGTGTTTTCGTTTCCCGTTTTTGAGTCAATGGTCCCCGGAGCAAGAGTTTCGGCGGTCTCGATGCGCTGAGCGCCGGCGGCGTCGAGAGAACTTCCAGCTGGATTTTTTTGTTTGCCCGGCGAGACGGGCGGCTTAAAGTTGACTTTCAGCGCCTCGGTTTTCAGGGTGCGCAAATCCGCGCCTTGGTGTGCCTCAGCGACCACCGCGCCGCTGGCATTCATTTCCCGGACAGCATTGCTGCCCGGAATCATTGCGAATTCCACGCGCTCGGCCATAAAGCGGTCGGTGCCAGCCGGCGCCTGACGCGTGCCCGCGACCGACCCTTGGCTCAGCAAGCGCGTAATTGTGCCCTGTGGGTCGAGCGATGCCGTAAATGTCGTGGCGCTCAGGCTAAATTTCGCGCCATTCTCATTGCCACGAATCGATGGCTGATCCTCCGCCACGGCTTGCTGGGCGTGAAAGTCTTGGTCGAAGAGGATAGAGATTTTTCCGGCGTCTAACTCGCGCCCGCCCTGCTGCACGGTGGCCGGCCCGGAAAGCGTGGCAGTCAACTTGTCGCGCTGCACTTCCATCGAGCTTCCTGTGACCTTGACCGGCATGCCGCCGGAACGGTCGGAGGGGGTCAAAGCGAATTCCACGTCATGGTCAATGCGCAGCGTGGAATCGTGAGTGCTGTAGCGCACACCGGTGCCGCGGCCTTGTCCTTGGGCGAAGGAGAATTCCACCGGCGCGTCGGTCGAGGCTTCACCGCTCTCGCGGTTGAAGGTCAGGTCGCTGGTTTTCACGTGCATGGCCCGGGATATGGCGTCTGCCGGAGCCTTGCCGTCCGGGGTCATCGCCCCTTGCAGGTCGATTTGCACTTCGCCCTGGCAGCGGATACCCTCGGACTCCGGCTCATAGCTGCACTGTCGCGTATGAATATTGTCGTTGCGATTGCCTTCGCGGCCGTAGATGGTGATCCAGACATCGTCGAGCAGCGCACGATTTTCTTTTTTGAATTGCGTGGCGTGCGAGGCGCGCAACGTGAAAATGGTGCGGCCCTGCTCGACATCGGAATAGGTGAAATTCGCGGATTGCTGTTCCACCCCGGATGGCACGCTGGCGCCTGGCGCGCGGCGCGCGCGGCGAACCGCTCGCTGCGTGTAAACGATGACCACCAGCAACACGATGAGCCCCGCAGCGATGGCCGCCATGCGTGCGTATCGTGCCGCTTCCTGATTGCGCAAACCAAATCCTCCGCTAAATCTGGCCGGTGGCAAACCAAGCCAGCCTGAGGTTGTGGACTCCTACTCTGGATTAGAAGCTGAGTATAGGTGAGTGGTTATCGGCGAACAAACTTTAGGAGCGGGAGCCGAGCTTGCGCGCGGTTTCTTCGCCAGAAGCGGCCACGCTGTCGCGCGAGGTCTGCTTAACATAGTACATGGCCTCATCGGCGAGGTGCAGCAACTCCGCTTTGGTGCGGGAATCGGTGGGGTAGGCGGCAACCCCGACGCTGGCGGTAATGCTTACGTTTAATCCCGGCTCTTTCAACCAGACGCTCTCGCGAATCAGCCTGTGGAGGCGCTTGGCCACGCCGATGGCATTTTCCTTGGAGGTTTGTGGCAGGAGCACCACGAACTCGTCACCGCCATAGCGAAATGCCAGGTCGATCATCCGGCACTTTTCCTTAATGGCTTCGCCAATTTCGGAAAGTAGCTTCGATCCCATCAAGTGGCCATAGGTATCGTTGACGTTCTTGAAGTGATCAAGATCGATGAAGATGAGCGAGAACTCGAACGCGTAGCGGTGCGAGCGGTAGATTTCGGTGTCCAGCATGAAGTTCAGATGCCGTGCGTTGTAGAGGCTGGTGCAGTCATCCGTAATGGTCAGCTCGTGGATGCGCTGCACGTGGCGCGCATTTTCGATGGCGATGGCCGCGTAGTCGGCCAGGGCTTCGAGGAGAGCCAAATCGCGCTGGCTGAAAGCACCCTCCGGCCCCATGCAATTGATCAGCTCAATCACTCCCAGGCATTGATCGCGGAAGCGCACCGGCACGGCCACGATGGAGCGCGTCTCGGTCCTGGTCTTTTCGTCTACCTGCGAGAAGAAGCGCTCGTCTTTAGTCGTGTCCGGCACCACCACGGCTTGTCCCGACTTGGCCACCCATCCCGCGAGCCCCTGGCCCACCTTGATGCGCACATCTTTGAGCGCATCGGAACCCTTTCCGGTCGCGATCTGGAAAAAGAGCTCATTCTTTGCGGTGTCCATCAGCAGCAGAGACCAGGTATCCGGCCGCAGCACCTCGTTAATCTTTTCCATGATGGTGCGCAGCACCTGATCGAGTTGCAGGGAGGAGGTTAAGGCCTTGCCAAGTTCGTGAAAAACCGTGACTTCGTTGCTCTCCACCGGCTCCGGCACCCGCCGAGGATTCCGCCTTCGTTCGACGCCGGAAAAGGGCTTTTGGTCGGACGATCTCGACATGAGTTCCGAAGCAGGTTTAGCGTGCGTGGGTTCTTCTGACAATCCTTGCATTATATTGGAGCGCTTTGCCTTGCTCAACGCTCAATCCGCCGGAATTGCCAAAAAGCGAGGGTGTGCCATCCAGAAACGCTTCGGAAACAAGACGCCCGGTCGGCATTGACACGGTTTCGTACCCCGCCTATATTTTTCTTGACCTCGGCTAGCGGATGGCTTCGACACCTTTTGGCGAACATTTACGGCGCGAGCGCGAGTTGCGCGGCGTTACTCTCGATGAAGTATCCGCCGCCACGCGCATCAAGACCACTTTCCTGGAAGCGATGGAAAACGGACGCTGGGAAGAACTTCCTGGCGGAGCGTTTAATCGCGGCTTTATCCGCGCAACATCCAAGTTCCTGGGACTCGACGAAGATGGAATGATTGCCGAGTACGCGCTTGAAACCGGCACGGTCGAGCAGAACAAGCCTGTCGGCGAGCCGCCTGGGGCCCTGCCGCGCGATTACCGACCGGCAGTGATTGCGGCCTTCGTGATTCTGCTGGCGCTGATTGCAGGTGGCTGGTTTGGGCGTCATCTATACGCAAAGCATAAGCAAAAGCGGCTCGCTGCGGCGCAAGCCGCGGTGGTTGCTTCCGCTGCGCCAGCGAATATTGCCGCTCCATTAGCAAACGATGCCGCGGATACGTCGGCCGACGCAGCTTCGCCCACTGGCGCCGCACCTGCGACCGGTACCGATAATCCTCCGCGAGCGTCAACGCCTCCGGGAACGGCTCCCCCAGCTGCAGCTGCAGCGGTCGCAGCGAGCCCGGCAGTGCTGAAACTCACGGTCGAAGCCGTCAAGAAAACGGACGTGAAAATCGTCGGGGATGGGAAGGTCCTGTTCAAGGGACGAATGCATTCCGATAACCCGAAGACATTCGCGGCCAAGGACGGATTTGAGGTTACCGCCGGAGACGCCGATCGCCTGCGCGTTGAGTTGAACGGTGAAAAGATTCCGTTCGCCGCCACCAAGGGCCGGCACGGCAGCATTGCACTCGACCGAAAAGATTTGAAACCCGCGTCTGCCCGCTGGCGTTCCGGCCGCTAAACGCCTTCCAGAATTCGAACGTCCCTCTCGACGGCCCCGTGCAGGACCTTCGATGCGGCCTGATATTCCGGGCTTTCGTAGGTCGCGATTGCTTTTTCCACGCTGTCAAATTCAATCATTACCGAGCGTTGCGCTACTCCCGCTTCAAAAGCTTTCACCGCCACGCCCCGAGATAGAAAACGCCCGCCCCCGGCCTGAATCGCAGGGCCGGCGAGCTTGGCATATTCGGCGAGGGCCGCCGGATTGGAAATCGATCGATAAAAAGTCACCCAATAACCTTTGGCCATTATTTCCTCCTGGAAGAAAGCGCAAAGATGTTAGTCGGGGCAATGTTGATGCGTCTAGTGAAATTCGCTTGGCGTGGGATCTTCGTCGTACTGCCCGCCTTGCCTGGGTTCCAACCGGGTACGTTCTCAAGCGCTACCGTAGAGCATTGGACACCTACCGTGTGTGGCCCCCTGCATCGGGTTCGCGCAAGTGGGAAAATCCTAGGTCACGGTTCTTCTCGAAACGAAAAGGCTCGCACCATGTCCACACTGGCACTCACTCAGCGGCTTTTATTCAAGCCGCAGCGGAGAGAAGAAAAAATCGCGGTCTGTTCGGGCAGCATGCCACTGCCGCCCGAAGACCGTGCGGAAATTCTGGCCATTCTCGCCTATGAGGACGATTCCGATATTGCCGAGCGGGCGCAAAACGCGCTGCTTAGCCAGCCTGTGGAAAGCTTCCTGAAAGCGCTGGAACGAGCAGATTCCGATGCTGCTTTGTTCCGCTACAGCGCTGAGAACCTGCGCGCGAAAGCGGGAATCGCGGATGCGCTTGCCAGAAACGCGGGCTGCCCCGCGAAGCTGGTCACGCGCGTGGTGCCGAACCTGACCTCGTCGGGAATTCAGGGACTGCTCGACAACCTGGAACAGTTCTGCGAGGACCAGGCTTTGATCGAAGCGGTGTTGCGCTCGACGGCGCCCACCGCCGAGCAGCGCGCGCTGCTCGATGAGCTGACCAAGGGTGTACTGACTTCCGCCGAGATTGAAAATGCCGCCGCGGAAGTTGAACCCGATATAGCGCAGCGCGAAACGCTGATGCAGCGGTTGGCGCACATGAACGTGGTGCAGCGCCTGATGCTCGCGCTAAAGGGCGGCCGCAGCGAGCGCCTGGCACTCATCCGCGACCCCAACAAACTGGTGCAGCGGAGCGTTTTACAGTCCCCGCGGCTCACCGATTCCGAAGTGGAAGGCTTTGCCTCCATGAGCAATCTTGCAGTGGAGGTTTTGCGCGGAATCTCGAACATGCGCGTTTTCATGAAGAACTACACGGTGGTCAAAAATCTTGTGAACAATCCCAAGACGCCCCTGGACATTTCCCTGCACCTTTTCCCGCGCCTCACGGCCACAGATCTTGTGAAGCTGACCACAAATAAAAATGTGCCGGAGACACTGCGCTCCTCCGCTGTGAAACTTCACCGGAAGCGAAAGATGGGCGGCGCGGGCTAACTTCCGGGTTCCTCCTTTTTCGTTGCGCTGTCGCCGCCTGCTTTCAACAGCATTTGACAAACGGATTCACAGGCGGGATAACGAACACATGCGCTATCTGGTGAGAGCTCGGGTAAAGCCGGGGCATGAGATGTCATTGCTTCGTGCCATCGAAGACGGCTCGCTCGGCAAAGGCTCTGTGGCTGGTGACGAATACCTGCGCAATATGACGGATGCACGCCTTTGCGAGGACGGCACGGTGCGCTGGGTAGAAATCTGCTTCTGCTGGGCTCCGCTACAGGAAGAAACACCTTACTGGGAGGAGTTCTTCGAACTTGTCCGCGTTCAGGATGCTCATGATCGCCGCCGCTGTGGAGACCAAAACGGGACCGAGCCTTGGGCCTGCATCAACTGCGACTGCACCGAGAAATTAGAAAAGAAACTGGAATCAACAGGCAGCCGCTTTCTGGAGATGCTCCGAAACTCCTCGCAAGAAACCAGCGCCGCAAAGTAAACGCCCATCAGACCCGCTTTTGTCAGACTTTCTTGACGGATAGCAGAGCGCTTCCAAGGCCCCGAAGAACCAACACAGCGCCCGCAATTCCCAGCAGAAGGTTGGCATATCTGAGCGGGGAAACCGGAATGGCCAACACGAAAAGCCCTACGAGAACCAGCGACCCACCTCGCAGATGGGTTTGGGCGCGGGTGATGTCAGGCTCGCGCCGCAGCCACGCGCGTACGCCCCAGTATACGAAGAGTACGCCCAGAAAAATCAGCGCCGCCGGGCGCGCGGGAAGGCCTACGCGCCGGGTGAGCGCCAGCAGCATAAGCAGCGCCCCGAGCAATAGCAGGATGAATTCGCTCAGCAGCCGGAACAGGTTCAGAGGAGTTGCCATAGCACCCGATAAACCTGACGACATTATCATAACCAGATGTGCGAGGAGCGTCGTCCTAGGCTTGCGCACTTGGCGCAAAGGCAGCATTCTCTTGACGTTGATTGGCAATGCTACAATGGCTTTCCTTTGACGGCGCATCGAGGCGTGCCCGGTCATCATCCAATCGCCTGTGGAGAAATCGGTGAACAAAGTCATCATTATCGGGAGTGGGTGTGCGGGCTTAACGGCGGCTATTTACACGGCACGTGCGGATCTGAGTCCAACTGTTCTAGATGGCTACGAGCCCGGCGGGCAGCTCGCGCTGACCACGCTGGTGGAAAATTTCCCGGGATTTACCGACGGTATTCTTGGCCCTGAATTCGTAGAGCGCTCGCGCAAGCAGGCGGAGCGGTTCGGCACGCAATTCCGTTCGGGCGCGGTGAGTTCCGTGGATTTGAGCCAGCGTCCATTCAAGGTTACAGCGGGCAAGGAAACCTACGAAGCCGAGGCGCTGATCGTGGCGGCGGGCGCGTCGGCGCGCATGCTCGGCATCGAATCGGAAAAGCAGCTGCTTGGATATGGCGTTTCCACGTGCGCCACCTGCGACGGCTACTTCTTCCGCAACCGCGAGATTCTGGTGGTGGGCGGCGGCGACACGGCCATGGAAGAAGCCACCTTCCTCACGAAATTCGCGAAGCGTGTGACCATCGTGCACCGGCGCAATGAGTTTCGCGCCACGAAGATCATGCTGGACCGCGCGCGCGCCAATGAAAAAATCAAATTCATGACGCCTTACGTGGTGGACGAAGTGCACAACGTGGGCAGCAAGGCCGTCGATTCGGTTACGCTTCGCAACGTGGAAACGAACAAAACTGAAAACATCGAAGTGGAAGGCGTATTCGTGGCCATCGGGCACGATCCTAACAGCAAAGTCTTCAAGGGACAGCTCGACATGGATGAGAACGGCTACATCAAAACGCACGATGGGCCGCGGACCAGCGTGGAAGGTGTTTTCGCTGCGGGCGACGTGCAGGATCATCGCTATCGGCAGGCTATTACCGCCGCGGGCTCCGGTTGCATGGCCGCCATGGAAGCGGAGAAATTCCTGGCCGAGCACAAGAGCTGATCTTCGCCATACCTTCTCCCCTTGGCGTGTGGAAATTCTTCGCGGGCAATGATTGAGAATCGTATGTCGCCGTCCTAAACTTAAGTCAATTAGCTCACCCAGCAGCTAAATTCCGGTGGAACTTGGGAGGTTTACACATGCGCACCGCTCCGACTGCTCGAATTTTGCTTATAAGCGCTTTTTTCATCTTTGCCGGATGCAGCAAAACGGGAACGCCGTCTTCGTCGTCACCGCCCGCAACCAGTGTTTCACCCGATGCCACAAGCAGCGCGAACTCTGCGGCACCCGCGCCCGGTGAGCCCAGCAATTCCGTGGCGTCAGCCGTGCCGGCGGCCAGTCCCGCACCGACTACGGCGCCAGCCCCTCCACCGAGACCTCCTGTTGAAGTGGAACCTGGCACGGTGCTGACTGTCACCATCGACCAAACCGTTGGCACAAAAGAAAACTCGGCGGGCGATCGCTTTGCCGCTTCGCTGGCCGAGCCAGTGATGGTCAACGGCGTTGAAGTGCTGCCTGCCGGAACGAAAGCCACGGGAACCATCACTCAAGCTGAATCGGCGGGACGCGTGAAGGGCGGTGCGATCCTCGCGCTCACTTTGGATTCGGTTCGAGTGCACGGGAAGAAATATTCAGTCGAGACCAGTTCATTTGACGAAGCTGGCAAGGGCCGCGGGAAGCGCACGGCGATCGGTGCGGGCGGTGGCGCCGCGTTTGGTGCAATTATTGGCGCGTTGGCGGGCGGTGGGAAGGGCGCGGCGATCGGAGCAGTTGCAGGTGGCGGCGCAGGAACGGCGGGGACCGCGTTTACCGGGAAGCGCGATTTCACCATCCCTGCGGAAACGCGGCTGCACTTCAAGCTGGTGCATCGGCTGGAAATCCAGCGTTAAATTCAAATCGTCCGGATGGATGCAGTTGCAAAAAGCCCCAGGTTTCGCCTGGTACGCTTAGTGGCCGTTGGCGGGCGCTACGCTCATTACTTTACTGGAAGCCTGTGATCCCAGAATAGCGTGAATG
Organism: Candidatus Acidiferrales bacterium; assembly: GCA_035551975.1. Lineage (GTDB taxonomy): Bacteria > Acidobacteriota > Terriglobia > Acidiferrales > UBA7541 > Palsa-295. Next base: position 67,002 of record DASZMG010000119.1, on the reverse strand, counting down.
GCTTGTTCGAAAGTGGCGCGGGTTTGTTCGGCGACGAAGCTTTGCGCGATGCGGCCATCACGGCCGTAAAACATCGTCACAGGCATCTCTCCGCGCCACTGCGGATTCACGCCGTGGTAGAAAGCGTCGACGTCAATTTGGGGATCCTGCCGGTAGCTGGGAAAATCGGGGCGATATTGCGCGAGAAAATGGCGGACGAGGTTCATGTCCGCATTGCTGTCGAGGTTGATGCCAAGAACCTCCAAGCCCTTGGGATGATATTCCTCGGAAAGCGCCACCAGCGTGGGGAACTCATCGCGGCAAGGCTCGCACCAGGTGGCCCAGAAGGTGACCAGCAGCGGCTTGCCTTTGTACTTGGCGAGAAGCTTGTTGTAGCCGGCGAGATCGATCAGCGGGAGATTGGCGCTGGCGATAGCCGCGGGTTTCGGGGCCGCTTTCTTTGCGGAATCCTGGGCGTGTAACAGTGAAGCAAAGGGTAGAGCAGCGAGAGCGACAAGCATCAAGGCGGACAATGAACCGCGCATTGTGAACCTCCACAGTGAGAACTTTGGCGCCATTCTATCTCGGTCTCTCGTGCATAGCGGGCGCCGGAAATAAAATCTACTCGACGGCGATTTTGGTGCCTTGCTGGCCCTTGGCAGAGAGATGTTCGATGCGCTCGTCGATGACCACACGAATCGCCTTCAGGAATTCGACGCGCGAGGCCATCAGGTGCTGCTTCACCGCGGGCGACACGCCGAGGCGTTCGCGCACCAGATCGATAAACTGGTGGCAGATGCAACGCCCGTCCGCGTGCATGCCGGCTTGCTGCGCCTCGGCTGCCTGATTCATTCCGGCGTTTGTTGAGCTGCTCATTGCGCCTCCTTCATTTCAACCGTAAGAATGTGCTGATCGAGCCGCGCGCGCGAGGGCATTAGCATAGCCATGGAACGCGGAAGCCCGATATGGCGGCGAAGCGTGCCAACTTCAACCACCAATTCGTCGCCCTTCTTAAATAAGCCTACTTCGCCTTTTTGCGCAAACGGGAGCAGCACGCGAATTTCGTAGATACCATCACGCTTGCCGAAAGTATAGGGCTTTTCGGTGCGGGTGACGGCGGCAGGATCCTCGGCGCCGGGATAGAGCACCTGGGCCACCTCGCGGAGGCGGCCGCGGCCCAAAACCTCGCGCGCGAACAGCGGAACGCGCTTCACTGGCACAGGCGCGAAATACTCTTCAATTTCACGCAATACATGCTCTTGAGACGCGTGCCATTCGCTGAAGAAAACGTCACGGACATCGGAAGGCAACACGCGATTCACAACGACGGTGTCGATGGTGAGCCCGTGCAACGAGAAATAGACGAAGGCGCGCTGGGTTTCGCGCAGCACCATTTTTTCCGGGTTGGTGACCAGGCGAACGCTGGTGATGTTCGGATCTTCCATAATTTCGTCAACGCCTTCGAGCTTTTCGAAAAGATTGCGGATGTTGACGAAATAGCTATCTGTGGGCAGCTCAAAAGGCGCGACGCGATTGGCAATGGGACGGACGGCTTTCAGTAGATTTCGCTGGAAGGGAAAAATGTGTTTCATGTACCAGTCGAGCGTGGTGGGCATGCTGATGAACCGCATGGATTCAGCGGTGGGAGCGGCGTCGAGCACAATGACGTCGTAGCTTTTCTCGCGGCGATATTGGTTGATGTACATCATGGCGCTGAGTTCTTCCATGCCGGGAAGAATGGCGAGTTCTTCGGCTTCCACTCCGCTGATGCCGGTGGTGCGCAGCACAGAGCTGACGTAGGAGGAGATTTCTTGCCAGTGGCGGCGGATTTCTTTCTGGATGTTCAGCTCGAAAATAGAGAGCTTTTCGGTAATTGCCAGGGGATCGGAGGTCTGCGCGTGGAAAAGCTCGCTTTCGAGGTCGAAGGAATCGCCGAGGCTGTGCGCCGGGTCGATGCTCATGACCAGTGTGCGGTAGCCTAGTTCGGCTAGCTTTACCCCGGTGGCTGCGGCGAGGCTAGTCTTGCCGACTCCGCCTTTGCCGCTAAAGAGAAGAATGCGCATGATTCGATTATAGTCCTGCGGTTATAAGGTGAACATCGAAGGCCATCGCCCCGGGCCTTTCCATTCATTAGATGCACCATGCGGCCTTAAGTCTTCCCCGCGTTGAATTATTGACCAACCACAAGTACGGAGAAAGTTCCGGGGAGGCGCGCGGGGCGCGGGCGGGGATTATCGGGGGTGGCTGCGGGCGCAGGACCGAGATCAGCGACAGGCGAGTAGACATTGCCGGTTTTGCGATCAAGAGCCATGGTACGCGCGCCGGGAAGAGTTTTTACGGTTTGGACCAGTGTGTATTTGTCAGGGGCGTCCTCGTGAAAGATGGAGAGGCCGCCATCGCCGCCGCCGGTGGAGAAAAAGACAAGCGCGCGCTCGGGATCGAATTCGAGAGTGTCGACTCCTGTCCCGATAGGGTGAGTGGCAACCACTTTGCCGGTGTTCGCGTCGAGCACGGCCATCATGCCCGCGGCACGGCAGCCTAGGAAGATGCGCTGATGCGCGCGATCCATATCCATGCTGCTGGGCTGCTCGCAGGGAGCGGTCGGCCAGGTATCGAGGACTTTTAAGCTTTCCGCGTCGATTTTCAGGGTAGTGTTGCGATCCTGCATATTCAGGAATACGTGGCCAGTTTCATCGGCGGCGAGATGTTCGGTGCGGCCACCGAGATTGTCGGCTTGCGCGACGACTTTACCTGTCTTAGCGTCAATCGCGCTCAACCGCTTGCTGCCGCGGTCGGCGGTAAAGATTCGCTTGGTATGAGGATCGTAGATGACGCCGTTGGGATCGTCGCCCACGCGAATCTTGTCGATAACCGCGAGAGTTTTTAGATCAAAAATTGTGACGGAGCCGGGATCGGTGGCGTCGATGAAGCCACGCCCGAATTCGCGCGCGATGGCCACCCCGTGAACGTCCTTTAGTCCGCTGATCTTTCCTACAATCGCGCCGGAATCGAGGTCGAGGACAACCACTTCGACTCCGTGCGGAACATAGAGACGGCGGCCTTGCGTGTCCGCCGTTATGTAGTCCCAGCCATCATTGCCGGGAATAGGGATGCGCCTGATGACGTGATAGGCGCCTGCTGCGGCAAGAACCGAAGCAAGCACGGCAATCAGGCCTAAAGAAGGAAGAAGCGTCTGCAGCATCCGGCTATTCATAGGTTTCATGGCGCTACAAAGAACAGGGATGCTAACCCCAGCAGCGAAGCAGCACAAGGGTTGCGCAATGGTTGCGACGAGCAAGCAAAGTCGATCCGCTCACCCCTTCGGAGTTTTGCCGGGGGCGAGAATTTCGATGGCGAGTTCGCGGTCGGGGCCGTTATCGGGATCGTCGGGCGAGATGTGGTAGTGCACGGCTTCTTCGTGTGTGGCGAACTGCCGGGTGCTAAGGATTTTTCTGGTGGCTTTGTCGCGAACGACCACCCAGAACACAATTCCTGCTGACGAATCGATCGGCACAGAGTCCTCCATCAATAACTACTTCTGCTAGAGTTTTGGTTACGCAAAAAAAAAGCCACTTTTGCTTTAACGGCTAAACAACCTATTCATTGCAAAACTCGCTGCGGCAACTCCCCACCGGGAAGAGTTTCAATGGCGATCCGCTGCGAGGACCGCTCGGTGCGATCGCCCATTTGTTGAAGCTGCAGCTTGTAAACGTCGGCTTCACGCTCCGTCCAGAAGCAGCGGTAGTGCTGATAGCGTCCGGTGAGCGGGTCGCGAACGACCACGCAGTACCAAAAGGCATGTGCGGAATCCCCGGTCATGCGCTCATCTCCAGAAGAGCGGTGCGCGATATTACGTTATTTAGCAGAAGCATTTCCCGCAAGATCAAGCGCGTCGGTTTCGTCGGAATCAGCGCCGGCGCCGCCAATGTCTGTGCCCTGCACGTGGCCGCCAATCACGTAAAGATGATTGGCGATGACTGCGGCGCTAACGCCGTGGCGGGCGGCCGGCATGATGGGCAATTCGGTCCACTGATTTGTGGTCGGATCGTAAGCCTCGACGGCACGAATGGCGGCGAACATGTGGCGATCGACGATTTCGCCGCCCGCGATCAGGATTTGATTGCCGAACGTAGCGAAGCCCATGCTGCTGCGGGCGGTCGGCATGCGAAGGCCGGCGGCACCCCAGGTGTTCGCGGCTGGGTCATACACCTCGACCACATCGGTATTGCTGCCCGCAGAGGCAAATGCCGAAGCGAGCCGGCCACCGATCACGTAAATTTTGCCGCCGACCACGCCGACCGCCGCGTGATTGCGGGGAGTTGGCATGGTCATTCGCGATTCCCAGGTGTTGGTCGCGGGATCGTAAACCTCGTTTGTGTTCAACGACTGGTGCGGCACTTTGGGAGCAAGTGAAACGAGCTTCGCGCCGGAATGTACGGAAGCGCCGCCGATCACGTAAATCTTGCCATCCACTTCAGCGGCGACCGGAGCCATGCGCGCGGTGGGCATAGGCGCGAGAGCTTTCCAGGAGTCGGAGGTGGGGTCATATTCCCAGGCGTTGTTTGCGGGGAATTGATTTGGACCGCCGGGCTGCGGTTGGATCGCCCCGCCAAAGAGATAAATTTTGCCTGCATATCCCACGGCGGCGAGGTGATGCGCGGGAAGCGGCATGTTCTTTTTCTGAGTCCAGCGATCCGCGGCGGGATCGTATTCCTGCACGAGTCCCGGGGGAGCCTGCTGATCGCCGGAAGGATTGCCGCCGAAGAGATAGATTTTCCCGTTGGTAGAAGCGAAGGAGAATTCTTCGGAAGTTCGCGGCAGCGGCGCTTTTTTCGACCAGGCGCTTTGCTGCGCGTTCAGCGAACCGAAAGCGGCGAAAAAGAGCGCCGCGACAAAGAGTAGGGGCGCGAGCGCCCGCGAAGGCTGGAAATGTGGCTCGGGATTTAGGAGCTGAGCCGAAATGGAGAATCGTTTTTCTCGCATGTTATTTCGAATCAAATTCCAGCGCCTCGACGGAACCGGAGGCGAGCGCTTCGCCTCCGATCGAACCGGATTGCATCTGGCCGCTGATGATGTAGAGGCGGTTGCCGATCACCGCGGAAGCGGGCGCGTTGCGAGGCTCGTCCATGGGTGGAAGGATGGACCAGGAATCGCTCGCAGGATCGTAAGCCTCGATGTCACGGAAAGCACCGACGATCAGGTTGTTCAGATACTCGCCGCCGATTACGTAAATCTTGCCGTCGTGGGTCGCGAAAGTGACTCCGCTTCGCGTGGTGGGCATGCGCGCGTGGGCATAGCCCCAGGAATCCGTGGCGGGATCGTATTCCTCAACAATGTCGGTGGCGCTTGCGACGACGAAAACCGAACCTACGCGTCCGCCAATAACATAGATTTTTCCATTCACTACGCCCACCGCCATGTGATTTCGCCCCGTAGGCATGGGAGCCCGCGTAGCCCATTTGTTCGTGGTGATGTCGTAGACCTCGTTGGTGTCGAGCGAGCGGTGCGGGCCGTTGGGTGTGAGGCTGACGAGTTTTGCGCCCGGATGAACCGAAGCGCCGCCGATTACGTAAACCTTCGTGCCGACCAGAGCCGCAACTCCTGCGCCCCGCGGCGTGGGCATCGGCGCGAGCGCTTTCCACGTGTCGTGGATCGTGTCGTACTCCCAGGAATTGTCGAGCGGCATCCAGTTCCCGCTGCCCGGCGTGGGCTCGCCTCCTCCGCCAAACAAATAAATCTTGTCCCCTTGGCCCACAGCCATGGCGTGGTGGGCGGGCAGCGGCATGTTTTTCTTTTTGGTCCATTTGTCGGTCGCGGGGTCGTACTCGTAAACGAGTCCTTTGACTTTCGGACCAAGCAAACCGCCGAAGACGAAGATTTTCCCATTCGAAGTGGTGCCGATCAGTTCGGGGCAGGGGTCGGGAAATGGCCCGAGCTTGACCCAATGAGCTTGTTGCGCGTGGGCGGGTGAAGCGCAATGAAGTGAGAAGAGCAGCACGAGTGACGTGAAGATTTTGCGTGTCGCTCGATGCAGATTGCGATTGTTCAAATTTCCAGGCCTCGGCCCGCGACACTGCTGCGGTTATGTTTCTGAAACAAGCATTGCTAAGAAAATGATAGCGAGACAGTATCGAACTTGCAGAGCGTTGGCAACCCCAGGTGGCCGGGCGGTGAACATCAGCGTCGAAGATGGTAAGATGAATTTCGCGCCGAATCGATGAAATCCCGAAATGTGCGCCTATTTCACAACGTGCATGCGGTTCGAGTGCGGTTCCCCCGTGGCGATATCGTCTAAGGGTTAGGACGGTGCCCTCTCAAGGCACAAATCCGGGTTCGAATCCCGGTATCGCTACCAAAAATAATTATCCCGACTATTTCAAATAACTTCCGTTGCGGGAAACACTCGGGTATAAGCGCGGTACTAAAAACCACCAACTGGAATTGGCTGTTTTCTTCCTTTTCCCAAGTATTAAAGGGAAGAGAAGGAAAATGGCGAATCTCAAAGTCACGATCGTTGTAAGGGTCGCGCAGAACGGCAAGCGCAGTTGGCTGCCCGCTTCGGGTAAGGGCGATCCGAGCGGCAGCTACTATCTGCGATATTGCCAGGGCAAAATCCCCAAGTACGTGAAGGTGAAGACCGGGAACACCTACGATCAAGCAGAAATAGCTTGCATGAAACTAGAGCGAAAGCTCAAGGCGCAGTCTCAGGGCTTTATCATACCGGACACCGCACCCGATGTTACACAGCACCGTATAACGGACGTCATTGCGGTGTACCTGGCGAAGCTGGCCGCGCCGGGTAGTGACGGCGATCCCACACCAATCAAGTCGCAGAATGCTGCCAAGTCGGAATTGGAGAAGTTCGCCGCATGGTCCGGCAAGACCTATGTTGAAGAGATTGACCGCGAAGTCCTCCTGGCTTTCCGCCGCTTCCTTTACACGAAGGGCCTACAACAGAACACCGTCCGAAATAAAATGGTTCAAGTGTTGAGTTGGTTAAAGACGAATGGCGTCGTCCCCTATGTACCTCTACTCGTCAAGGGCGACCTGCCAAAGCCTAAAACGACCAAGCCCGACCCGTACTCCCAAAAGGAATGGGAAGAGATGAAAGCTCTGGCGACACCCGAGGAGCTTTTGCTCACCCGTTTCCTGCGGGGAACGGGCCTCCGCAATGGTGAGTGTTCCGTGGCCGAACGGGAGGACATTGTTTGGGACAAACGTATCATTCAGGTTAAACGCCGGAAGCCGAAGTTTAACTGGAAGGCTAAAAACGATACGGCCAAGCGGGACGTGCCCCTACCAACGGCGTTATTGGAAGACCTCCGTAGACGCGGACCCGGCCTGTTGTTTCCTCGTAATGGTCACCGTGACAAGCACCTGCTGGACATCGTCAAGTCGCTGGCCTTACGGGTAGTGGCCGGTTTTGGAATTCTGATCCTTATGTTATGTGTTTTTGTTGTACTCGTCATATCCAACCAGTCGTATCAAGCGCGGTCGATTGGGGGAATCCTCGATATTGTATCCGCACCAAGTTTCGTGAACCCCGAAAACGTCGCGGTATTTGATAACTCCATATACGATCACCGATCCGCAAGTTTCTGGGCGCGTTCCTTTGAAGTTGGGCTCGATGAATCGTCTAGACGCTTTCCCCACACCGACAGGCTCCAATTCAGAGTAAGTAACTGGGTCACTGGTGTCTGGAATCGAGGGAGGGGCCTGATCGAGGTTTTTCACCCACAAACGTTTGTCGATTATCCACGCTGGAGTTCTTCCGTCATTCTTCCAGTTCCAGCAAAGAACGAGAGTAGAGGAATCGCTGTGGATAGCAATTCTGAGCGGGATTGGTTCTGGCAGGTTCGGTTGGTCCGCAGACCAACCGATGTCGGTCAACAGCCAGGAACGTTCGGAATTAATCATCGCATCAACTTGTTTTTCAATGGCCTTCAGGGTTCGCAGGGCAGCCCATATGCCGCCTATCCCGATAAAGACCAAGAGCATCGTTGGCAGGTTTGCAGTACTAAAAAGGCGACAGAAGTAGCCATCCGGTTCGCATGCGGCTGCTATGGCCTGCTGTTCGGAGGCTTGCTCGTATACAGTGCCAAAACGCGTCGATTGTGCAACGTAGTTGGCCCTACACTGGTGGGACTTGGCTTGGCAGCGTTTCTCTTCCCACCCTATTACGCAGGCGATTGCGATAACAATGACAACCACCAACCCCCATTTCTTAAGCCATCCCATAGAGACAATACTGTACCACCGCAATACCCATTGACAAGAGTTAATTACCGGGGTACAGTAATTGCCATAGGGAGAACAGTTATGGCTAACATTCTACCGATTGAACGGCAGATCGCAGTAATCAGCGCCTTGGCGGAAGGCTCGGGTATCCGACAAGCGGAGCGCATGACTGGAGTCAACCGCGAAACGATTATGAAACTTGGCGTGCGTGTCGGTAAGGGTTGCGCTTTACTGTTGGATCGCAAGATGCGCGATCTTTCCTGCCGACAACTGCAATTCGATGAGATTTGGGGATTCATCGGCAAGAAAGAACGTCACGTTCGCCCCGATGACGATCCCACGATGGGTGATGTGTGGACGTTTTGCGCGATCGATCCCCAAACGAAGATCGTCCCCTCTTTCAAGTGCGGGAAGCGTGATTCGGCTACGGCGAATGCTTTCGTGGCCGATGTTGCTTCGAGAATGAAAACTCGCGTCCAGGTGTCGAGTGATGCCCTTCGCGCCTATGTCGAAGCAGTTGAAAATGCTTTCGGAAGCGAAGTTGATTTCGCGCAGATCATAAAAACCTATAGCCATGACGAGTCGATATTGCCCGAACGGAGGTTCAGCGCCCCTGAAGTCGTGACTACCGAAAAGAAGCGCGTGAGTGGCTTCCCGAATATGCGCTTGGCATCCACCAGCCACATCGAACGATTGAACGGCACTACGCGTCTTCACATGCGCCGATTGACGCGCTTGACCTACGCATTCAGCAAGAAGCGCGAGAATTTTGAGGCAGCTACGGCTCTCCATTTCGCCTATTACAATTTCGTAAAGCGACACAATTCGCTGCGCGTAACTCCGGCGATGGAAGCGGGAATAGAACGGGATTTTTGGTCCGTCGGCCAACTCATTGAGGCGGCTGCGTGACGTACATCGAAGAACTGAGGGAAGTAATCCGTCGATTGCACGGTGTTGAATCGAAGCACGTTGAAAGCGTACCGATCAAAGAGACCTTTCAGGGTAAGACTGTTTGGGAAGGCGTTGTAGAAGTTTTCGAGATAAAGAACCATCCGAAGGCAGAACGTCTATATGCGTGGGCGAATGAAGCGATAAACCGCAACGATCCTAGACATTACGTAACGGTCTTGCACTCGCATCCGATCACTTCTCCCCTGCTGGCCGTTCGTGCTGCAATCGTTCAGGAGTTCAGAGGTCTTGAGCCAAAAGAAGAAAGCTAGAAAAGTGGGACGCCCACCTCTGCCAAAGGGACAGGCGAAGGTAGGAACTTTGCGTATCCGCGTTACCCCCGAAGAACTGCGTGCAATAGACTCGAAAGCAAAGACCAAAGGTCAATCAGTGTCCGAATGGATTCGTAGCACGTTGGGTGCCGCGCCGTGACGAGAGGAATTCCAAAACCGGCCACTACCCAATATTCATCCAACAGAAGCGTCATCAAGCTCTTCCGTAATAGAATTTACGAATGTTCAAAGTATATGCGGGGACGTCCGGCTGGGCCTATGCGAGCTGGAAGCCGGATTTTTACCCGGCGAAGCTGGCGTCGGCAAAGTTTCTAGGGCATTACGCGTCGCGGCTGAATTCCGTGGAGCTGAATTATACGTTCCGGCGATTCCCAACCGCGAAGCTGCTCAATGGATGGATCGAAACAACACCTGCGGATTTTAAATTTGCGGTGAAAGCGCATCAGACCATCACGCATATCAAGCGACTGCGCGACACCTCTTCGTTTACCGCAGATTTTCTGGCGGCGCTCGATCCGCTGAAGGAATCAGGCAAGCTGGGCCCGGTGTTGTTTCAACTGCCGCCCTACCTGAAGTGCGATCTGGAACTGCTGAAAGAATTTCTGGAAAAGGTGCCGCCGCAGATTCGCGTGGCTTTTGAGTTCCGGCACGCGTCGTGGTTCAGCGAAGAGGTATACGCGCTGCTGCGCAAGGCCGATGCGGCGCTCTGCCAGGCGGAAAGCGAGAAGCTCGAAACACCCGCTGTGCAAACGGCAAGTTTCGCCTATTTGAGGCTGCGCAAGGAAGAGTACTCGGCGACGGAGCGCAAAGGAATTTCGGGCATGGTGTCGAAGCTGGCGCAGCGCGGAGATGCGTTCGTCTACTTCAAACATGAGGAGACGGCGGAAGGGGCCCTGTATGCCGAGGCGTTGTTGGCGGAAACAAGCGGTGCAAAAAGGTAATTTGGTGCAATTCTTGCACTAGCAAACGCGTGCCTTTTCGGTAGTTGTCGTGACCGGCACTCGCTGGGCGTGGTTGCTAAAATAGGGCTTTCCTGGAGACGGAATGATTCACCGACTGGTGCTTCACAATGGCAAATTGCAATCGGTTGAGGAGGCGCGGCTATCGGCTGGGCAGGCCGGGTTGCTCAGCGGATGGGGGCTTTTCACCACGATTCGGGTAATGGAAGGAGTGCCGTTTGCATTCGAACGCCATTGGCAGCGATTGCATCGGGACTCGGTGAGAACACATTGCCCGCTGCCATTTGAGGAAGAGGCCGTGCGGGCTGCCTTGGGAGAAGTGTTGAGCGCGAACCAGGTGCGGGAGGGATGCGCGCGAATTTACGCCATCTACAATCAAACCGGATTCTGGCGCAGCGATGAGATGTTTCCGCAGGTCGATTTGCTGATCTGTTCCGCGGATTTGCCGCCCCACAAGGACCTCGTGAAATTGGGCATGCGCGAGCATGGGCGTCACGCCGCGTCGCCACTGGCGGGAGTCAAGGTGACGTCCTGGCTGAATAATGTTTGGAATCTTTATGAGGCGCAGCAAGCTGGATTCGATGAAGTGGTGCTGCTGAACGAACGCGGAGAAGTGGCGGAATGCACCGCGGCAAATATTTTTTGCGCGCGCAACGGCAAGGTGTTGACGCCGCCTTTATCTTCCGGATGCCTGGCTGGGATCACCCGCGGCGTGATGCTTGAAATTGGGTCGTCCGCGGAAGTATCGATCGAAGAACGGACGCTTTTCCCTGAAGACCTTTACAAGGCCGATGAAGTGTTCATTTCGTCAACGAACCGCAACGTGGTGGGCGTGAGCAGCGTCAACGGGCACGGGGTCGGCACAGGGCCTCGAAACCTTATGAAAAAGCTGGACGAAGTGTTTGCAAGATACGCTCGAGCCTATGTAGATGTGCATTCGGCTGCCGCAGGCAAGCGATAAAAAATCAACTATTGTGCGGGCTAGTTAGTAAAAGAGCACATTAAAGGGAATTCTGTAGAGCACTACAGAGTATCCTCAATGGTCTAAAGATATGAGGGTGGGTAAGAATTGAGTAACATGAGCCGCCCCATTCCGAGAGACGGAGACACCGCTTCCCACCACGACGCGCAAGAAAGTGCGCCGCTCGATGGGCAAGTCCACGACCAGTACAAACCGCTCGCGAATGGCGGTGGGCTCGAGGATCTGCCAGCTATTCTGCTCGCTAAGCACAACGAGCTGGACCGGTTGCTCGATGAACTCAACGAAATTTCCAGCGCGCTGAAATCGAAGGATTCGCCGGACATTCAAGGGTTGAGCGAATCGCTGATGCGCGCGGTGCGCAGTGCCGTTCGACAGTCTCTTTTGGACAAAGAACTGTGCTCCCTGGCGCTGATCGACGACCTGACTGGGTTGCACAACCGTCGCGGTTTCCTGGCACTTGCGGGACAACAACTCAAACATGGGCACCGGAGCCTGCAAGAATTCCTGCTCTTCTCAATCGACGTGGACAACCTCAAGACGATCAACGATTCCTTCGGACATCAGGAGGGCGATTTGGCGCTACTGAGAACCGCGAACGCCATGCGTCGCACCTTCCGTAACTCGGATATTTTGGCGCGCTTCGGAGGAGATGAGTTTTGCGCGCTGGCGCCGGAGGCGTCCATCGTCAGCGAGCGTACCATTATTGAGCGATTGAAAGAAAACCTGAAACACGTGAGCGCGGACGATTCGCGATACTCGCTCGCCGTGAGCATCGGCACGGCGCGTTTCAATCCACGGTCTCCAGTGCCGCTCGAACAGCTCATGGACGATGCGGATCAAGCAATGTATCGAGCCAAAAGAAGCAAACCGAGGCGAGCGATTGCCTCCGCACACGTCAGTGGATAAGGAATCCAGCCGCCGCGGTTGCAACGCCGATCATTCCGAGAATCATCCCACCTTGCCAGAAAAGCCGCTTGCGCGTCATCAGCGTAATGGAACAGATGACCAAGCCCGCTTCCAGCATGACTTCGCCTAAATCAAACCGATCGGCGCGCCGCTGTTCAACGGAAACCTCTTTTTCGAAATCGTTGGCCTTCTCTTCCGCATCGGTGAGCTGTTTCTCGTATCGCGCAATCTCCTTGGAATATTTATCGGTTGTTTTGGCCGCGAGTTCGGCGTCCTGCGGCTTGGAGAGCGAAAGCTGGTCCAGAAAAAGCTGGTAGCTGTGGAGACGGATATCTTTGGCCTGGTAGTAGGCCCACTGGTCGGTGGCTTTCGTTTGCAGCAGCAACTCTTCGGTATGCGCGCGGTGACCGAGCAGGGATACCGCCGCCACCAGAACCGCAAATATCGCCATGGTGAGAGTGACCGGCGCCAGCGATTTCTCGTGCGCGCCGTGCTCGGCGTTTTCCTGGAGTTCCTGAAGTTCGTCAGCCATTGTTCCTCTCGGGCTGGGATGGTTGCTGCCCGGCGGCACAGGATACCAGAGGCGCGGCGATCTGTTCCATGGCGGCTATCTTCGAGTCTGGGAATTCCGCTACACTAGGAATCGCTGATCCGGGAGGTGTTTCGATGAGTGAGCTTTCCAGCAAGACCTGCGTGCCCTGCCGCGGCGGCGTTCCGCCTCTTGAAGGCGCCGAACTGCAAAAGCTGTCAAAACAGGTGCCTGGGTGGAAGGTAGTCGACGGACATCACATCACGCGCATGTTCACCTTCCCGGATTTCCGCCAGGCGCTGGATTTCGTCAATAAGGTGGGCGAGCTGGCTGAGTCGCAAGGTCACCATCCCGATATTTTTCTCACCTGGGGCAAGGCGGAAATCACCACCTGGACGCACAAGATCAACGGGCTGAGCGAAAGCGATTTTATTCTGGCGGCAAAGGTCGACGAACTGTAAGGTCTCGCGAGCCGTCACAGACGAAAAGTCGTAGGTTCCCGCCGATTTCTCTTTCCAGCTTCATAAGAGCCGATATCATCAGTTTTCAACGAAGCTGAAAGTGTGTCGATGCTGAAACGCCTGTTTCTCCACTACATTGCCGATGAAGCGCGGCCCATGCTGCGGTTGGCCACGCCGATCGTGCTGGCAGAAGTGGGTTGGATGTCGATGAGCATTGTCGACACGATGATGGTTGGCAGGCAAGCGGACAGTGCGCTGGCCATTGGGGCGGTAAGCCTGGGCAGCACGTTGTATTACGTTGTGGCCATCTTTGGCACGGGCTTGATGCTGGGCCTCGACACGCTTGTGTCGCATTCCTATGGAGCCGGCGATCTGGAAGATGCACATCGTTCGCTGGTGAATGGGATTTATTTGAGCGTGGCCCTGGCGCCGGTGCTGATGGGCGTGGTGTGGCTATGGGCACCGCTGCTGCGCGGGTTGAAAATTCAGCAATCGTTGCTGGCGCAGGCCATTCCGTACCTGCACGCATTGAACTGGAGCACGCTTCCGCTGCTGCTCTATTTTGTTTTCCGTCGATATCTGCAAGGAGTCAATCTCGCAAAGCCGGTGATGTTTTCGCTGCTCACCGCGAATTTGGTTAACGTGCTCGGAAACTGGGCCTTCATCTACGGACATCTGGGCTTTCGAGCGATGGGCACAGTCGGCTCCGGATGGGCCACCTGCGTTGGACGCGTCTACATGGCCATGGTGTTGCTGGTTTACTGCATTTACTATGATCTGCGCTATAAGACGGGATTGCGGGAAGCTTCGAAGCGAGTGCATCTGCCGCGTGTATGGAAGCTGGTGAGTTTAGGTTTCCCGGCAGCCACTCAACTGGGACTTGAAGTGGGCATTTTTGCAGTGGCTACAGCCATGATCAGCAAACTGGGCGCAATTCAGTTGGCGGCGCATCAAGTTGCCATGAATACCGCGAGCTTCACATACATGGTGCCGCTGGGAATCGGGTCAGCAGCCGCGGTGCGCGTGGGGCAAGCGCTGGGGCGTCGTGATGCGCCTGCAGCCAGCCGCGCAGGATGGACCGCACTGGCATTGGGTTCGAGTTTCATGTTGTGCATGGCGATCGCCTTTTGGCTCGCTCCGCAATATATCGTGCGTGTCTATTCTCCCGATCCGGAAGTGGTGCGTACCGCCAGTCAATTGCTGTTTGTAGCCGCGTTTTTCCAGCTTTTTGACGGATTGCAGGCGGTAGCCACGGGCGCCCTTCGCGGCGCGGGTGAAACGCGCGCCCCCATGATTTGTTCCGTGCTGTTCTATTGGGTCGCCGGGCTGCCACTCGGTTATTACCTGTGCTTTGGCGTCGGCTGGGGCGCTGCCGGAGTTTGGACCGGCCTTTGCCTCGCACTAATCCTGATAGGGAGTTCGCTGCTCTTACTGTGGCGTCGGGAAGAGAAGTCCTTTGCGGGACGACTCGTTTCGATAAGCGATGTGCGGGTTGGGGATCCCGCCTAGGTAGTTCGTCGACGCCTGAAACACATCGCGATTACTTCAACGACTTGTTAAGGAACGCCACGCTCCGAGCCCAGGCATCGGCGGCATCCTGCGGCTGATAGGTCTGCTTGTCGTCGGGATTGGCGAAGCCGTGGCCGGCATCGTCGTATATTTTGATATCGACGCGGCGCGAAATATTTTTCATGGTTTTCTCAAACATCCGCACGTCCGCCGGCAACACGCCTTTGTCGAGCGCGCCGAAATTTCCCAGAACTGGGGCGACGATCTGCTGAAGATCGGTGGGGTCCGTTGGAGGTGTGCCGTAATTCACCACCACCGCAGCCAGATGCGGCTGATACATGGCCAATTTTAAGGCGTACGCGCCGCCCATATCCCAGCCAATCGCTCCAATATGATCGCGGTCGACATCTTTACGTCCATACAAATAGGCATAGGCGGCGAGCAAGTCCCGGATGGCAATCCCATCTTTCAATCCCATGCGCAGCTCAAGCGCGCTGGACGAGTCTGTGGCTACGTGGCCGTCGTACAAATCGGGGGCTAAAGCTACGAAGCCTTGCTCCGCAAGCTTCTGATCTTGCTGCTTGACCCAATCATTCAGTCCCCACCAGGTATGAATGACGATTACGGCCGGATGGCGCACATTCGTGGTTGGCTCGGCAACGAAGCCGTTGACCGTATCCGTACCGCTTGGGCTCGCAGGAAACTGTACAGTACTCGTCTTCGGAGGGTCTGTGGCCGAAACAGAGGCGCCGGCAAATAGTATAAGAAAGAGAAGCACGAGAAATTTAGGCTTCATACAGGTTGAGTCATGTTTAACCAAGTGTGGCCTTTTTTGAGATGGCTTTTCGCCGTCAGGCGATGCCCGAGGATTCCGCAATTGTGGTTCAGAAGCATGCAATCGCCGCTTCACCACAAAGCAGAGCGATTGGTTGCCGAGAGTATCACAGCTTGGGCCAGAACACGCGGCGAGCAGTCTGTGCGAGCGGCCCGACGCACACGGACCGTTCGCCCAATCGAGGCATCGGCACTGTTATAATCGGTGTCTCATTTCAGCAGCTTGGGAGAAATGCCCGTGGCAGAACTCGCCTCTGTGGTGGCTTCGACGCTGGCATCCTATTACGAGGAGGTGCAGGCGAAGGTACACGAATGGACCGCGCTCTTATCGGACGACCAAATCTGGCGAAGGCCGCATGTTTACGGTAACAGCGTCGGGCATATTCTGCTGCATCTCACTGGAAACTTGAATTATTACGTTGGCGCCAGAATCGCCGGCACCGGATACGTGCGGGATCGCGACCGCGAATTCAACGATACGGTGAAAAAGCCCAAGCAAGAAGTGCTCGGCGATTTCGATCGCGCCATCGCCATGGTGGTTTCGACCATTCGCAAGCAATCGCCTGAAGATTGGACGGCGCCCTATTCCGCCGAACGCGAGCCGCATTCCAAGGACCGCTTCACCGCGCTGTTCCGCTGTGCCGCGCATGCCTACCATCATGTGGGGCAGATTATCTATCTTTCCAAAGAACTGACGAAACCTTCCGCCTAACAGAGTTGCTGTTGCATCGGGCCCTTCGCGGCACTGTTTTGCTTGACACCTGCGGGGTCCGGGCGTATTTTTTGGCCGAAAACAGGCATCGAGACTTATCCATTAAGTCTCACTGTGAGAGGTATGATGATTACCCACCCAGCCAGGCCCTTGGTTTCAAATCTTCGTGATCGCGCAGTCCGGATTCCCGGCGGGAATTTGCGCACTTTGTTGCTGCTGATGCTGGCGATTCTGCTCGCGTCCCCTGCGCTTTTTTCGCAAGGTGCGCCGAAGGTAAGCGGCGTCGATCCGGCGACGGGCAAGGTAAACGACAGCGTGACCGTTTCCGGAGCGAATCTGGCGAAGGACTCTGTCAGCGCCGTGTTTCTTTCCGACGAGAAGTCCGACTACAAAGCCGTGATCGTCGAGCAGTCCGCCGATAAGATCGTGATGAAGGTGCCGCAGGTCAAGCCGGGAAGCTACAACATTTCCATCCAGGTGGGAAACGGCATACTCATCGAACCGGTGCGCATGACGGTTCAATAGTAAGTAGCGGCGTATTTTGGAGTTACTCAGACCTGTGCCAGGGCTATGCCGGTTCTTGTCCAGCGCTTCAGGCTACGCTACCAGCGATATATTCAGTAAACCCGTGTGCTCGATTCTCCAGCAAAAAGGGGCAGTTGAAGTCCAGCCTCCGAATGATTCGTCCTTCAATGTGACCTGATGTCTTGAGTTGGCCCCAGGCATCGGCTTGGCGGGACTAACGATCTGCGCCAGCGCTAATAGTTTCGAGCTGATGCGGATCCCGGCCTGGGATGCGGCGGTCGGATTGATCTTGAAGCGGATGCGATCCTCTTCCATGACAAGTTGGATCATGCCACCTTGCTCCGCAAACTTGTCCGTTTCTCCGACGGTCAAGGCACTTACGTTGTGCAGCGAATCGAGAATTTGAGGAATGTACTTGCTCTCCGAAGGACCGATGTAAAGAATCTGGCAATCGGAAACAGGATCGGTGCGGAATACGCGCCGTAACAGTAAAGATCTGCCGCGAGACAGCCGGTCCGCCATCATGCGCGAAAGCGCGCTGCCGAGCGGATCGGAGCCAAGCAAACATAAGCGGACCGGCGATTGCAGATCGTTGTTTATCGCTCCGGGCCAGTCGACAAAATTAGGAAAGTTCAGCAGATAGGCTGCCTTGATCTGGTACTCGTTGGCTTCCATGTCCTGCGGCCATGAACTCGAAGCGAGGCCAAACAGAGCGGCCGCGAGAACGATCGCAGTCAGGAATGAAGAAGCGATTGTTGCGATTCGCTGGCTGGGCCCGCGACTTTTTTCCCTTTTCCCCATTTGCTTCCCCCTCACTACTGCGATGAAAACCGATATACCAGTTTGGCGCGAAAACTGCGGCCATCTTGCGGAATGGAGACTTCCTGATTGCCCAATCCCCCGGAAACAGCGTAGCGCTTATCAAAGAGATTCTCGACATTCGCGGAAAAATCAAGATTTCGGCTGATGCGCCGCGCCAGCAACGTCGCATTCACCACGCCAAAACCGCCTAGAACAGGTCCCGAAATCGTGGTCATGCGGCTGGTGTACTGCCCTTCGAAGCTGGCAAAAAGCTTCTGTCGCAGAAGCGGCAAGCTGATCTGCGCTTTGCCAAGGTTGTGCGGTGAGTTCGTTACAGCTTCAAGTTGTGGGATGCTCGAATTCTGCAAAGAATACGAGAGTTTTGTCTCAATGCCGTCCCGCCATCGACCGGATAATTCCGCTTCGATTCCGTGCGTATTGAGAAAATCGGTGTTTCCGTATTCCAGCCTGTCAGTGCTGGCGTTGAATTCCGGCGTAATGATCTTGTCCATGCGATTGACGAATCCTGCGGCAATGAAACGCAAATTGTTTCCAAGGTCCTGGTCAATTTCCATTTCGTAGCTGGTAATTTTTTCAGGATCAAGCTTTGGGTTTGAGATGTCGACATTGGCGCCCACATAGAACTCCTCGTAGCGATTGGGTGCGCGGAAGGCGCGGTTATACATCAATTTGAGCCTGGTTCCGGTTCGCGGCACGTAGATGAGCCCGGCACGAGGACTATAGGTCGTGCCAAACTGCTCGTACCAGTCGCTGCGCACTCCGCCAACTAACGTGAAGTTTTTGGCCACCGAGAAATTGTCCTGAACGTAGTAAGCGGCGTTGGTACGGCTGGCGGTATTGTCCAGGTAGAGAACATAGGGCTGCTGATCGTAATTTTCCTGGTGCTGCCTGAAGTCATCGCGGAACTCGCCGCCCATGGTGAGGTGATGATGGCGGGCAAAAATATGCGACGCGTCAAATTCGAAGTTTGACCAGTCGCCCGAAGCAAGATCGACGTTTCTCGTGAATGGGGGAATGCCTAAGCCGGCGTAATCGATAATGTAAATTCCGCGATAGCCGTACCAATCGTAGGAAGCCCGCGCCAGGATGTCCCATTTGCTTTCAAACGAATGCGCGTACTGCAAGTCCACATAGCGGCCGGAATCGGTGGTTTTGGTTTGTGGGTCGTTAAAAACGGTGCCGAACGATGCAGTAGGGATATGCTTGGTCCGCGAGTCCAATACCGTGTGCAGAGTGAAGTCGCCGCGGATGAGTTCGCCGAAAATGTTGTAATACTGGTCGGCATCGGCATTCTCAGCCACGCCGTTGTTCGTTACCGGCGAATCGAACTCGGGATAAAACAGACGGTCGTGGCCGGCGCTGTTATAAAAACTTGCGGACAGCAGCGTCTCGATCCCATCGCTAAAGCGGTTGCCATAGCTGACGCGAGTCTTGTAGGTTCCCCAGCTTCCGCCCTGAGCGGAAAGCTCCAAACCGTTGAGGTCGCGTCCACGCCTGGTTACTACGTTGACCACGGCCACTACTGCACCTGTACCGTAAACGGCCGAACCGGGTCCGCGAATGATTTCGACGTGATCGATCAAGCCGATATCGAGCGGGAAAACCGTGCCAACATCCGACCCGTCGTAGATATCGTCGTTGTGGCGATGTCCATCGATGAGGAACAGGATTCGCGCGTTGTAGTCACCGGGTTGCGAAAACCCGCGGACACCCACGTAAGTATAGTTGCGGTCGTAAATCACATAGAAGCCGCGCACGCTGGCTAAATATCTCGGCGAGCGTTCGGTAGCCATATCTTTCGATCTCATCGGCGGTGACGATGGTGACCGAGGCGGGTGCATCCGAAACGTTTTGTAGAAATTTAGACGCGCCGTAAACCGTTTCCACTTTTACGTTCATTAATTGCTCGATACTCAACTGGCTCAAATCCGAAGGCTTTTCTTCCTGCGCAAAAGCGATCTGCACGCATAGCAGCGCAGCAACGATCACGGAAATCGCTCTCATAGGGCAAATGACTGCGGACTGAACCCCTTCCGACTCATCGGCCTTGGCGGCAACTCGCTTGAATCCTTTATCTTGATTATCGGCAGGGAATGAAATTGCAAGCCAGCAATTTCGGCGAGGCTTCAAAATGAATCGCGCTGTTCGAATCTGCTCCAGGCTGAACTACCTCGATGAAAAACGATAGGCGAGCTTGGCACGAATGCTGCGGCCGTCTTGTGGAATCGACACTTCCTGGTGTTCCAGCCCACCCGATTCGGCATAACGCTTGTCGAATAGGTTTTCGACGTTGGCGGAAAAATCGAGATTCGGCAGAATGCGGCGCGCCAGCAAGGTCGCATTCGCAAGTGCGTAGCCGCCCAGAATGGGTCCATCCAGGGTGGACATGCGGCTGTAGTATTGCCCTTCGAAACTGATGGAAAGTTTCTGGCGCCACAAGGGTGCGCTGATCCGCGCTTTCGCCAGATTGTGTGGAGAGTTGCTGATCGGTTGGCGATTCGGGTCGCTCGAATTCTGGAAGGAATAAGAGGCGTCCGCCAATAAGCCGTGTTTCCATTGGCCCTGCAGTTCGATTTCGAGACCGCGGGAATTCTGAAAACCCGTGTTTCCGAATTCGACGTGACCGGTAGAAGGGTTAAGATCGGCTTCAATCACCTGGTCCAGATCATTGAGGAAGACGACGCCAACAAGGCGCAGCTTTTTGCCCAGTTCCTGATCGACTTCCGTTTCGTAGCTGACGATTCTTTCCGGCTGCAACAAGGGATTAGCCTCGTTACTGTTACCGCTGACATAAAATTCCTCAAAGCGGTTCGGGGCCCGGAACGCTTTGTTGTACATCAGCTTGATGCGCGTGCCCGTTCTCGGAACGAAAATGAGGCCGGCACGCGGACTATAAGTAGTTCCAAACTGCTCATACCAGTCGCTGCGCATGCCGCCTACCACGATCAGATTCTTGCGGATAGAGAAGTTATCTTGCACGTAGTATGCGGCGTTTTTCTGGCTGGCGCTGTTATTCAAATACAGCGTGTATGGCTGCTGATCGTAATTTTCCTGGTATTGCGTAAAATCGTCGCGAAATTCGGCCCCCGCGGTCACGTGGTGGTGACGGTAAAAAACGTGAGAGGCGTCGAATTCGAAGTTCGACCAGTTGCCCGAGGCGACATCGATGTTTTTTACAAAAGGTGGAATGTTGTCGCCAGAATAATCGGTGATGTAAATGCCTCGATAGCCATACCAATCGTAAGATGCACGCGCGAGGATGTCCCACTGACTCGCGAGTGAATGCGCGTATTGAATGTCCACATAGCGGCGCTCGTCGGTTGTTTTGGTCCGCGGGTCGTCGAAAACGGTGCCGAAAGATGCTGTGGGAATGTGCTTGGTGCGGGAATTCGCTACCACGTGAAGGGTGAAATCTCCCCGGATCAGTTCGCCGAATATATCGTAATACTGGTCCGCGTCGGCGTTCTCAGCAATGCCATTGTTGGTTGCCGGTGAATCGAATTCTGGATAGAACAAGCGATCGTGGCCGGCGCTATTGTAGAAACTGGCGGAAATGAGGGTTTCGATATTGTTTCGGAACCGCGTCCCGTAGCTCACGCGGGCCTTGTACGTCCCCCAACTCCCGCCCTGGCCCGAAACTTCCCACCCGTTGAGGTCCCGGCCCCGCCGAGTGACGACGTTGATGACGGCAATGACAGCGCCGGTTCCGTACACGGCAGAGCCGGGACCGCGGATAATTTCGACGTGATCGATCAAATCTACGTCGATAGGGAAAGCAGTCCCCACGTAGGCTCCGTCGAAAATATTGTCGTTTTCTCGATGACCGTCGATCAGGAACAGAATCCGCGCGTTGTAGTCGCTCGGCCGGGAAAAGCCGCGTACTCCCACGTAGGTGTAGTTGCGGTCGTAGATTACGTAGAATCCCCGGGCGCTCGCCAGTATTTCAGCCAGTGTCCGGTAGCCGTATCGCTGAATTTCGTCTGCCGTGTCGATGGTTACCGACGCAGGGGCGTCCGAAACGTTTTGCAGAAATTTTGACGCCCCATACACCGTCTCAACCTTAACCTTCATCAACTGTTCGATGGACAACTGGCTCAAATCCGGCGCAGGTTGTTGCTGCGCGAATACTGCCTGGCCACATAGAATTCCAGCAATGATTGCAAACAGGATTTTCATCGGCCGAAGGAGCGCGGTGCGAACCCCTTTGGAATGATCGGCGTTGGCAATCCGGCGCTTGAATTCCTTGTTGCGAAGCAGTCGCGAAAACCTCATCCCTTTGGGGTGCTACTCCATCGCCGGTTCAATTTGAACCGTGCGGTTCAGGTCACCGCAGCAAATCGGGGGACTCTTCTGGGCGCCCGGGGAACCAAATCGTTCGTCGGTATCCTGGTGTATTCTCTACGTGAATTCTTCCAGGCCACGTAACGTCGACAAAACGCGAAGGAGTGAATCGATATGGAACGGAAAAAGGCGAGCGACTATCCGCAGGAATTACTCGATATCTTCGACCGATACGTGCACGGGGAAATGAAGCGGCGCGATTTTCTCGAAGCGGCCCAAAAATATGCGGTAGGCGGGCTCACGGCAACCGCCATCTGGGAAAGCCTGCGCCCCAACTACGCTTTCGCGCAGCAGGTGAAGAAGGACGATCCTGCCATTACGGCCAGTTACGAAACGGTTTCCTCACCGCAGGGCAATGGAAGTATCCGCGGATATTACGTGCGGCCGGCCAAGGCCAGCGGCAAGCTTCCGGCCGTGCTGGTGATCCATGAGAATCGCGGGCTCAATCCCTATATCGAAGATGTCGCACGGCGGCTGGGTGTCGCCGGCTATCTTGCCTTCGCTCCCGACGGGCTCACGTCGCTCGGCGGCTATCCCGGCGATGAAGAAAAAGGCGCGGCCATGTTCCAGAAAGTTGATCAGGGGAAAATGTTCGAAGACTTCGTCGCTTCTGCGGATTGGCTGAAATCGCGGCCGGAATGCACCGGCAAACTTGGCGTGGTGGGATTCTGCTTTGGCGGCACAATGGCCAACAAGCTTGCCGTGCGCTTGCCGTATCTCGCGGCGGTGGTTCCGTTCTATGGCGGACAGCCGAGCGCGGCAGATGCCGCGAAGATCAAAGCGCCGCTGCTGCTGCACTATGCTTCGCTGGATACGCGCATCACCAGCGGGTGGCCAGCCTATGAAGAAGCTCTAAAGGCGAATCACATTACCTATACGGCCTACATCTATGAAGGCGCAAACCACGGTTTTCACAACGACACGACGCCGCGCTACGACGAGGCCGCAGCCAAGCTCGCCTGGCAACGAACCATGGACTTCTTCAACAAATATCTGAAAAGCTGAGCCCTATTGCGGCGAAGTGCAGAAAGCGCACTTCTTCGCGCCGATCGGAATCTCGCTCAGGCATTCCGTGCACTTCTTCGTAGTGGGATCCGCGGGAACCGGCGCCTTCTTCATGCGCTGAATCAATGTATTCATCGGGAGCACCACGAAAAAGTAGATGGCTGCGGCAATGATTACAAACGAAACAGCCGCATTCACGAACTCGCCATACAAAAACTTGCTGCCGTTGACGGTAAACGTAAGGGCGGAGAAATCCGGCTGCTTGATCAAGGCGGCGATGAACGGCGTCATCAGGTCCTTCACGAACGCCGTAACCACCGCGCCGAAAGCAGCGCCCACCACGATGCCCACTGCCATATCAACCACATTGCCCCTGAGCAGGAACTGTTTGAAACCATTCATTGTCGTTTTCCTCGCATGTAAGACGATCGCAACAGTGCCGGCATCGCCCTCAATCACGGCTCACTTCAACTAGTTCGTTACTTGGTCTTTGGCTGCTTGGCGATCACAAGATCCTTGATCTTGTCGTACGTGGCCTGGGGAATGATTTTCTTTTGTACCAACTCGTTTTTCGCGCGGTACGGACGGCCGGCGATAATCTTTTGCGCGTAAGCGTCTCCGATCCCAGGAAGGGCATCGAGTCGATCTTTCGTGGCCGTGTTCAGGTCCAGCAATTTCCCGGCAGCAGATGCGGATTGCGCCGTGGTGGCATCGGGCTTTTTAGCTGGAGCTTGCGTCTGGGCGCGACCGGACAAAGTAACCGCGAAGAGCGTCGCGACAAGTATTAGAAAAGGTGCGAATCGTTTGAGGCGCATGAACGAATTTCCCCCTTGAGTATTTTGATCGTGAGTATATTTCCGGCTCGACTACGCCGGAGTGCTTGAGCGTGGTGGAAGCGCATGCAGGACGCAAGAGTTCGCCCTGTATCGTATCGGCCAAGATTCTAAGGAGGAAGTATTCAGTGTTACAGGAAAATTATCAAGGCGTAGAGTGAGCAAAACGAATGGCTCTCAAGTTCGTGATGCGGGTCACCAATCGGCCAGCTACGTCTTGGGAGCCACAATATAGTTCGTAAGCGTGCCGATCCGTTCCACTTCCAGCTCAATCTTGTCGCCGGCTTTCAAAAAGCGATCCATTTCGAGCCCGCAGCAGCGGAGATTCTTTCCTGACTCAGGCACGGTGGCCGTTCCTGAACCGAAAAACTCGCCCGGATATAACGTCTCGCTGTGCGAGACGTAAGCAATCATTTGCTCAAATGTCCAGTACATGCCGCGGGAGTGGCCCCAGGAAACTTCTTCCCCGTTGATGCGCGCCTTCATCGTGAGATTGTAAGGATCGGGAATCTCGTCCGGCGTGACCAGCACTGGCCCCATTGCATTGCCGGTATCAAAATCCTTTCCTTTGGCGGGTCCCAGGCGGCTGGGCATTTCGCGCCCCTGCATATCGCGCGCGGAAAAATCATTAAAGATGGTGAAACCGCCGATGTATTCGCGCGCATTCTCTTTGGGAATGTCGCAGCCGCGTTTGCCGATGAAAATGCCAAACTCCAGTTCCCAGTCAAGCTTTTTGGTGTAAGCCGGCACAAGAATGTCCGCTCCGTCTCCTACGACACTGAAGCGGTTTCCTTTGTAATAGACCGGGCGCTGATACCAGGCGCGGTTGCGGCGATAGGCAAGTGTCGCCTTGCGTCCGAATGCGCCATCGATCCATTCATCCAGCGCAGCAAGCCAGGGCGGCATTTCGAATTTGCGGATGCAATTGGTGATGTGCTGCTCGAACACCATGAAATCGCGAATCGATTCCGGGCGCGGGAGAGGGGAAAGGAACTGAGCCTCGGCGCGATCGAACACCGCACCTTCCGGGCGCTGGGAAAGCGCGAATTCGATGGCTGCATGAGCTGCATCGCGTGCGGCCGCTCCGCCTTGCAGAAACGCCAACATGCTCGCGAAGTGCGGGTACGGTTGCCCCGTGCGGAGCTCTTCCGCCGATTGCAGCCGGACCACCCTGGAATCGGCGCCGACCAGTGTGCCAATTTCCTGGGCTCCGTTGCGTGTGAATGTAATCAAGCGCACGCCTGCGGCCCTCCGCCGGCGAATTCCGGCGAGTGCGAGTGTATATCAGTGTGGGCTGCATTTTGTCAGTTGTCCGCGGTGCGGCATAATAGCCGGCTCAAGGAGAGACACGTGGCCGCTAACGATGTGGTTTTGATCACAGGATGCAGCACCGGATTTGGCCGGGTGATGGCCGAGACTCTGGCGCGAAATAAGTATCGCGTATACGCAGGTATGCGCGATATCAACGGCAAGAATGCCGCGAATGCCAATGAGCTAAAGGCGCTCGCGCAGCGTGAATCGCTGAATTTGCGGTCCCTCGAGCTCGATGTAAATGACGACGCCTCTGTCGACCGGGCCATTGACCAAGTCATGAGCGAGGCAACACGCATCGACGCGCTGGTGAACAACGCCGGGCTCTCCATCCGCGGCTTGAGCGAAGCGGTGACCGTCGAGCAGATGCGGACGATCTTTGCAACCAACGTTTTCGCGGTGCAAAGAATGAATCGGGCGGTCCTCCCGCACATGCGCAAGCGCGGCAGCGGATTGCTCGTGCACATCAGCAGCCAGGCCGGACGCGTGGTGATCCCCTGCTTCGGTGTTTACGGCGCCAGCAAATTCGCCCTGGAAGCGCTGGTGGAAAGCTACCAATACGAATTGGCCGGTGAGGGTATCGAAAGCATTTCGGTGCAGCCGGGCGCCTATGCGACTGCCATCACGCAAAATGCGGACAAAGCGGCCGACGAGCAACGGGCCAGTGCTTACGGAGCGGGTGCTGAAATACCCCAAACCCTCCTCGCCAATCTCGGAAAACGAGGCGATCCGCAAGAAGTAGCCGATGCCGTGCTGGAATTACTCGAAATGGCTCCGGGAACACGTCCCTTGCGTACTGCGGTCGGAGTCGCCGGCGATTTCGTGCCACGCGTGAACAATTTCACCGACAAGATTCAGGAGGCGCTGCTCCGCGCGTTCGGACTTTCGGCGCTTACTGCGTTTCGGCGAAAATCAGTCGGAAAGTAGCGGGTTTGTTGGCTGGCCACCCCGTGGGGCGGACTTTCTACATATTGCCAGGAAGTGAGATAATCGTAGGGTCCTCGGGAAATTCCCATCGGCCTGAGAAGAGCTGGTAAATGCTCTTTCGCGGATATGACTGATTCCACGCCAGCCAGTAAAGGAAGTTCGCAGCCAAATCCCGATTGGCGAGAATCGGCAAAACTGCTCGAGATTGCCCACGATGCCATCATTGTCCGCAACCCCGAAAGCCACGTCCTGTACTGGAATCATGGAGCTGAAGAAACGTACGGCTGGACCCAGCAAGAAGCGCTAGGCCAACTCACACATACCTTCCTTCAAACGAAGTTCCCGGTCTCCTTGGAAGCGGTCGATGAACAACTTGCGCGCATTGGATCGTGGGAAGGCGAACTGCTTCACACTACTCGGGACGGCCGCAGAATCGTAGTGCTGAGCCGGCAAGTATTGCGGCGCGACGAAACAGGAAAACCTTCGGCAATTCTCGAAATCAATCGGGATATTACCGCCCGAAAGAAGATCGAAGAGGCTCTGCAGCAAAGCGATCAGCGTTTTCGGCTGCTGGTGGACAATGTAAGAGACTATGCGATTTTCATGCTCGATCCGGAAGGGCGCGTTGCAAATTGGAACGAGGGAGCCGAACGGCTCAAGGGATATCGAGCCGAAGAAATCGTCGGTCGGCATTTCTCGCGCTTTTATCCACCGGAAGATATAGGGCAGGGCAAACCCGAACACGAACTGCAGCTAGCGGCGACCGAAGGACGTTATGAAGATGAAGGCTGGCGCCTCCGCAAGGATGGCTCCCGTTTCTGGGCCAACGTCATGATCACCGCCCTGCGCGATGCAGAGGGCAGGCTGGTCGGATTTTCCAAGATTACACGCGACTTCACCGAACGCAGAAAAGCCGAAGAAGCTGTCCGCCTAAGCGAGGAGCGATTCCGGTCCCTTTTCGAATTTTCTCCCGATGCCATTCTCGTGATCGACTCAGCAGGAAAGGTCACGGAGACCAACGGCCAGGTAGCGAAATTTTTCGGTTACACGCGCGAGGAATTACTAGGGCAGACGGTCGAATGCCTCGTTCCGGAGCGCTTCAGAAGCACCCATCCGAATCATCGCGGCGAATACAGCGCTCATCCTCGCACCCGGCAAATGGGTGTGGGCCTCGAACTATTCGGGCGCCGCAAGGACGGCACTGAATTTCCCGTCGACATCATGCTCAGCCCGGTCGAAACGTCGGCAGGAAAGGTGGTCCTGAGCGTCATTCGCGATCTTTCCGAAAAGAAACAGGCCGAGGAAGAGATCGAGCGCCGGGAGCGCGAGAAACGCTATCTCGAAGAAGAGCTCAATACCGTCCACAATTTCGAGGAAATCATCGGCGACAGTATGGGCCTGAAGCGGGTGCTCAAACAGGTGGAGACCGTCGCGGCCACTGATGTAACGGTCCTGATTCTCGGCGAAACCGGCACCGGAAAGGATCTGATGGCCCGGGCCATCCACAATTTAAGCTCGCGCCGCAATCAAACCCTGGTGAAACTGAATTGCGCTGCCATTCCCACCGGATTGCTCGAAAGCGAACTTTTCGGCCACGAAAAAGGAGCTTTCACTGGCGCCATTTCGCAGAAAGTTGGCCGTGTAGAGCTGGCTCACCAGGGAACGCTGTTTCTTGACGAGGTGGGCGACCTTCCCCTGGAGCTGCAGCCAAAGCTGCTGCGCGCGCTGCAGGAAAAGGAGATCGAAAGGCTTGGCGGCACCCGCACCATAGCAGTGGACGTCCGGCTGATCGCGGCCACCAATCGCAACCTCGAAAAGCTGGTAGCCGACCGCGAGTTCCGCAGCGACCTCTATTACCGCCTGCGCGTCTTTCCCATTACGATTCCGCCGCTTCGGGAGCGCCGCGAAGACATACCTCTGCTGGTCCGCTACTTCGTGACCAAGCATAGCCGCCGAATGAATAGGGGAATTCAAACCATCCCAGCGGACATCATGAAGGCGCTCACCCGATGGGACTGGCCCGGCAATATCCGCGAGCTGGCAAACTTCATCGAGCGAGCCGTGATTCTCACGAACGGTCCCATACTCCGCGCTCCCTTAGCCGAGCTCCAATCTCCTATGATCAGCGCTCCCTCCACCGACGTCACCCTGCAAAGCACGGAACGGGAACATATTCTGCGCGTCCTCCGTGAAACCAAGGGCGTTATTGGCGGCGCTCAAGGAGCTGCTGCCCGCCTCGGATTGAAAAGAACCACTCTGAATTCCAAGCTGAAGAAGCTCGATATCCAGCGTGACGACTATATATCGTCTCCGTGACGATATTTCGTCGGTGAGCGTCGTCACTTCCGCTCGTGATTTTCGCCACCTTTACTTGTGATCTCCGCTACGTTCTTGTTTTCCTGATACATACGCTGAGCCGTTAAGAAACACACATTTGGCTCGTCGCGTGCCATTAGGAGTGTGTAAGCAAAAGGGCATGAACATCACAGTCAAAATCACGATTCAAGAAGAAGCAGACGCGATGCGATTGAAACTCGAAGGAAAAGTCACCGGGGCCGGAACGAAAGAATTCGAACGTGTCTGGCGCGACTTGGAGTCATCGCTCGATTCGAAGAAGTTGATAGTCGACCTGGGTGGCGTGATTCACATGGATTCGGACGCCATTCGCCTTTTGGCTGAAATCTACAAAAAGACCGGCGCGCAATTTGTGGCCGACTCACCCATGACGAAATATTTCGCAGAAGAAGCGCAGCGCCAGACGAATTAAGAAACTTTGGGAGGACTGAGATGCGTGGACCTTACGGATTCGAAATGAATGAGAACTGCCAGACCTGCAAGCTCCGCAAGAGCGGCTATTTCTGCGAGCTCCAGGGCGCGGCGCTGAAGAATTTTGACGCAGCGAAAGCTTCCTCCGTTTATCCCGAGGGTGCGGTGCTGTTCATCGAGAAGCAGGAAGCGCGCGGCGTGTTTGTGCTGTGCGAAGGACAAGTGAAGCTTTCCATCAGCTCGGCCGAAGGGAAGACGCTCATCCTGCGCATCGCCAAGCCCGGCGAAGTGCTTGGCCTGGAGGCCGTGGTCGGCGGAACATCATATGAGGTGACTGCCGAAACGCTGCGCCCGTGCCAGGTCGCTTTCGTTCGCCGCGACGATTTTCTGCGCTTCATCGCGCACAATCCGGAGGTCTACCAGAACATCGTGAAGCAGATGGCTTCCGTGCACCAAGGCGTTTGCGAACAGCTCCGCAACGTGGGTCTGGCAGCTTCCGCTCCGGCGCGGTTGGCCAAGTTGCTCCTCGACTGGTCCAACGGCGCGGAAGAGACCAAGGGCGGATCGCATATCACCATGCCGTTGACGCACGAGGAAATCGGCGAATTTATCGGCAGCTCGCGTGAAACCGTCACGCGCACCTTCAGCGATTTCAAAAGCCGTCACCTGATCGCCCTGAAGGGTTCCACCGTGACCATTCCCAGCCGTGCGGCGCTTGAAAACGTCGCGGGTGCTTAAGGAGACGGCCATGAAAATCCTTCTTGCGGTCGATGATTCGGCGTATTCGAAAGAAGCGACGAAGTCGCTGGTAAGCCAGTTCAAGGGACAAGGCGCGGAAGTGCGGGTGCTCAGCGTGGTCGAGCCGGTGAGCGTTTATATCTCGGCCGATGCTTTCCCGCACTTCAGCCCGCAGGTGGAAGAAATCGAGGAAGACCGCAAGCGGCAGGCGAGTGCGCTCGTTGAACAGGTAACCAAGGATCTTCGCGCCGCCGGCTACCAGGCCACCAGTGCTGTCGACTATGGCGATGCAAAGACGAAGATCGTCGACAACGCCACGAACTGGGGCGCCGACTTGATTGTCATGGGATCGCACGGCTGGAGGGGTATCAATCGCTTCCTGCTAGGTAGCGTTTCGGAAGCAGTGGCTCGCCATGCGCCCTGTTCCGTGGAGATCGTGCGAATGCATCCGGCGGCAGCTGCAGCGGATTGAGCCACGGGAACTCAGTCCGTTCGCATATACGGAATGCTTAGGCTTCCGCAATCTTAGGCCAGAAGAGACTGAATTTGCCGCGCCACGCCATCCGATCTGTTCGCGAATCTCACAATTTCCCCATACTGACTTGCCTACTTCTGAAACGCTCCCTCGCCCGCCAACTTCAATGCTAGATTTTATGATCGGCTCGACGGCGCGATAGGCCTGCGTTCCCTATTCGCGCGAGAAAATCGCAGCGAGGGAACTAGTCTTAGTGTCGCCTCCAATACAAACCATAGACTCCCGAAAAGCCACGCTTATCGCACTGCTCGTTGCCGGCGCGTTCTTCATGGAGAACCTCGACGGCACGGTCATCGCGACCGCGCTGCCGCAGATGGGCGTTTCATTTCACGTAAGCCCAGTCGACCTCAACATGGGCATGACTGCCTACCTGCTGATGCTCGCAGTGTTTATTCCCATCAGCGGCTGGGTTGCGGACCGCGTGGGTGCGCGGACCATCTTCGCGTCGGCTATTGCGGTGTTTACGCTGTCGTCGATTCTGTGCGGTTTAAGCGGCGGGCTCTGGCAATTCACAGGCGCGCGCATCATTCAGGGCATCGGCGGCGCCATGATGGTGCCGGTGGGGCGCCTCGTCGTGCTGCGGACCACCGAAAAGAAAAACCTGGTCCACTCCATTGCCTATATCACCTGGCCCGGGCTGGTCGCCCCCATTCTCGGTCCTCCGGTCGGCGGTTTCATCACCACCTATGCTTCCTGGCACTGGATATTTTTTCTGAATGTGCCGCTCGGCATTATCGGCTTCACGCTCGCGCTGCTTTGGATCACCAACGCGAAAGCCGAAGAGCGCAAGCCTTTCGACTGGCTCGGATTCGCTTTTACCGGCACCGCATGCACGAGTTTCATGTATGGCCTCGAATTGATCGGACTGGAAAATCCCCAGTGGCGCGAGATCGCGCTGTTTGTTAGCGCTGGAGTGGTCTTAGGTGTTCTCGCTGTGCTGCACTTCCGCCAAACCACGGCTCCGCTGATCGACCTCGCCACGCTGAAGATCAGGACCTTTGCCATCACCATGTCGGGCGGGTCGCTCTTCCGCATCGCCATCAGCGTGTCCCCATTTCTACTGCCGCTGATGTTTCAGGTCGGCTTCGGGCTCAGCGCGTTTCAGGCCGGGCTGCTGATGCTGGGACTTTTTGCAGGCAACCTGGGAATGAAGACCATCACCACGCCCATGCTGCGCTGGTTTGGATTTCGCAACATTCTCATCGTCAATGGAGTTCTGACGGCGGTGCTAATGCTCGCCTGCGCGGCGCTGATGCCTCAAACGCCTAGAATCCTGATTCTCGCGGTGCTGTTTCTGAACGGACTTTCCCGCTCCATGCAATTCACCAGCCTCAGCACCATCGTTTACGTGGACGTGCCCAAGCCACAACTCAGCTCGGCGACGAGCTTTTCCAGCATGATCGTGCAGATGTCCATGGGCATGGGCGTGGCCGTGGGCGCCATTGCGCTGCGGCTCGCAGCTTACGTGCGAGGGAACACCACGGGAATTCCCAAAGTTGCGGACTTTCATCTGGCGTTTGTTTTCGTGACGATTCTGACGGCGTTGGCGGTGATCGACTGCTTTACGCTTGAGCCGGACGCCGGAGCCGCCGTCAGCGGCCATCGCCCGTCAGGCTACGCGAGGGATGAGGCTGTAAAAGTACAGTAGTCGCCGCGTGTCCGCTGCGCTCCGACTCACGCCGGTCGCTATTTCAGGTCTTTGCAGAATGGAAGGCGTGGCGGATTCGCGACCCGCGGGTCCTCGCCTTCCTGCAGTTCAGCCGCTTCTTCCGGCGTCAGCTCTCCCTCCCCAAACTCTCCCCGTGCAGGAGACGTCGCATCAGCCGGACCAGCCCAGCAACTCTGGGCCGTTTTCTGATCGAACATGACGAACGGATTTTGCCCATCCACGTGGGTGAACCTCTCGCGCGGACGGCAGCTTGCGCAAGCAAGCGCCAGCAATAAACCGAGACATATTCGCAAAGGCATAGTTGGAATTGAGCGGCCCGGGGCGCTTTGAGCGCGACACCCGAACGCGGCAGCCTTATAATATCGCCTTTGCTGAATCCAAACAGAAAACTAGCGAGCCAGGATCGGGATTCGATCGATGCTTTCCATTCGCCCTGCGACAATCAAGGATGTTTCGGTGCTCAACACCATGGTGCACGAGTTGGCTGAATATGACCGCCTGGGCCACGAAGCTCTGGTAACGGCGGAAGACCTCGCGCGCGACGGCTTTGGTGCCCACCCTAAATTTCGCGCGCTCATCGCCGAATGGGAGAACGAGACTGCGGGCTACGCGCTGTTTTTTGAGTTCTATTCCACGTTTCAAGGAAGGCCCGGGCTTTTTCTGGACGATATCTTTGTGCGCCCGAAATTCCGGAAAAAGGGCATCGGCCGGGCGCTGCTCGACCATGTGGCGCACATCGCTTGGGTAGAAAAATACTTCTGCATGCGCTGGGAAGTGCTCAACTGGAATACTCCCGCGATGACCTTTTACCGCAATCTGGGCGCGGTTTTCATGGAAGACTGGAAATCGGTCTGCCTCATCGGAGACGCGCTGGAAAATGCGGCGCAAGAAGCGCACAAAAAATCCGCTTCGTGACGCTGGTCACCGCCGAAAGGCCATTCGTAAAGGCCGCCGTTTCCTGCAAAGTCATTCCACCAATACCCTGTCTAGGTAATTCACCCGAGTGAACCTTAGGGCGCACTTCAGGCAACCTAGGCTCTGGGCCACGATTCTAAGGCTACAGCGGCAATCGTCCGATGTTTCGAGATGTCCTCGGGCGCGATCACAAACCTTATGTTCACAATATCCAAACAGTGGAACTAAACGACAGGTAATTCGTAATCCTCAAAGGAGAAGTTACACCTTTTCAACTTCAGATTTTACCGGCAAGCTCACTTCATACAGGAGGAAACCGCACTTGAAATATACGCTTCGGATACTTCCATTAATGGCTATTCTTCTGCTCGGTTCTGTACAGGCAGCCAAGGCGCAAAACGCGAGTGTCTACTTCGGTTTAGGAACCGCAACCGACAGTTCAACCGGCCAACCCATAGATACTTTTGGAGACGGAACGCTTTACAACACGCCGCGGATGGGTGGCTTATTTGAGACCGTCGGCGGCGATGTCATGTTTCGGCCTATGTTCGGCGTGGGATTTGAAACGTCTTTCCAAACCCAACGAAATTACGCGGGACTCAATTACCGGCCTCTTTTTTACGATGTAAATGCGGTTTTCCAGCCGGTCATCGGGGAACATAAAATCGTGCCGGAGTTCCAGGCGGGACTGGGAGCCGTCAATCTGCGCTTCTACTACAACCAGAATTTCTGCGACTCTTTCGGCGGCTGCTCCAATTCGAACTACTATCTGGAAAGCTCGAATCACTTCCAGTTGCACCTCTCCGCCGGCGTGCGCTTTTATGTAAGGGGCGGAATTTTTGTCAGGCCTCAGTTCGACGTTCGCTACGTCAACAATTTCTTTCAGTTCGGAAGCGACTGGGTTCCGCAATACAGCATGGCTATCGGATATACCTTCGGCGGAAGCCACTAGAAACTAACCAGGCACTAACAGCAACGGAGCTCTCTCGCGTTTTCGCGCGATGGAGCGCCGTTTGTTTTTTAGTGCTTCAGATTCCCGGCAGGATGTCTCTAGGCCACCCGCGCCGCGCTAGGTCGCGCATTTATCGCGTGAAGAACTCGCTCCGGCGTAAGAGGAACCTCGCGCAGCCGCACACCGATGGCATCGAACACCGCATTCGTCACCGCGGCCGGAACTGGAACAATGGACGGCTCACCTCCGCCGAGGGGCTGCATATCCTTGCGGTTCACCAGGACCACATCCACTTCCGGCACTTCGCTGTAGCGAATTACAGGATATGTGGCCCAATCTAGGTTCTTCACTCCGTTCGCGTCGAACTCCACCGCTTCCATCAGCGTCCGGCTAACGCCCTGAATAACATTGCCCTCGATCTGATTGGTCAAACCGTCGGGATTCACGATCAGCCCGCAGTCGTGCGCGAGCACAACGCGCTTGACGATCACTTTCCCGGTACGCTTGTCCACCTCCACTTCTGCCACCGCGGCGGTCATCGTGTTGGACCGGTTAGCGACAGCCACGCCGCGTCCCGTGGCGATTGGTCCAGTCGACTTGCCTGCTGACGAGGGCCGCTCTTGCCAGCCGAATTTTTGCGTTGCGGCGATCAGCACTTCGGTTGGCCGCTTGTTCCCAGCCAAATACTTTAGCCGGAATTTCACTGGATCGACTCCGACTCCCGCTGCAACTTCGTCGATGAAAGACTCACTCGCAAAGGAACGTGCCAAATCTCCCGGCGCGCGCAGATTGCTGGTACGCAGCGGTGTCGGGTCAGGATGCAGCCAGGGAATGGCCGCCGCGACTACGCGCTGGTTGTCGACCGAATAAATCTCACCTCCGCCATCGGTACCGTTGGGATTACCCTGCGCCTTCGGTTTCATGCCGATTTGCCGGGAGGCCAGTAACACCATGCCGGTGGTCGTCCAAGGCAGGCTGCGATCCAAGAAGTCCCATGCCACCAGATTCCCTTGCGCATCTACGCCCGCTTTGGCAGTCATGAGCTGCGCAGGGCCTTTCGGTTCCCAGCCGTGCTCGTCTTCGCGCGACCATTGCACGCGCACCGGTTTTCCCACAGCACGCGACATGAGCGCCGCATCCTGCGGCACATCATCGGGACTCAAGCGCCCGTAACATCCGGCGCTTTCGCGATAAATCACGCGGACGTTTTTCTCGGGCAGATTGAGCATGTCCGCAACTTGTTTGCGCGTGTTGAATGTGCCCTGCGAACCGGCCCATATGGTCACTTTGTCGCCGCTTACGTCGGCCACGGCGCACGAGGGTCCGATCATGCCATGAAGCTGGAACGGCCAGCGGTAGGTAGCTTCAAAGGTTTTGCTGGCTTGGGGCAACGCGGTGTCCGGATTGCCTTTGTTGGCCACAGCGCGTTCACGAAAACTTTTCGTGTTCTTCAGGTAGTCATCCAGTTCGGCGCGATTCGCGGGAAGCTTCGTGCCAGGTGTGGACCAGGTGACCTTCAGAGTCTTCGCCGCCTGAATGGCGCTCCATTCGGTTTGCGCCACTACACCGACAAAATTACCCTCCTGCACTACTTTCACGACGCCGGGAATGTGCGCAATGGAACTTTCATCCACATTCGTTGGCTTCGAATTCACCACCGCAGGACGCACCACACGTCCATGCAACATGCCGGGTACGCGAACGTCTGGCGTGTAGACGAATTCTCCAGTGAATTTCGGTGGTAGATCGACGCGCGGAACCGATGTGCCGACGATTTTATAATCTTTGTGTTCCTTCGCTTTTGCATCGGGCGCGACGATCATGTCCCAGCCGGTGCCGGTAGCGGCGATCTTCAAATTGAAATGGCGGCCTCCGATAAGATCGCCGTAAGAAATTTTCTTCGCGGGATTATTCGCCACGCTGACCACGCCGTTGGTGACTACGAGCGCCTCAACCGGAGCTTCGAGGCTGGAAGAAGCCAGCACCAGAAGTTGCTGCCGCGCGGCGGCCGCGGCTTGCCGCAATTGCGGGCCTCCGCGCTCAATAGTGCGGCTGCCTACCGTGGCGGCCTGGTCGATGGTGTTTGAGGTGTCGCCCGTTTCCATATG
Source organism: Candidatus Acidiferrales bacterium (assembly GCA_035551975.1). Taxonomy (GTDB): domain Bacteria; phylum Acidobacteriota; class Terriglobia; order Acidiferrales; family UBA7541; genus Palsa-295. The sequence goes on along the minus strand of DASZMG010000119.1, from coordinate 31,205 downwards.
GATTTTTTCAAACGGCACGTCCAGTTCTTCGGCCACAATCTGCGAAAGCGCGGTGACCACGCCGGTGCCGAGGTCCACTTTGCTGGTGAACACCGTTACCGTTCCGTCTGGAGCGATCGAGAGCCAGGAATCGAGCGTGGTTGCCTGCGGATCGCCGGCGAAAAAGCTTTCCGACTGCGCGAGCAGGCGCGAAGCTTCACCGAAAAAGCTGAAGCTGACCATCAGCGCACCAGCGCCTTTTACGAATTGTCTGCGGGAGATCGCACTCGTTGCCATATTCGGCTCCTTGCCTCGCTCTTACGCTTTCTGCGTCTGGCCTGAGGCGCGCTTTACCGCGCGCACCACGCGCAAGTGGCTGCCACAGCGGCAGAGATTGCCCTCGAGCGCCTGCTTGATGTCCGCGTCGCTCGGATGTGGATTCTTATCGAGCAGCGCTTTGGCCGTCATGATCATGCCGTTCATGCAGTAGCCGCACTGCGCCGCCTGCTCGTCTATGAAAGCCTGCTGTATAGGATGTGGATGCGCCACGCTGCCGAGACCTTCTAGCGTAGTGATTTCCTGGTTCTTCACGGCGCTCACTGGAAATGTGCAGGAACGGATTGCCTTGCCGGACAGAACCACCGTGCAAGCGCCGCATTGCGAAAGCCCGCAGCCGAATCGTGGGCCATTCAGTTCCAAATCGTTCCGCAGCACATAAAGCAGCGGCGTCGTCGGATCGGTCTCAACTACGTGCGATTTACCGTTCACTTTAAGCGAGATTCGCGCCATAGGCGATTCTCCTTTCGAGGCGGGCAAAGACATGTTTGCCCGGGTCTACCGGGCGATGATTCCCCCTATTGTACTGCCATTTAAGATCGACGACATGCGCCATTTTGCGGTACCGCCGCATGCCATTCTGCAGCAAACGCTTACTTGCTTTTGTCGCCGTTCGGGAATAGCTTGCTGGGGCCGGGGTGCGTTGGAAGGTGGGAGGGTCATCATGAAACTTACCGTTCGAATTGTCGCTGTCACCGTCGCCGTTTTGGCTGCTGCAACTTTTTGCTATAGCGCAACTATTACCGGTGTAGTGAAGGGGCCGGACGGCTCGCCCTTCGAAGGTGCGTTCGTACTGGCGCAAAACACGAAAACAAGAATTTCCGTGGACGTCCTCTCGGCAAAAGATGGCCGCTACCGGGTCGAAAACCTGCCCGCGGGTGATTATGAGTTGCGCATTCGAGCCGTAGGCTACAAAGCTGACGCGCATACGGGCGTGACGCTCACGCCGGATCAGCACGCCGCCGTCGATTTTGACCTGCAACAGGGCATGGTACGCTGGAATGAAATCTCCACGCATCAAGGTCGATTACTCTTGCCGGAGGCCCGCGGCAAAGACCTGCTTTCCGGCCGATGCTGGGCTTGCCACGAGTTTCAATCGCGCATGGCCTCGGTGCATCGCGATGAAGACGGCTGGCGCGATCGCGTGAATTACATGCGCGAAACCATGCACTTCTTCCTGGCCAGCTCCAATGCTCTCTATCCGCCCTTCACCGACAAAACGGCGGACGACATCGTTTCCTATCTCACCACCTATTTCGGGCCCGATTCGGCTTTGCCGAAGTCCCCGGCGGATGTGCCGGGCTACAAGGACACCGTGCGCACCTTTGGCGACGAAGCCATGCGCATCGTTTACGTGGAGTATGACCTGCCGGGTCCGAGCCGCTTCCCCTGGAATGCCGACCCGGCCAAAGACGGCAGCATATGGATTCCCGAGTTTGCCCCCATCAACTCCATCGCGCACCTCGACCCTGAAACCGGCGCCGTGCAGGAATACCGCGTGCCGAACAAGACCGCTGCTTCCATTCACTCGGCTATGGAGGGACCTGACGGCAGCGTGTGGCTCGAAGAGCAGGCTTCCAACAAGGTTGGCAGGTGGGACCCCAAAACGAAGGAAATCACCGAATACCAGGATTCCTACATTCCCGGCCAGGAAGGTTTGCTGACCGGTGGAGGGAAGCACACCGTCCGCATCGATAAGGAAGGAATCGTCTGGTCGACGGGAAGTCCTTTTTCGAGTCTCGACCCCAAGACCGGCAAGTTCACTCATTACCAATCGGCGCCCACAATTTATGGCATCGACATCGATAAGGACGACAACGTCTGGTTCGACGGCTTTGCCATGGACGGCAAGCTTTACAAGGCCGCGGCCAAAACCAGAAAGATCACCGGCTATCAGCCTCCCACAGCCGGATTGCCGCGTCGTATCCAGGCAGATTCAGACGGAATAATCTGGATGGCGGAATTTAAGGGCGGAAGGATCGCGCGGTTTGACCCCAAGGCGGAGACCTTCCGCGAATATTCGTTGCCCGGTCCTGACACTACGCCTTATGCGCTCGGGATCGATAAAGATCACAACGTGTGGTATTCGTCCGAGGAGCTGGACGTCGTGGGCCGGCTGGATCCCAGAACGGGCAACGTAGTCGAATTCCCGTTCCCGCATTCTGAAAATACCATGCGCGAATTTCTGCCCGATGCCCAGGGACGCATGTGGTGGGCTTCTCCGGCCAACAACAAGGTGGGCTATTTCTATATGGCGTCCGCCGGCGAAAGCGCCAAAAACTAGCTACAAGAAAAAGAGGGGACGAGTAAGGAATTTGCCCAATAGGCACCCCGAGAGCGGTCCGGTACGCTCGTAGTGACTGTGCCAGGGAATATCCATTTCTGCCCCGATTGCGGTAGCGAACACGTCAAGCGGTCGCGGCAGCGCGGCCTTTGGGAACGCTATCTCATCACCATGTTTCAACTCCGGCCATATCGTTGCAGGGACTGCTACTCGCGATTTTACGCCATGAGCCGTTCTGGGAACGATAATCGCCGAGCCGCGTAGCAGAACCTTCGATATTCAACCGCCTAAAACTGCAAGGGTTCGGTCTCGCTGTGCTCCGTCTTTTTCTGTTCCACCTTTTTTTGTTCCAGCTTTTTCCGTCGCAGTATGTCGAATAAGGCTTGTGCGGAGGCCGTTAGGGGCCGGTCGCGGCGAAACACCAGATAAAGCGTTCGTTGCATGCGCATCTGGCGTATGCGCAACTCCTTCAGAATGCCACGTTCAATTTCAGCCGCGGCGCACATACGCGGCACGATGGCCACTCCCATTTTCATCTCCACAAAAAGCTTGATGCTCTCGATCGTGGGCATCTCGATATGCATGCGCAGCGGCACGTGGTTCCGCGCGAACATCTGCACCACGCGTTGCCGCAGCGGCGACTCCACGATGTGCGCGATGAACGTCTCTTCGCCTAAATCGGCAACATCCACTTCGCGGCGCTTGGCGAGCCGGTGCCCGGGCCAGACCACCAGTGCCAGTGAATCGCGGTAGAACTCGACTGCGGAAAGTTCGTTTTCCTCCGGTATATAGGAAATCACGCCGATGTCCAGATGATGGCTAAGAACCTCGCGCGGCACGTCGCGGGAAAACACGCGCTGCACCCGTATGTGAATTCCTGGATGCAACTTGCGGTAACGCGCTAGTCCCGGAAGCAATGCGTGAATCGAGCTTTCATTCACTCCCAGGGAAACCTGTCCGCGCTCGAGTCCCTTCAGTTCGCGCATGGACTTGCGGATTTCTTCACGCAAGTTGAGCATCCTGTCGGCATAGTCGAGCAGAAGCGTGCCCGCATCGGTCAGCAGCCGCGCCCCCGACCCGCGCACGAACAGCGGTTGCCCTACCCATTCCTCCAGCTTGCGAATTGAAATGCTTACCGCCGGCTGTGTCCGGTACAGCTTTTCCGCGGCCCGCGAAAAGCTACGCTCGCGCACGACCGTCTGAAATACCTGCAAGGATGCAAGGTCCACGAAATACGCTCCCACTCAGCGTGAAGTCACCCCAACTATATAAGTTGGATTTATTAGGCGCGCAACTATTATAAATTAGGCGTGCCTGAGATTCCGGGGTTTACTGGTATCGTTGAAGGGAGCCCTAGATATGGACAGGATCCACATCTTCGATACCACGCTGCGAGACGGCGAACAGTCCCCCGGCTTCTCCATGAACCGCGAAGAGAAGCTGCGGCTTGCGCACCAGCTCGAAGATCTCGGTGTGGACATTATCGAAGCGGGTTTCCCAATTGCCTCTCCTGGAGACCTGGAAGGCGTTCGTGCCGTCGCCGGTGAGATCAAGCGCTGCCGTGTAGCGGCACTCGCTCGCGCCCGTAAGGAAGACGTAGACGCCGCTCTGCGCGCTCTCGAACCTGCGGCTAAGCCCCGCCTGCATGTGTTCCTCGCTACGTCGGACTTGCACCTGAAGCATAAACTGCGTATCACGCGTGACGAAGCGCTGGCGCAGATCATCAAGATGGTGCGCTTCGGCAGCGCCCATTGCGAAAACGTGGAATTTTCGGCCGAGGACGCCAGTCGCTCGGATATCGACTTCCTCTGCGAAGTAGCGCAGGCCGCCGCCGACGCGGGCGCGAATGTAATCAACCTGCCTGACACCGTGGGTTATTCCACTCCCGAGGAGTACGGCGAAATTTTCCGGCGCGTGCGCGCGCACCTCGTGGCTAATCCAAATGTCGAGCTGAGCGCCCATTGCCACAACGATCTTGGCTTGGCCGTCGCGAATTCGCTTTCGGCGATTCAGAATGGTGCACGGCAAATCGAATGCACCATCAACGGCATTGGTGAGCGCGCCGGAAATGCCTCCCTCGAAGAAATTGCCGTGGCCTTGCAGGTACGCCAGAGCCGCTATCATGCGACCACCGGCATCGTGCTGGAAAATATCTATCCCACCAGCCGCATGCTCTCCTCGATTACCGGCGTATCGGTACCGCCGAACAAGGCGGTAGTAGGCGCAAACGCCTTCGCGCACGAAGCCGGCATCCACCAGGACGGCATCCTGAAAAATCCCCTCACTTACGAAATTATCCTCCCTGAAAAAGTTGGAGTTCCCGCGCGGCGCCTGGTGCTCGGAAAGCACTCCGGACGCAACGCCTTGCGCGCGCGGCTCGACGAACTCGGATATCAAACCACTGACGCGGAGCTCGCCGACTGCTATACAATGGCCATTGCAATGGCGGATGCGGAAAAGGAAGTGACGGACCGCGACCTGCTGGCCATCGTTCATCAGGTGCGGCGGAATCCGGCAAGCGCAGCGCCCGCAAACTGAAGCAAATTCGAAAGCACCCAAATTTAGATGACCGAACTTCGCAAGACGATCGCCGTGTTGCCGGGCGATGGTATCGGCCCGGAAGTCACTCGCGCCGCCACGCAGGTTCTCTCCGACTGCGCCGCCGCGTTCAATCACAAATTCACGTTTCGCGAGTTGCCGTTTGGCGGCGACGCCATTGATCGCACCGGCTCGCCTTTGCCCGCCGGCACGCTCGCCGGCTGCCGTTCATCCGACGCAATTCTGCTCGGCGCCATCGGCGGACCCAAGTGGGAAGCCATGCCGCTCGGTACGCGCCCGGAAGCGGGTCTGCTCGGCCTGCGCCAGGAACTGGGACTTTTCATTAACCTGCGCCCCACCAAGTTGCGTCCCGCGCTGCGCGGAATTTCGCCACTACGCCCGGAGCGCCTCGCGGATTGCGATTTCGAGATCATTCGCGAGCTGGCGGGCGACGTTTATTTCGGGGAGCACAAAATCGATAACCAGAAAGCGCATGACACTGGCAGCTACACCGTTCCGGAAATCGACCGTGTGGCTCGCTATGGCTTCGAACGCGCCCATGCGCGCAAACGCAAGCTGACCAGTGTCGACAAAGCCAACGTACTGGCCATTTCCACGCTCTGGCGCGACACTGTCTCTGCCCTGGCCAAAAAATACCCGGAAGTACAACTCGAACACATGTACGTCGACAACGCCGCTATGCAGATCATGCTGCGCCCGGCGCAGTTCGACGTGATCCTCACCTCGAATCTTTTCGGAGACATCTTGAGCGACGAAGCTGCGGCGCTCGCCGGCTCGATTGGCTTAATCCCTTCGATGAGCCGCGGCCGGCCCGAACAGCCCGCATTGTATGAGCCAATTCACGGCTCGGCACCTTCGATCGCGGGCAAGGATTTGGCATGCCCGATCGGCGCCATTCTCTCCGCAGCTATGATGCTGCGTGAATCTTTCGGGCTGGAAATTGAAGCGCAGTGGATTGAAACGGGGATTGACCGCGTGCTGGAACGCGGCTATCGCACCGCGGACATTGCCGAACCTGGCGGGAAATCGGTGCGCAGTTCCGAGCTGACCGAGCAGATTCGCAGCGAGCTTCACGACGTGCTCATCCACCACGAACGCTACGGCTGGGGCGTTTAGTCTCCGCCCTAGGACCGCTTAAACCTTCTTCAGCACCAGGCAGCTCGCAATCATGTCGTGCAGCGCCTGCTTTTTCTCCGTGAAGCCCGCCATGATGTAGCCGATGAAAAAGGGAATCAGCCCGGTGATGAACTTCGCGAAAAAGCGGCCGCTGGCGCGTGCAAAGCTGATTTTCTTTCCGTACATATCCGTCACAAACAATCCCAGCGCCATTTTGCCCAACGTTCCCTGGCGCTCGGAAGATTCCATCGAAGCGAAATAAAGCCACGTGACCACGATAGTGATCGGCAACAGCACAAAGATCACTCCCAGCACCGCTGCGGGAAAGAAGGGATTCACCGGGCGATCGTAAACGTTGGGCCTGGCAAGTCCGCGGAAAAACCCTACTCCTAAAGTTGCGAGCGCGATTCCGATAATGGCCCCGAACACTACACCCATGATTGCGCCGTCGATCAGATAAGCCACCACGCGTAGCCAGAATCCTGCGTAAGGCGCAGGCAGAATAATCGCCGGGGGCGCCACCGGCGGAGCGTAACGTCCCATCGGTGGGGCAGCCACCGGCGGGGCACTCACAGGCACTGGCGCCTCAATCGACGGACCTGCTGCTGTCTCCATGGAAGGTGTCAGCGGAGGTATTTCCGCCGCGGAAGCTACGGCGCCTTCCAACGGCTGCCCGCATGTTCTGCAAAACCGCGCGCCTTCGGGCGCCATGTTGCCGCATTTTGTGCAAAACATTTTCGCCACTCCTGGCCGGCCCCGGCCGGCTCGACGCAGCTTACACCTTCTTGATCACCAGACATCCCGCCACAATATCGTGTAACGCCTGCTTTCTTTTCGTAAATCCGGCCATCAGGAATCCCACCAGAAGCGTCATCGACGACAAAATCTTGGCAAAGAATCGTCCCGAGGCTCGTGCGAACGAAAGCCGCTTGCCCTGCAGATCGACTACCATCAGCCCCAGCACCTTTTTCCCGATGGTCGCTTGCCATTTCGAGCTTTCGCACAACGAGAAGTAGATCCAGTTTCCCATCAGAAACAGCAGCATCAGCGCCGTAATCTGTGGAGAGGTGTTCTCGAAGAGGAACCATGGATCGTCCGCCGGAATTCCGCCCGGGCGCCCCATTAAAGGCCGCAGTAGCAGATTGCCCAGCACAAACCCCAGCAGAAGATTGTCGATAAGATACGCCACTGCTCGCAACCAAAACCCGGCATAAGCAACGCGCACTTGTGAGGATGCTCCCCACGACGCCGCCGGAGTCGCCAGGCGTTGCCCGCATGAACCGCAAAATCCCGAGCCATCCTCAATTGCAGCTCCGCACTTGGGACAATCCATTGGCCTCCCGGCAAACTTCCGAATTCTGGTCAGGCTGGGCATCCTACTGGACGCGCGAGCGGCCGGTCAATACATCCTTGCCCATCGTTCTAATTCGCTGATGCGTGTGCGGCTTGCCCTCCACTTGTTGCACGCTAACGCGGCCTTACTTACACTCGTCTGAGTTTGAAGGAGGATTGTATGCGCTCTTATTGCACTCGAACGGCAAAATTGCTCGCCGCAGCTTTGCTCGCGTTAGCTCTTTTCGCCAGCGGCTATCTCTCGGGTCAAAATCGATTCGGCCAGCCGAAAACCATTATTCATGTGGTCGAGATCAAATGGAACCCGGGCGTTACCACGGCCCAAAGGCAAGAGATTCTCGCGGGCATCAAGGACATGGCCGGAAAAATTCCGGGAATCAAGAATATCTGGATGGAAACCGATCGCGTTGAGCCTCGGGATTTTAATTCGGCCTATGGCATTGAATTTCAGAGTCGCGCTGCCGCCGATGCCTATGCCGAAAGCTCCATTCACCAGGCCTGGGTCAACAAATATGTGCCGTTGCGCGCCGCCAGCGTTTCCATTCAGGTGTCGAACCCCTAAAATGGCGAAGTACCGAGCTTCGCCCTCACAAAATTAGCTCGCAGCCGCAGGTAGCTAATGCTAGTCTCTGCCCTGCCGGACAAAGCTTCTCCGGCTCCCATCGTTCGGTCGGCCCGTAAATTTACCCAAAGGCGAGTTCAATGAAAAAACTTGTCCTGGCCGTGGTGGTCACCTACATCCTCTTGATGGCCACCAATTACCTGATCAACTCCGTTTTGTTGATGCCTGACTACAATGCGATTCCCGCAAGTCATCGCAGTATCGAGGGGATCATGCACAGGTTTTGGGCACTCGCTCTTGGCCAATTGCTCTACGCGATTTTTTTCGTGTATATCTACGCGAAAGGCGCTGAACATAAGTCCTGGCTGTCGCAAGGAGTGCGTTACGGGATCATTATGACCCTCTTCACCGTGATTCCGGTTTCGCTAACCCAGTACGACATCTTCATCGTGCCCTACATGCTCGTGATCAAGTGGATGGTCGCCGGGGCTGTGCAGATGCTGCTTCTGGGGATTATCGTTGCGGCCATGTACAAGCAGCAGCAGAGCGCGTAGTCAGAGCGCAGGCAAGAGCGCGCCGCCATCCACAATCACGGTCTGGCCGGTCATGTAGGAACCGGCGTCGCTGGCCATGAGCAAAGCCAGTTCGGTGATATCGGCAGGCTGCCCGATGCGGCGAATCGGTTGCTTGCTGATGATTTCCTCTCGGCGCTGTTCCTCTTTCCAATAGTGCTCGCTCAGCGCGGTTTGAATCAGGCCCGGCGCGATCGCATTTATGCGCACCCCTTTGGGACCCAGCTCCAGTGCGTAGGATTTCGTCATCATGATCAGCGCGGCTTTGCTCATGCTGTAAAGCATGCTATGCATTTGCGGGCGGAAACCCGATACGGACGCGATATTGATAATCGATCCCGAGCCGCGCTCGCACATTCCTGGCGCGACTAGCTTCGTCAGACGAAAGACGCTCTTCAGATTGATCTCGACCGTCTTATCGAACTGCCCTTCGTCCATTTCAAGGCACGGCCCAAAAGCCACATTCGTGGCGGCGTTGTTCACAAGAATATCGATGCGCCCGAATTCGCCACTGGTCGCGGAGACCATCGCTTCCACTTGTTCCAGCCGGCCCACATGGCATGCGATCGGTTTGACCGCCGCACCGATCTCGCGGGCGACTTGATCCAACGTTTCCTGCTTGCGGCCGCAGATCACCACCTGCGCTCCTTCTCGCGCGAATACCTCGGCGATCGCTCGTCCGATGCCGCGGCTGGCGCCCGTGACGATCGCGACTTTTCCACTGAGCGCGCCGCCCATCAACTTTTCTCCAGACCCGCCAGTTTCATCGCCAGTCCTACGGCGCGCTTCGGATCGTAGGACCTGAACATGGCCATTTTCTCCGCTTCGATCGATCCTTCGGCGTGAATCGCCAGCACCGCCTGATAACCGCCGTAGAGTCTCGTGGTTAATTCGCCAATCAGGTTGAGCATGGCGATGCGTTTGTCCGCAGGCCACGCCCCGCGTAGATATTTTTCCAGCACGGGTCGCACTTCGGGCGAGTCCCAGTCCGCTCCCGCCGGGCCCGTAGCCAATAATCCGCCCGCGAGATCCTGCACGGTTTCGAGAGCGCGATGAAAATCACGAGCAAAAGTCCACTTCGCCATGTTGGTGGTGAACACGTGCGGGAAGGCAATGCCTTCTTCCATTTCGCAGCGCAACGCGGCCAGTTCAGTAAGTCCGCGAACCGTTTCCGCGTAGCCGCCAAGCCATGTGAGCTTTTCGCGCACGTGCCCGGCGCGGTCGATGCCGTTCGCCTTGGCGATGGCGATCCCAGCGCCGACCAGCGCATCCAGCAAGGGAAGTTTGTAACTCACCGCGGTAAAGCGATGAAATTCGACAAACGTGAGCGCCGTGGCACCGGCAAGGTCGGGGCGTCCTTCGAAAAATACGCGCTCCCACGGCACGAATACGTTGTCGAATACCGTGAGCGTTTCGATCATTTTGTGTTTTGTGGAAATGGGCCGCGTGAAAGCGTCATCGGTTCCATGCAGAAAATCCGAGCAGTAAAGGCGCAGCCCTTTTGTTGCAGTAGGCACCGCGAACGCCAGCGACCACGGTTCATCTCCCGCCGCCATGCTGCGGCTAGGCAGCACGATCACTTCGTCAACATAGGGAGTGCACGACGTATGCACTTTCGCGCCGCTCACCACGATCCCCTCCGCGCGCTTTTCCACCACGCGCACATACATATCCGGATCGGACTGTTCGGAAGGTCTTTTGCTTCGGTCGCCCTTCACGTCCGTTTGCGCCACTGCGAGCGCCAGATCGCGCTTCCGGCAATTCTGGTAAAAAGCTTCCAGTCGGACGAGCCCTTGCGATTCCTTGTTGCGTGCCAGCACGCGCCGCAGCGCCAGCAACGCGTCGGTGCCGATCTCCTTCACCAGCAGCACCAGCGTGGCGCCTTCGCTGGTGCCCAGTTCGATCAGCTTGGAACGAGCCATTAGATCCTTGGCGTCGCGCGGAATCTTGTAGAACGCAGAAAACTTTTCATCGCCCTCGCAATGTACCGCTAAATCGCGGGCTTTTGCGTCTTCCGCCAGTTCGAAGTCGATGGCTGCGTGCCGCGCCGCAACGCCAAGTTCGGGATGCTCGGTGACCACCGGTACCCGCTCTCCGCGGTAATACACTTGTCGCGCATCCCGCAAACCATTTAGAAATTCTTCCACCGTACGCAGCCCCATCTTTTAACTCCCCCTCGTCTGTCCAATAACTGTGATTTTTCGCGCTGAATGCCCGTGCGGACTATTTTAAATTCACCAGGCCGTACGGTCTCTCGCCGTTCACTCCAGCCAGCACCTGTGCCACGGCCTTGGCCTGGAGCGACGCGCGCGATTCCTCGCTTAGCCATGCGGTGTGCGGCGTAACGATGACTTTCGGATGATTCACCAGCGCCGTGCGCACAGGCGTGACCGTTATTTCAGATTCAAGTACATCGAGCGCAGCCCCGGCTATTTCTCCCTCATCTAAGGCCCCCAGGAGCGCAGGCTCATCAATCAGCCCGCCCCGCGCGGTGTTGACAATGTAAGCCGTACGCTTCATTTTGCCGAATGCAGCTTCGCCGAATAAATGGTGCGTCTTTTCATTCAGCGGCGCGTGCAACGAAATAAAATCCGATTCCGCCAGCAGTCGCTCGAATGAAACCAGTTCCGAGCCCATCTCACGGCTTTTCGTTTCCCTCAAATAGGGATCATAGATGACGGCGCGCATGCCAAGCGCCGCCGTTTTTACTGCCAGTAACGATCCGATTTGCCCGCAGCCCACCAGCCCACAGGTTTGGCCGCGCAGGCGGTGTAGCGGCGGCATTTTGGCGATCAGCCACTTTTCTTCGCGGGCCAAGGATATTGCCGGGATCGCCTGTCGGCTGAGCATCAGCAGCAGCGCCAGCGCGTGATCGGAAACTTCGTCCAAGCAGTAATCCGGCACATTCGCCACCATGATGCCGCGCTCGGTCGCTGCAGGAATGTCGACTGTTTCAACGCCGATCCCATAACGCACAATGATGCGGCACTTCGCCATCACCTCAATTACGCGCCGCGTAATCGGAGCGCGCGCGGCGAGCACTCCATCGGCGTCTTTGCACAGTTCGGCCGCCTGCTGCTCATCAGTCGCCTGGCCGACAATGAGTTCGCCTCCGGCCGCTTCAACCGCACTGCGCTCCTGCTCCACATCCTTGAACCGATGATCGGTGATCGCGATTTTCACGAATGTTTTCTCAGATGAGCGGTCTCAGTTCACAGCGTAAATTGGCCCGCGTCAGGTTAGCAGGATTGTTGCGCCTTGCAAGAGGCATGGGTTGCGGAAGGGAGGTCACCCACGCAAGAGCACCGGCGCAGCAATCTTGACACTCCTCGCTGAACGATGTTTATTGGATCATCGTTTTTTCCATCATAGGAGAGTGAAATCGTGTCGGATATCGGGATCATTCCGGTTGATTGGGAAGCGCGCTTCGATCCACAAAGAATGCTGCGCGAGCGCCTGCAGCGTGCCAAGGACGCGCTGAAAAGCTCCGATCTGGACGCGCTGTTCGTGTTTCGCACCGAGGATGCGCGCTACCTGATGGGCTACCGCCACCATCTTGGCCCAGCGTTCATCATGGGCAACGCCGTGGTGGTGATGTCTCGCGAGCACGATCCCGTTCTCTGGACCATGGACTACGTTCATTGCCGCACGCGAATGCCCTGGCTCGCCGAGGACCAGATTCTTCCCCGGGCGAATTTCCGCGAAAAAGTTGGCATGAAGCGCTGGGCCGAGCAGGTGGAAGGCTTGATCGGATCGCTGGCCGGAAAGAAAGTCGGCGTGGATATCTGGGACCTCAACATGGAAGCGGCCATCCGCGAAACGTTTCCTAAAACCGCTTTCGCTGACGGCTACCAAAGCGTGCTCATGCGCGCTAAGGAAATCAAAACGCAGGACGAGATTCTTTGCCTCAAGATCGCCAATGCCATCACGGAAGCGGCTCTTGACCGCGCGCTCCGGCACCTGCGGCCCGGCATTAAGGAATGCGAAATCCTCGCCATCGCCTGGGAAACCATGACGGCTATGGGCAGTGAATGGACGCAATGCTCTAACATCGTATGCTCGGGTCCCTACACTGCGCCGTATCGTCGCTTCACTTCCGACCGCATCGTTCGTAACGGCGACCTCGTCATCATCGACATAGGCGCCTGCTACAACGGCTATTACGGCGACCTCACGCGCACCTGGGTGTGCGGAAACGTCAAGCCCACGCCAGAGATGCGCGACCTGCATCAGAAATGTTACGACGCTCTCTTCAACGCCGGCGGTAAAGTGCGCCCCGGGGCGACCAACGCGGAAGTTTTCGCCGCCGCCGATCCTTACGTGCTCGATAGCCTCGGCCATGGCTCGGGCGTAAACCCATGGGAAGCGCCCTATTTCAGCCCAGCTTCGAAGGACGCGCCTGTAGTGCTGAAGGAAGGTATGGCTTTCAATCTCGAGCCGTACGCGGGTGACCCGAAAGTCGGAGGCATTCGCCTGGAGAACAACCACATCGTCACGGCTGACGGGGTCGACATCTACACCACCTACCCATTCGACGAGCGCCTGGTGAACGAACTTCACCCACTCGATAAAACTACTGGACGCACGCGATGACCCAACGCACATGGCTAATCAAAGCATAGCCGGCATGCTGCCGTCGTTCCGGCTGGACGGTAGGCTGGCAATCGTTACTGGCGCGAGCGACGGCATTGGGCGCGCTATTGCCGAAGCCTACGCTGCATCGGGCGCCGAAGTCGTGCTAGTCAGCCGCCGCCGCGTGGAATTGGAAAATGTTCAGCGTGCCATTGAATCGAAGGGTGGCCAAGCGCACGTCATTTCAGCTGATATCAGCGACCTCCATGACGTTCGTGCGCTCGAAACCGACGTATCGCCTGTAATCGCCGGTCGCCGCCTTGCCATGATTCTCGTAAACTGTGCCGGATTCGGATTCACTAAAGCCGCACTCGACACGACCGAAGAAGATTGGGACAACCTGCTCGACCTGCATGCAAAGGGCGCGTTCTTTTGCTCGCAAGTATTCGTGCGAAAAATGATTGAGTACGGCTACGGCAAGATCATCAATCTCAGCTCTACGTGGTCCGCGAGCACGGAATCAGGAAAGAGCGTCTACGGCATCGCCAAGGCCGCCGTTTCGTACATGACCGCTGCTCTTTCCACGGAATGGGCGCCGCTGGGTGTGCGCGTGAACGCCATCGCACCCACGACGACGGCCACGGAAAGCACGCTGCGAAATTTGCAGGCGCAGGAAGGCCGCGCCGAAAAATTGCTCAGTAGAATCAAATTAGGCCGCTTCGCGCAGCCATCGGATATCGTCGGCGCCGCGATATTCCTGGCCAGTCCCGCTTCCGATTTCATCACTGGCCAAACTCTTTTCGTTGATGGTGGCTGGAACGCCGGCCGCTAGCGCCGGTGAGTCCGTTGCAACCGCCGCCTTTAGTGCACGGCCAGCGCGCTGCGCCCCGGAAACCGCGCCGCGGTTCCCAACTCTTCTTCAATGCGCAGCAACTGATTGTATTTCGCGATCCGGTCCGTCCGCGAAGCCGAGCCCGTCTTGATTTGCCCCATGCCCATCGCCACGGCAAAGTCAGCGATAAAAGCATCCTCGGTTTCGCCCGACCGGTGCGAAATAATTGCCGCGTATTTCGCTTTGCGCGCCATTTCCACAGCTTCGATCGTCTCGCTCACGCTTCCAATCTGGTTCAGCTTGATCAGAATCGCGTTGCCAATGCCTTCGGAAATCCCGCGTTTGAAAATTTCCGGATTGGTCACAAAAATATCGTCACCCACAAGCTGAATCTTTTTGCCGATTGTCTTGGTAAGAATCTTCCAGCCATCCCAGTCGTTCTCAGCGAGACCGTCTTCGATCGAAACAATCGGATATTTCGCCGCCCATTGCGCGAGGAAGGCCGCCATCTCTTCCGGCGTGCGCTGCGACTTGTCGGATTTCTTGAAGATGTATTTCTTAGAGGCCGCATCGTAAAACTCGCTCGCCGCCGGATCGAGCGCAATGCCAATCTGTTCTCCTGGCTTGTATCCAGCCGCGGTGATTGCCTCCAGGACGCGCTCCAGCGCTTCCTCGTTTGATTTCAAATTCGGCGCGAATCCGCCTTCGTCTCCCACTGCAGTCGAATAGCCGTTCTTCTTCAGCACCGCCTTCAACTGATGAAATACCTCCACGCCCCACCGCAGCGCCTCATGAAAACTCGGTGCGCCCAGCGGCATGATCATGAACTCCTGCACGTCCACGGAGTTGTCGGCGTGCGCGCCGCCGTTGAGAATATTCATCATCGGCACAGGCAGTGTATTGGCGGATGAATCGCTCGAATAGCGCCCAAGGTATTTGTAGAGAGGCTGCTTCGATGCAGTCGCTGCGGCGCGCGCTGCCGCCATGGACACCGCAAGAATAGCGTTCGCGCCAAACTTGGATTTGTTCGGCGTTCCATCCGCATCGATCATCTTCTTATCGAGCGCACGCTGATCGCTCGCGTCCATGCCTGCGACCACCTTCGCGATATCCGTGTTGATATGGCCAACCGCTTTCAGCACGCCCTTACCGAGGTAGTGCGACGTGTCGCCGTCGCGCAGCTCAATCGCTTCATGCTCGCCGGTCGACGCACCTGAAGGCACCGCGCTGCGGCCAATCGTTCCATCCTCCAGCCTTACATCGGCTTCCACCGTGGGATTCCCGCGCGAATCGATAATCTGGCGGCCGTGCACACTGGCAATCTTCGTGGACATCTCTCCTCCTGGATTTTTGAACAGCGGAAGTTATGGGGAAACTGTTATTCGGGTTCTTCGATCATCGATTCCGCGCGCACCACTACCACCACTCCATTCTCCGACACCGAGTACCGCGCGCGGTCCGCCTCGTCGTCATAGCCAATCACTGTGCCTTCCGGCAGACTCACGTGACGGTCGATAATTGCGCGCCGGACGCGGCAATGCCTTCCGATGTTGACGTGGTTGAATATGATCGTATCTTGCACGTCGCTATAGCTGTTCACGCGCACGTCGTATCCGACCACCGAGCGCATCACGCGTCCGCCGGAAATGACCGAGCCTCCAGAGACGATTGAGTCGATGGCCGCGCCCATGCGATCCGGATCGGCAAAAACGAATTTCGCTGGAGGGTACTGCTGCTGCCAGGTGTGCAGCGGCCAACTCTGGTCGTAGCAATTGAAAATCGGCGAAATCGCCACCAGATCCATATTTGCTTCGTGATAGGCGTCGATGGTCCCCACGTCCCGCCAGTAGGAAGTTTCCTTCTTGTTCTCATCGACGAAGTTGTAAGCGAACACGCGGTACTTTTCGATGATGCGCGGCAGCACGTCTTTCCCGAAATCGTGCGAGGAAAGCGGATCCTCGGCATCGGCAATCAGAATCGGCACCAGCAGTTGCGTGTTGAACAGGTACACGCCCATCGACGCGTTAACCTTGCCCGCATGCACTTTCGAAGTTTTCGGGTTCGCCGGCTTCTCTTCGAAGCCCACAATCCGCCAGTACTCATCCGTCTCGATGATCCCGAACTTTTTGGCGGCTTCCGCAGGCTCCATCTCGATGGTCGCTACCGTCACATCCGCGCCCGAAGCCACGTGCTGCTCGAGCATCTTCTGGTAGTCCATCTTATAGATGTGATCGCCCGACAGGATGAACACGTAGTTCGATTGCTCGCTGCCGATGGAATAAATATTTTGATACACCGCGTCGGCCGTTCCGAGATACCAATGCTGCGACACGCGCATCTGCGGCGGCAGCACCTCGATGAAATCGCCATAGCCCATCAGCGATGACCAGCCGCGTCGCACGTGCCGGTTCAGGCTCAGCGCCTTGTATTGCGTCAGCACAAACACTCGCCGCAAACTGCTGTTCAGGCAATTCGAAAGGGTCACGTCGATAATGCGGTAGACTCCTCCGAACGGCACCGCCGGCTTCGCACGGTCGCGCGTCAGCGGCCACAAGCGCTCGCCCTGTCCGCCTGCCAGAAGCACTCCGATCGCTTCCTGCATCAGTGGCATATTCGCCCTTTGTTTGCTTTGGCTTCGCCCAGCAAACAAGCATTCTAGCAGCAACCGTGCGCCATTCGCGTCCCCACATTCAGCCGTCAACTCAAGTACGTGTCCAGTAGCAAAAGTTACTGAAAAGTTAGCCGCGTCTTCTCCAGCAGATTTTCTAATTTATTCCTTGACTTGGGGGGTGGCCTCCGATAGAAGGATGTGGCAATAGCTGGCTTAAACCAGCTACACTAGATCGTTTGTCAGACTGGTGTGGAAACTTACAGGGGGACGGGGGTGAATACGCGTGGCAGAAGTTGTAATTCAAGAGGGTGAGTCTCTGGAAAACGCTCTCCGGCGCTTCAAGCGGAAAGTGCAGTCGGAAGACATCATCAAGGAAATCAAGAAGCACAGTTACTACATGAAGCCGGGGGAGCGTCGTCGTGCCAAGGAAGCCCTCTCGCGTAAGCGTCTCCGTAAAAAGCAGCGGCGTGAGCAGGATTAGGCGATCCGTTTACTTGTCTTGTCCTCAGTAGCTTTGTTGGACCGGTGAGTCATGCCGTCGAAACGCGGCATTCCTCATCGGTTCGCACAAAGTCGTCCGCTTCCTTCCTCTCTCTCTGCATCCGGTCCCGGAGCTGAGTATGGAATACCATGACAAGGTTTTGAAATGCGCCGAATGCGGAGCCGAATTTGTTTTTACCGCCGGCGAACAGATGTTTTTCATGGATAAGGGCTTCAAGAACGAGCCCAAACGCTGCAAAGGCTGCAAGACCACCCGAGCCCAAGGCGTGGAAATGGGTGTAGGGACTCCTCAGCGGGTCGAAACTAGGACGGTTTGCTCGCAATGTGGCAAGGAAACCACCGTCCCGTTCAAGCCAACCCAAGGTCGTCCGGTCTATTGCCGGGAATGTTTTCAGCAGCGCCGGGCCGTGGGTCCCGCTAGCGCAACGGCATAGCCCAGATCTTTCAACCGGCGCGGATGCCGCACACCAACCGGTATTCCGCCGACTACCAAGACCACCAATTCCTGCCCTACAGCAGAGGTTCGCCGTTCTTCGCGAATGAGGTCTGGTCCCCCAGCACCTTGTCGTTGATGTCCGCCCCATCGCATTTCTTCGAGTTTTGCCTTTTACACCAGCCTGCTAAAATACTTTCTGAAAGGTAGGTAGTCGTGGACGATTCCGTTCTGCGCGAGCATTTGAAGCAGCTTTTGGCTGGCAAAGAGGCCCATGTCGATTGGGACTCAGCTCTGAAACACGTGCCGGATAAAATCCGGGGTGAAAAGCCTCCTGGCGCGCCTCATTCACTCTGGGAGTTGCTCGAACACGCGCGAATCGCCCAATGGGACATTCTCGAGTTCAGCCGCGATCCCAAGCACAAGTCGCCGGATTGGCCCTCCGGCTATTGGCCCAAGCATCCCGTCCCAGCTAGCGCCGCGGACTGGGACGAGAGCGTGAAAGCATTCCATCATGATTGTGAAGA
Organism: Candidatus Acidiferrales bacterium; assembly: GCA_035551975.1. Classification (GTDB taxonomy): domain Bacteria; phylum Acidobacteriota; class Terriglobia; order Acidiferrales; family UBA7541; genus Palsa-295. The sequence continues at coordinate 12,968 of DASZMG010000119.1, read as the reverse complement.
GATGGTGAAGCTGGTAATGAACCCCAAAACAGATCTTGCCGCAAAGATTGCAGGCGGCTCGGGCCAAAGCGTTCTGCGCGAAGCCCTTTTGTTGGCCGACCATAACTCCTACCATCTGGGCCAGTTTGTCCTGGTGCGAAAGTTGCTGAATAGTTGGCCGGAAACCTAGCAGCCGAAAATCGCTTCTAAGATCATGCTGCCGCTATAATACGAGTGACATCATAAGATTGAATAAGCTTGTATCTGGAGCAGGAATGAGCCGGGGACACGTAATTGTCGAATCAGCAGTCGGGGGAGAATCGCAGGAACGCATCTGGGATTCATTCCGTCGTTGGGGCTATCTGCAGGCAAATCTCGATCCGCTGGGCGACCTTCAGCCCATGGATATGCCAGAGCTCGATGTTTCCGGCGCCGAAGCCGATGCCGCCAGGAAGTTCTATTGCGGCACCATCGGTGTCGAGTTCATGCACATTCCGGACCACGAGCGGCGCCAATGGATTCAGGAGCGCATGGAAGCGGACGCTCCGGCTGTCGATCAACAGCGCATCCTTGGCCTTCTCATCAAAGCCGAAATTTTCGAGCAGACCATTCAGTCGCGCTATCTCGGTACCAAACGATTTTCACTCGAAGGCGAAGCCGGTCTCTTGCCCCTGCTCGACGCCATCCTGAGCTCCGCCGCGGAATATGGCGCCGAAAAAGGCATGATCGCCATGAGTCATCGCGGACGCCTCAACGTGATGGTTAACATCGTCGGTCGCGCCGCCGCCGAGGTATTTGCGCGCTTTGAAGATGTCGACCCGCGGAGCGTGCTGGGCGGCGGAGACGTGAAATATCACATGGGCGCCACCGGTGACTTTTACGCCGCGAACGGCCACAAAATCGAGATGCATCTAGTTTCCAATCCCAGCCACCTCGAAGCGGTCGATCCGGTAGTCATTGGACGCACTCGTGCCAAGCAAATGCGACGCGGCGAGGACGGACGCCGTCAGGTGCTGGCCATTACCATGCATGGCGACGCTGCTTTCGCCGGCCAGGGCGTGTGGGCCGAAACTCTGAATATGGCCGAACTCCCGGGATACGATGTCGGTGGTTCCATCCACGTTGTCGTCAACAACCTCATCGGCTTCACCACCAATCCGGCTGACACAACTTCTTCGCGCTTTGCTTCCGATATCGCCAAGCGCCTGCCCATTCCCATTTTCCACGTGAACGCCGAGGATTTTGAAGCGGTTGTGCGGGTAGGGCGAATGGCTTTGGACTACCGCCAGGCTTTTGGAACTCCGGTCGTAATCGACCTCGTTGGTTATCGCCGCCACGGCCACAGCGAAGTCGACGATCCAACCATCACTCAGCCGTTACGCTACCGCAAGATTGAAGCCCACCCTCGCACTTGGCAGATCTACTCCGAAAAGATTGGCGTCGATCCTGAACCCATCGCGCAGAAAGTTCGCGCCGATCTCGAAGCCGCGCAAAAGCAGGCGGTCGAGCTCGAAAAGAATCCGCCCATGCGCCGCTTGCCGGCGTATTGGAATTCTTTCTGCGGCGGCCGTTACGATGCCTCCTGTGAAGTCCACACCTCCGTGCCACAAGCGGATCTGACCGCGCTCGGCGAAGCTTTGACCAGCTATCCGCCGGATTTTCACATCCATTCCAAAGTTCAAAAGCTGCTCGAACAGCGCCGCGAAATGGCCGCCGGAAAGCGCGCTGTCGATTACGGCATGGCCGAAGCTTTGGCGTTTGGCTCGCTTCTGAAGCAAGGTGTGCCGGTGCGTCTCACAGGACAAGACTCTCGCCGCGGCACTTTCAACCAGCGCCACGCGGCATTAATCGACATCGAGAACGAGGAACAATACGTCCCGCTCGAACACATTCCGGGAAGTTCCGCCTGGTTTGAGGTCTACAATTCACCGCTCTCGGAAGCATCCGTTCTCGGTTTCGAATACGGTTTCAGCCGCGATTACCCCGAAGCCCTGGTTCTGTGGGAAGCACAGTTCGGCGATTTCGCCAACGGCGCGCAGATCATCATCGATCAGTTCATCGCCGCCAGCGAAGACAAGTGGAACTTGCTCTCGGGCGTGGTCATGCTTCTTCCGCATGGATATGAAGGGCAGGGCCCTGAACATTCCAGCGCTCGCATCGAGCGATACTTGCAACTCGCCGCGCGCGACAACATCCAGATCTGCCAGCCTTCCACCGCCGCGCAGTATTTTCATATGCTGCGGCGGCAGGCTCTGCGCAAGTGGCGCAAGCCGCTCGTGGTCATGACGCCAAAGAGCATGTTGCGCAATCCTGCCGCGTCATCTCCGGCATCCGAACTGGCTGGCGGCCGGTTTCAGACCGTGATTCCTGATGCGGGTGACGGCTCGGCCACGCGCGTTCTACTCTGCACCGGGAAAATTGGCCACGAATTGGCCGCCGAGCGGAAAAAGCGCAAGAATACTTCGACCGCTATCGTCTTTGTCGACCAGCTCTATCCATTCCCCGAAGCGGAGCTGTCCGCCGAAATGGACCGCCACAAAAATGCCCACGAATTTGTCTGGGTGCAGGAAGAGCCTGCCAACATGGGCGCCCTGGCATTCGTTCTGCCCAGGCTGGAGCGTCTCGGACGCGGCCGCCCGATTCTTTCCGTGAAGCGCTCGGCCAGCGCCAGCCCCGCTACCGGATCGCACAAGGCCCACGAACTCGAGCAGAAGACACTTGTTTCGCTGGCCTTCGGGGTTCCGTCGAAGTAGACACCTATTTTTTTGAGATAATCAGCGCCTCGGGCCCAGGCACGCGTACCAGCTCATTTGACGAAAATCCCGCGTTGCGGAACATGCAATCGTATTCCGAAAACGGATACGCATCGCCTTGCGCCGTCGTTACCAGCATATTGATGGCCCATGCGGCCGTCATCGGCGGCGTCACGCGATCGTCGTTCGGTACAAACTCCAGCGTCACCACGCGGCCGTTCGCCGCCAGCGCTCCGTGAATCCGCTTCAGCAATTTCTCGATCCCCGAAGCATCAAAGTGATGCAGGAAACCCGTCAGCAAAACCACGTCATAGCCTGAGCCCAAATCCACCTCGAACACACTTCCTGGGATAGTGTGATACCGCCCCTCCACACCCGCCTTGCGCGCATGTTCCTGCGCCACTTTGAGCACCGCGGGCCAGTCCAGCGCATAAATTTCGGCGTTCGGATTGTGCTTCGCCACCACGATTCCGAACGTCCCGTGCCCCGCCGCAATATCCAGCACTTTCCACTTTTGCCCTGCATCGGCGCCAAGCGTACGCGCGATGGCCTCTGCGAACGGCATCTGCAGCGGTCCCATCGATCGAGCAAAATCAACCCAGATCGGGTTCTCGGGCTCCATAGAGCCTTGTCCGCCGAGCGCGTTCTGCCCGCTGCGCACCACTTCCGCAATGTTTCGGTAGCCATCCATCAATTTCGGGAGTGTCAAAAATCCCGCTACGCCGGCCACGCACGCGGGTGAGCGGCGGTCGAGGAATTTCGCCGATTCTTCCGTCAACGAGTATTGCTGCCCGTGCTTTTCCAGCAGCCCAAGAGCGCCCATGTTATCGCTGAGCATCCGGATTCCGCGTTCCGTCGCCTTGCAACGCTTCGCCAACGCTGGAACGGAATTCGCGCCCTCGCCGATCGCTGTAAAAAGGTCTAACTCAATCGCCGCCCGCAGCGCCTCCGTGCGCTGGTATCCCGTCAGTGTCTCGAAGATCCGTTCGGGCGTAGGTCCAGCCGTTCCGGGTTGCGAAGCCATCTGTACACTCTCCTGATCTCAAAAAATGTTGGCAAAATCTCGAAAATTAGTGTGCGGCTGAATTCTGATCGAAACACCACTGCACGAATGCCGGCGTATATTTCTCCGTCACATTACCCGGCACGTCTGACGGGCTAAGCTGTTCGAACGAAAACGTCACTTCACCGTCCGACTTGACGGTTCCCAGCAGAAATCCGTACACGTCTGTCTGCGCCGCGCGCGCATCGGCTGCCCCCTTCGGCAGGGCGTACCGTTGCGCGCCCGCTGTCCCCACGATCCATCCCGGTAACACTCCGCCATGCGTGCGCAAATACTCCGTGTTGAAGACGCCGTCGATGTAGTAGTGCGAATGGCTCGCCAGCACGTAGACACGTTTGTGCGCGTCATTCTGAAGTTTCAGCAAATCCGCGTAGACCCGCCGTCCGCTTTCGATACCCGCAGGTGATTCGTCCATGCTGTGATCCGTGAGGCTGTCTGGCAGAGCCTTGTGCATCCCCACAATCACCGTATGAATGTCGGGATTTGCCCCCGCTGCTTTCAGCACTTTTTCAAGCCAGGTCGTCTGCGCCCGGTCGAACTGATCCGTTGTGGCGTTGTCGAGAGTGATGAAATCCACGCCGTTCTGCACCCAGTGGTAGTAGGTGCGTAGCTTGAAATCGTGCGAATCGTCCGCCAGCCTCTGCTCCCGCAGCCTGGGAGCATCCAGCCAGTCCGCAAACTGGATCAGATACTCCTCGCGTGTCATGGGCGGTATCGCTTCGTGATTTCCCATGGCCAGATAAACCGGAACTTTTCCGAACGCGAGAAGTTGGCTGCTAATGAAATCCTTCCAAGCGTATTCCTCGTACGCGATGATGTTGAGCGGCTTCGCCAGAACGTCCGGCTGATGCTGAATGTCTTCATCAAAGTTGTAGATGGCGCGAAAATCCCCCAGGTGCCAGTAAAACGCAGCTCCATCCTTCGCTGCGCGCGCCGCAATTCCCGGCATGACCACATCGCCGCAATTGCGCGAATCTCCCGAAGCGGCGAAGCGCCATTCGCCTCCATTCGCATTCGCCGACTGGCCCCGCGCGCCATTGCCCGCACATAACATTGCCGCACAAATGAAAAGCATTGCTCGCCACAGGTGCCTGCCGACTTGCCGCACAAGAATCCCCTTGCTCAACGCCGGTTTCTGAATCGCAGCTATTTTCCCCCGAGCCGTTGCACAATGCCAATGGCCATTTCGGCCGCCCGCAGGCCCGCTGGAAACGCCTGCTCCCTCCAGCGTGCAGCCGCATCAGATATTCGATAGGCTATATTTGTGAAATTCAACGGACATAAAGGTTCCCGCGACTTTCCCCGCCGCATGGGCAAAGGGGCTACTGGCTCCGAAGCCTCGGCCGAAAAAACTCAGCTCGAAAAGCTGAAGCACGCCTGGCAAATTTTCCCGGATGCCTGGGCGCTCATCAGCCCTCGCCGCGGCATTCTGGTGGTCGGATTTCTTTTGATGGCCGTTAATCGCGTTGCGGGCTTCATTCTTCCCGGTTCCACCAAATATCTCGTCGACAACGTCATCAACAAGCGCGAAATTCATCTGCTTACCCCGATCGTGCTGGCCGTGCTCGCCGCCACCATTGTTCAGGGACTCACTTCTTTCAGCCTCACCCAGCTTCTCTCCAAATCCTCGCAGCGTATGATCACCGAACTCCGCCTCAAAGTGCAGGCGCATATTGGCCGTCTGCCGGTGGCTTTTTATGACGCTACCAAAACCGGCGTTCTCGTCTCGCGCATCATGACCGACGTTGAAGGCGTCCGCAATCTCCTCGGCACCGGACTCATCGACTTTGTCGGCGGCATGATGACCGCCTCCATCGCGCTGGTGATTTTGTTGCGCATCAACGTGCAAATGACCGCCATCGCCATTTTTATCCTGGTGTTTTTCGTCTTCGGCCTCAGCCGCGCCTTCAAAACCATTCGCCCGTATTACCGCGCCCGTCCCAAAATCACCGCCGAAGTGATCGGACGTCTCACCGAATCGCTCGGCGGCATTCGCGTGGTGAAGGGTTACCATGCCGAAGAGCGCGAGGAGCAGGTTTTCGCCGTCGGCGTCGGCCGTCTGCTGCAGAATGTTCTCGATACGCTCACCGCCACCTCGTTGATGACCCTTTCTGCCACCGCGCTGCTCGGCGTCGTCAGCGCCGTGATGATGTTCATGGGTGCGCGCCAAATCCTCGGCGGCCATATGACTCTCGGCACCTTTTTTGAATTCACTCTTTTCCTCGGAATGCTGGTCGCGCCCGTTTCGCAAATCGTCGGTTTGGCCCCGCTGATGATCGAAGCTCTCGCCGGCCTCGAGCGGACCCGCGAAATCCTCAACGAACACACCGAAGAGCAGACTCCCGGCCGCACGCTCTTTCTCGATCGCATCGAAGGCCGCGTCGAATTTAACGATGTCAGTTTTTCTTACGAGACCGGCAAGCAGGTTCTCTATGACGTTTCTTTTGAATCCGCGCCCGACACTGTGACCGCTCTCGTCGGCCCTTCCGGCGCCGGAAAATCCACCATCATCGGTTTGATCGCCGCGTTCTACACGCCCAGCGTAGGCACCGTCCTCGTCGATGGCGTCGACTTGTCCGAAGTCCGCCTCGACTCCTACCGCATGCAGCTCGGCGTCGTATTGCAGGAAACATTTCTCTTCGACGGCACCATCCGCGAAAACGTCGCCTTCTCCCGCCCGGACGCAGCCGAGCAGCAGATTCTCGAAGCGTGCCGCATCGCCCGCGTCGACGAATTCGCCGAAGCCTTCGACAAGAAGTACGACACCATCGTCGGCGAGCGCGGCGTAAAGCTTTCCGGCGGCCAGAAGCAACGCGTTTCCATCGCGCGCGCCATTCTCGCTGATCCTCGCATCCTCATACTTGACGAAGCCACTTCCAGCCTCGATTCCGAGTCCGAGGCGCTCATTCAAGAAGGCCTCCGTTACCTCATGCGTGGACGAACCACCTTCGTGATCGCCCACCGCCTCTCCACGGTGCGCCGCGCCGACCAGATCCTCGTCGTCGAAGGCGGTCACATTATCGAGCGCGGCACGCACGAATCTCTGTATGCCAGGGGTGGCCGTTACTACGATCTCTACACCAAGCAGCACGGTCTCGAATCGAATCTCTTCCTCGCGCCCGGCGAAGGCGATACTGACTCCGAGGAACGCGAACCAGCCGCTGCCGTAGCTCCCGCGACAAAAAGCGAAGAAGTCCTCCCGGACTAGAAGCCATAAAAGCCGTTTAGGAGATCAGAACTCCGCCCTCGATTTAGCGTTACCGTTTGCTCAACCCTGCCGATCTGCTGCGGGCACATTTTCCTTTACCCGAACCTGCCTCTTCTTCTCAGGCCTTTCTGGTATGGCACCTGAGGGGACGGGGCGCTAGCGTAATGCACACGAGCGCAACTCAGTTCCATGCACCCAGCCAGCAACGCGGCTCGCAAAGATTCTGAAATTTAAAATGGGAAGAGAAGGAGAAACCACGATGAATAGGAACAATTGGTCGGCCATGATTACCGGTATCACCATTGGAGTGGGAGTTGGCGCCGCTCTCGGCATCTTGTTCGCCCCCCAATCCGGCGAGGATACCCGCGACTACCTCATGGGCGCGGCCAAGGATCGCATCAACGACGCCAAGGACCGTTTCAGCGACGTTAACGATCGCGTCCGCGAGGTCCGTGACCAAGTCTCGAATGTAGTGGAAAGTGGCAAGGACTTCGCCCGCCAGACTCAGAAGTCCGTCGATCACGTGAAGGGGCACCTGCAGGATCTGGCTGACGCAGGCCAGCGCGCCTATCGCGAAGCAACACGCTCTTAAGCTTCGGCCAAATTAAAATCGGAGGGACCGCCATGAAAACCGCGACCGTCGCTGGAATTGTGCTCATCGTGCTCGGCATCATCGGGCTGGTCTATCAGGGAATTGGCTACACCAAACGCAAGGACGTGCTCGAAGTCGGGCCGATCCATGCCACAAAAGATACTCACGAAACTGTTCCCATTCCGCCCATTGTGGGTGGTATCGCTTTGGTGGGTGGGATTGTGCTGCTGATTGCTGGAGCGAAATCAACCGCCTGAGTCCCGCTAAGTTTTCTCTGCCACAGCGAGACTATCCGAGACCGGGCCTCAATGGGCTCTTCCCACAAGGGATGCGCCAGATTGGGACTTTTGCCTGTTGCTTACCGTTCCCGAAGGCCCGAAAAATCAAACGCTCGGTTGCCGCACCAGCCGGATAGTTCCGTTAATTGTGCGAACTGATATTTCCCCTCCGCCAATTCCCAATTTTCCGCGTAAGGCTCGTGCGCCGGAAAAAGTGGTCGTCGAAGTCACCGGCAACTCCGAGGAAAACTCGCCGTTCAGGTTCAGGATGTTCAGATTCGCGCGCGCACTCGAAGGCAATCCCAGCACCACGGAGCCATTCACCGTTTCCACGTTCATCGGCGCACCTTCGCCTAGTTGCGATAACTCCACGCGCACATCGCCGTTCGTAGTCTTTGCGCTGAACCGCCCGGCGCTTTTGATCACTTCCACGTTGCCATTCACCGAATGCAGCGCTCCGCTTCCGTCAACGCCGTGCACCAGCACGCTTCCGTTCACCGTCTCCACATTACTCAGCAGAATTTTCGACGGCACGTAGATGTGATATTCCACGGCCACATCCGCGCCTTCGCCTTTGGGATATCGTGTATGCACCAGCACCTGCTTCGGCTGGCTTTCTACCTCGATCTGCACCTGTGAAATGTCGCGCGACCCTTTCGCCGCCACTTTTACGGCGCGCACCTCCACTTCATCGCGGTCCCAGCCGTCCACTTCCACCGATCCGTTCACATTCTCCAGCAAAAAGCTCCCGCCCGAGTGCAGCGGGTAGCTCTGATCGAAAATCTGGTCGCTGCCAAACCCGCATCGCGGCGCGAGCAGAATCAAGATCGCGACGAGCGCGAAGGGAAGCAGAACGTGAGCGCTCCTGCCAAAGTTCGAATTGCCCCGAAAATTGAAGGCCGGGCTCTTCATCTTCATCGCATGCCTCCTGCATCAGCACGGTCGTCGTCTCTGCTACGGCTTCGCCATCCCATCCCGCTCCGACGGCGGCAGAAGATTGCGAAGCTGCAGTCGCAGTTCCTTCATCTTCTGCTCCAGTAACTCCATTTGCTGGTTATAAAGCTGCATCTGCTTGCTGGCGTCGCTCAGCACCAGCCGGATGTTTCCTCCAATCGCTCGCAGCCGCAAAACTTCGCCGCCGCCGTTCAGCGATCCTTCGGCGCGAATCGTCCGCAGTCCGTTCGATTGGTCGTCGTAGCTCACTTTGATGGGGAACGCGGGATCCACGATCACGCGGTGCTCATCGGCCATGGGAATCTGCGCGTCAATCGTAGCCCGCAATTGCCGGGGTAGATAAACAACAATGTCCCCTTCGCTCGATTCCAGCTCGCAATTTCCGCCGGGCCGCGTTGGCATCACGAACCACGCCGTGATCCCGCCTGCGGACGTCGACGCTTTCACCGCGCTATCCACCTGCGTCAGGTAAATGTTGCCGCCTACCGTGTGCAGGTCAGACGGCCCCGAAACGCGCACCACGCGAATTCCTCCTCCGCCCGTTTTGGCCTGGACCAGCCCCGAAGCCTCCCCTACTTCGATCTGCCCGCCAGAAGTCTCCGCGAAAAGTTCGCCGCCAGAATGTTCCAGAGCTACATTGCCTCCCGCGGTGAACAGATGGGCCGCGCCGCCGATTGAGGAAGCTCGAATGTGCCCGCCGCTTGTTCGCAGTGAAGCGTTTCCGCCAATGTTCCCTGTGGTGATGTGCCCGCCTCCGGTATTCGAGATCAAGTCGCCGGTCACATTTTTCACCGTGATGTGCCCGCCGTTGGTTTCAAGCCGTGCCGAGCCGTCCACATTTCCCGTGGTGATGTCTCCGCCGGCCGTGGAAAGCTCTAGGTGCCCGGTAATGTCGTCCACCTGGATGTTCCCGCCTCCGGTCGAAGCATCCACCTCGAATGTTTTCGGCACCGACACTTCCACGGTGACCCAGAGCCGTCCGCTCGCTTCTTCCACCGCCCGCCCCTTTAGAAATACGCCGTCCACTGTGCGATGGGCATGGAACGCGAAGTTTCTCAGCAATTCCTGCGCATTTTTCTGGGCTGCGTCCGCTTCCAGGTGAACGCGGTAGCTCACTTTATCGGTAGCTCGGGTATGGATCACTACGCTGCCAAGGTCGGTGACCAAATGCAGGTGTTCTCCGTCTCGCGCAGGCAGCGCGCCCGAAAATTCGGAGCTTACTCGTGACACAGAAGGTGTGGCGGAAACTGTGGTTGACGGTGCGTGGGGTTTAGTTGCCGCCGGGGCCTGTGCAGTCGCACGCGGTGCGCCAATGCTCAGCCCAGTAGCACTTAGACCGACCAGGAGAATCGCGAAGAAAAGATTGCTGAAAACTCGGTTGCGAACGGCAGGTAATTGGCGGCAGGCTGCCTGGCTGGACGGAAACCGCCGGAGCCGCGTGAGCATGTCCTACTTTTGTCCAGGATCCAGATCGCGAATCGCCGCCGCGCTCTGCAGCCGGATGTAGGTGTTGGGGTCGTGCTGCATGCGGTCACGCAGGACCTCCAGCATGTGACCGTCGGAAGATACCTGCCCCTTTTCCGCCATTTCACGCAGCGAATTGATGGCTTCCACGCGCACTCCGGGGTTCGTATCGTCAGTCAACGCGCCAAGCAACGTATCGCGAATCAGCCCCTGCGGTTCCGCTCCATTCAACGCTTCAAGCGCCTTCAGCCGCACCGCTGCATTGCCGTCCGTTTGCACCGACCGGCACAGCGCCGAACGTACTTCGGGATCCTGGCTGCGCTCGCGCAGTAGATCCACTGCGTTCAGCCGCACGTCCGCATCGAAACGGTTGTTGTTCCGCAGAATATAGAGCAGCACGCGCTTCACGCTGTCGTCGTCCACGGTTCCTTGTACCGTCACCGGTTCGGCGCCCCTCATATGTAGCTCCACTTGAGGAGCAGCGCCGGCATCCGCGGGAAACACATTGATGCTCGCCACATCTGCCTGGTGGAGATCAAGACCGTTCAGATCGGCCGAACCTGTTTCGGAAACCGGAGCCGGATCCTCCGCCGCACTGCCCGTCGCCCTGGACATCTCCACCGCGGGCGCCGGATTCGCTTTCGGGCGCTCCAGCCACCGCGGGCCGAACAAACCCACCGAAAATCCGATCATCACCAGCAGCGCCGCGCTCCAAGCCGGTTCGGGAGAAAGCCAGTTCGATGGCAGAAAAATGCCGAACTTGCGCCGCACCCAGCCACCCTCTTCTTCCCGGTCCAGCGCTTCTTCCAGATTCGCGCGGCAACTTGCCAGCAGAGCCGCATCGGGCTCCGCGCGGTGCGCCGAAAGCACCACTAGCACTTCCTGTTCCTGTGCAACTTCTGCCGCACATCCGGCGCACTCCGCCAGGTGTTGCTCAACTTCCGTTCGCTCGGCGTCGCTCAATTCATCGCCAGCTACGAAAAGTCCCGCCATCGGCCGCAAGGCCTCGCACTTTTCGTTTGCCGAATTTTCTTCCCGCCAGTCCATCTGCAATCCTTGCCTACTTCATCTCGCCAAGGCACGCGCGCAATTTTCGCGTCGCTCGGAACAAAGAATTCTTCACTGTTTCTTCTGACGTGCCAAGCAAGTCGCCGATAGCACGCAATCGCAATCCCTGGTAATGCTTCATCTCAAAAACCATGCGCTCGCGCGCGGAAAGCGTTTTCATCGCTTCCTGAATCTTTTCCCCGAGTTCCAGTCCCAGAACGCTGCGTTCCGGATTCGACGCCGCGCTCATCGCCGCTTGCCGGTCGAAAAAGTCTCGAGTGCTTCCTTCCGGTTCATCCGGCAGTATCGGCGCCTGATCTTCCTTATGGCTGGTGCGGCGTCGCAGAAAGTCAAGCGCCACATTGGTGGTGATACGGTAGAGCCAGGTATAGAAGCTGCACTCGAAGCGGAAACGGTGCAGATTGCGGTATACCCGCAAAAAGCTCTCTTGATAAATGTCGCGCGCGTCTTCGGCGCGGTGCACCAGGTTCAGCGCCAGTCGCAGCACTTCGCGGTCGTAACGCCGCACCAATTCCTCGAACGCAAGTCGGTCGCCCTCCTGCGCCTTGCGCACCAGCGCATGCTCCTCCGTTTTTTTATCCGCGGCAATTTGCCGCGCATCCACCTCCACTGCGACGCTCATGGCCATGGCGTTTCCCGGAGGCTCTTGACGAATTTCAGCAGGCTCCCCGAACGGAGTCTCAGAGCTGAACGGGGTGGTCGGGCCCTTAACTCTTTTTGAGCCTCTCAATTGCATAGACGCTTTAGTTCCCTCATCGTAAGCAGGAAACTCATCCCCCCTACTTAAGAGATTCTACAAACCCCTTAATGGATGCGTTGAAAATGCAACTACTTAAGATAAAAGCGGCTTAGGGAATCAAAACTTCAGGCGTTAAAGAGATTTGTAGGTCGCGGCCTCGGCCCCGAGGTCAGGGGGCGGCTCCCTTAAGGCTTTAGCCTCATGAAGCAACGTGTCTCTCAGAGGCGAGATTAGCCCGGTCGCAACTTCACTGCGAGTCGCTTCGCCGCCTTTGGAATACCTCTCCGTTTACGTGTATCCCTAGCCGGATCAGCCAGTAAACCCCCACGCAAACGGCAAAATCCACCATGACCCCGCCGTCGATCGCAAATCCCTGGTGCCGAAACATCTGCGGTAAGTGGGGCGCCAATGACAGGTAATAAATAGCGTTCCCGGCCAGGATCGCGATCAGGTATTCCAGCCAGCGTACCGGCGTGACCCCAAGAAATTGCCGTGCTTTTGCCATTTGCTCGTCTCACCAAAGCGCGCCGGAAAGGGGAACTTCACTTTGACTGCACCGGCCGGCCGCAAGGCGATTCCTAAATATTAGGACAAGCCGAACAATGATGTAAACGCCGGGATGTAAACGCTGCGAAGTAACCGCTGCGCTAGCCTATCTAAATTTTGCAAGCGCGGTCTTCAATCGCTAGAAAAAACGTGCGGCATGTAGATCCGCGTAACCGAATTCGATTAAAGGCAGCCTATGCCGACCGCGCGGGTGCCGGAAAATAGTTCAGAATTTTGTTCGGTTTGCCCCACTCCGCATAAAACTCCTCGATGTTTCGCCCCACGCAAAATCCCCAGGAAAACATCCGGAAATTTTTCCACTTC
>DASZMG010000118.1:0-1915 GCA_035551975.1 Candidatus Acidiferrales bacterium | reverse complement strand
TATCGGCAAGCCTCTTGAAATCCTCGACGTCGAGCCGCTCTGCCTTCCGGCGTTCCTGCGGCAGGAGAAGGAGCATCCAGCGGAAGAGCCTGTGACCGTCGAAGTCCCGCCGGCGGAAGAAGTCCCCGCAACCGAGTAATCCTGAATTCCGAAGTTGAAATCGATTTCATAGAGATTTCTCGATCGATTTTAGGTTCAGGTCACGGGTTCAGGATTCAACTTCGGCGAAGTTGGATGGATGTAGCGTAAGACGTTTTCGAACAAAGGCTTGCGTTGGCACCAGCCGCCCCAGGCGGAAGACAAGTGCAGAACCAAACGCCTTCCGGCGCGGCCCAGCAGAGCGCCGCAAAGAAAAACCTGAGCACGCAGCGTGGCCGGTCGCCGATACGAAGTCAGGCGGCTGGCGCGCTGAAATTCCCCGAGCAAATTAAACAGCCACAGGATGCTGCGGAAGGCCGCCTCGGTCGCGAAGAATTCCCGCAGGCAAAAATCATCCGCCGCCAGATCGTGTTTCAGTTCCGCGATGCGGTTCTCCATATCGGCTCGACGGTTGTAATCGCGCCAGATCTCTTCGGGCGGTGTGGACAGATTGGTGACAAACAAGCGAAAGGTGTAGCCGGGCACGTCCAGCAGTTTGCGGCCCAGCGAGGCTCGCTCGGCGCGCAGTTGTTCGCGAATCACCACAAAGCGGCGCGGGCGGTCCCAGCCAAACAGTTGCAAATGGAATTCACCGGCGGCGTAATGCGCATCCAGCGCGCGCCACGTGGGGATGCGGGCCGCCTCGCGCTTCAGCCAGCGCGTCAGCCGCGCCACCACAATGTAGCGCAACCCACGCTGCTCCAAAAACCCCAGTAATTCCTGGTCAAAAAAGCCGGAGTCGGCGCGCCACACCCGAAGCACGTGCCGCTCGGGCAGCAACGCCAGCGCTTCCTTGAGAAATTCCACCGCCCCGCGAGCGCTGCCGCAGTTCCCACTGCGCAGCCATCCATGCAGCAGAAAATGCGCCTCGGCCAGCACTGCCACCAGCGGATGATGCGAAGGTCGTCCATGCTTGCGCGGGTTGGGCCCGCGCAACGCCCCTTGCTGCTGGCCGTAGCGTTCCAACACCGTGGAATCCAGATCCAAACTGTATCCCGCCGCACATTCCGGAAGCCGGGCCAGCTGCCAAGCCCACAGGCCCGAGAAAAATCGCTGGCACTCCCCTTGCCCAAAACGCTTGAACAGGTTGCGCAGGGTATCATCACTGGGAAAACGCGGCATGCCCAGCACGTGCTGCAGCGCGGTGTCGGCACGCAGCACACTGGCGTGCGCAAATCGTCGCGCTCCCGCCAGCACGGCCAGCAGGAATGCCGTGAAGGTCTGCGCCGGATCCAGCGCGTTGGGAGAAGTCAGACGAAACGGCAGGTATTGCTTCACGACCTCGACATAGCCCACCTGTCGCAAAAACTCGAAGAACACCACCAGCCCGCCAAACGGGGTGACCGCTCGCTGGGTCTCGCGTAATTCCACTTTCTTCCCGCCCCAAAGCGCGGTACTTTGCGTATGCACTGTTTTGTCCTCCTCGGCGTTTCTTTCATCCAACTGAAACTTAACCGAGTTATGACAAAACAGTGCAACTTAATTTCGGGATTCAGGGTCAATCGGCTGATCGAGGATGGCGTCCATCACTGAGAGAAGCCCCAGCAGAAAGAAATCGTTTGCATGATCGGCCATACCGGCAAGCGGGGCGACCATTTCGCAGAAGCGCCCTCGAACCAGCGGCACTATCATCAATTCATCGGGCTTTCCATCCGCCAATACTCCGACCGAAACGACGGCAATCCATTTGAGGAGTTCGCGTTCGCCCAGCAGATTGAGGGCGTGCGGGATCGAATAAATTTCCGAGCGTAGGGCAAAGATCGTCGAGTTCAGATAG
>DASZMG010000117.1:0-53269 GCA_035551975.1 Candidatus Acidiferrales bacterium | reverse complement strand
AACCGGGCGATTCGCTGACCGTACTTCCGGCACCGTCGGTGCTGCCGTGGGACCAGGTAGCGCGCGAGCCGCACCTGCTCGATTATCTGCTGGTTCTGCGAAAGCATCAGTGGCTGATCCTCACTTTTTTGCTCACTGTGGTAACCGTAGTCACCATCGCCTCTTTCAAGATGAAGCCGGTGTACTTGGCCAGCGCGCGGGTGGAAGTGGACCGCGAATCGCAGAATATGCTGCCGTTCCAGGGCGGCAATTCCTACGAAGAGTACGAGGATATGGAGAGTTACGTCGAGACGCAGACGAAGATTCTGCAGAGCGAGACGCTTGCGCTTCAGACAATCAAGTCTCTCGACCTGGAAAGAGAGCCGGAATTTGGCGGGAATCCCGCGACGGGGGGAATGATCCAGCCGGCGCCATCGTCGAAGCGGCCGGAAATTCTGGGTGCGTTTCTGGGACGGCTCGGTGTGCGGCGTGTGCCGAACAGCCAATTGATCGAGGTAAGCTTCGAGGCAGAAGATCCGCAGCTCGCGGCGAAGATCGTGAACGCGCACATGCAGAATTACATCGAGCAGAATTTCCGGAGCAAGTACGACGCGACCACGCAAGCGTCCACCTGGCTGTCGTCCGAATTAGAAGATTTGCGCATGAAGGTGGAACAGTCGGAGAACGCGCGGATCGCCTACGAGCGGCAAAATCAGATCTGGCAAATCGACGAGAAGCAGGACATTACCACGCAGCGGCTGGCGGACCTGAGCAAGGCAGTAACGGAAGCGCAGACGGCGCTGGCGGAAAAAGAAGCGCTGTATCGCATGGCCACCTCCGGCAACGTGGCGGCGCTGCCGGCGGCGCGGGATAACGCGGTGGTGCAGGACCTGATCAAGCGGAAGGAGGATGCCGACGCGCAATACGCGGCGGCGCTCGACCAGTACGGGCCGAACTTCCCGCGGGTGCAGCGGCTGGTGGCGCAACAGAAAGAAGCTGCCGCGAATCTGGACAACGCGCGCAAGACGCTGGTGGACAGCGTGCAGGAGGAGTACAACACGGCGCGCAGCCACGTGCAGATTCTGCAGGCGGCGCTCGACCAGCAGAAGGCGGAAACCAACGCGCAGGCGGAAAAGCTGGTGCAGTATCACATCCTGCAGCACGACGCGGACTCGAACAAGCAGCTCTACGACGGCCTGTTGCAGAAGCTGAAAGAGGCGGGCATTACCGCCGGGCTGCGCTCGAGCAATATCCGTATTGTCGATCCGGCGCTGGCACCGTCGAGTCCTTCGCGTCCGCAGAAGGCGCGGAATATTTTCCTGGCGTTTCTGGTGGGCATCATCGGCGGAATCGGGTTGGCGGTGTTCCGCGAATATCTGGACAACACGATCAAGTCACCGGATGACGTGGAGGCATTAACCGGGTTGCCCTCACTGGCGGTGGTGCCATCGCAACCGGGCCTCAACGGATATGGCGGAAAGCTGGCGAGGCTCGGGCGTGAAACGCCCGCTGCGGCGCCAAGCGGGCCGCGCGTGGAGATGCTTTCCTACGTGCAGCCGAAATCGCAGATTTCGGAAGCGTTCCGCGCGTTGCGCACCTCGTTGCTGCTTTCGCAGGCGGATCATCCGCCGCAAGTAATTCTGGTGACGAGCGCGCTGCCGCGCGAGGGCAAGACCACGGCCGCGGTGAACCTCAGTGTGACGCTGGCGCAACTAGGCGACCGCACGCTGCTAATCGATTCCGACTTGCGGAAACCGGGCATCCGGCGCGCGCTGAATTTAACGGGGGGCAAGGAATCGGCGGGACTGAGCTCGTACCTGGCAGGCGTATCGAGCCTGGAAGAAGCGATTTCCCCGCACCCGACGATCGGGAATCTTTCGGCGCTGACCACGGGACCGGTGCCGCCGAGCCCGGCGGATTTGCTGTCCTCACACCGGATGCGCGAGGCGCTCGCGGAACTGCGGCGGCGGTACAAATTCATCGTGATCGATTCACCGCCGATCATGGCGGCGACGGATGCGGTGATCGTTTCGGCGCAGACGGACGGCGTGCTGCTGGTTGTGCGCAGTGGAGCGACGCCCAAGGAAGCTTTCACGCGTACGCGAGACCTGCTGGCGGCGGTGAAGTGCCGTCTGCTGGGAGTGGTGTTAAACGCGGTGGATTCGAGCGCGCCCGATTATTACTACTCCTACCGCTACTATCCATACGCTTACGGGTATGGCTATGGTGAGGAAAGCGGCAAAACGTCCAAGTTCCCCTCGGCTACGGACGAAAGCTGAAGAATTTCCGCCGCGAAGGGAACGCAATCGCGCGGATGCATCGACGAGCATGAGTCCATCAAGCTCCACGTCCCTGGCATTCGAAAACGCTGGCGAGTTTTCCGCGCAGTTTCCAGAAGCCGGATCAAAAGTAAAATCCCGATATGATTGGCTGCTGATGGCGCTTGCGATCACCGGTGTGTTGCTGCGCCTCGCCGTGGCGATTCTGGCGGGCAATGGGATGCGTACACCGTGGGGCGGTGGCGGCGACACGGCGGCTTACGTTCTGCTGGCGCAAAATATTCTTTCCGGGAAGGGCTACGCCTATGCGGGGATGCCCACGGCGCTGCGCGCGCCGGGATATCCGCTGCTGCTGGCGGCTTTTTTCAAAATGTTTGGTGCGCACGCCCTGGCGGCGATGCGCTGGCTGCAATTTTTTGAAGGGATTGTAGTAGCGCTGCTATGCGCGGCTGCTGCGAAAAAGCTGTTCGGGGAACAGGCGGGAAAGTGGGCGCTGGCGGTCGCGCTTTTTTATCCGACGCTGGTGCAGATGAATGGAGAGGTGCTGTCGGAAGCTCCTGCGACGGTTTTTACGGCGCTATTCGTTTATCTGCTGGTCAGCTACTGGAGGGACCCGCGCGCGAGGTGGCTGGTTTTGCTGGGATGTGCCATCGGAGTGGGAGCGCTGGTGCGTTTCAACCTAGCTGCGCTGGGATTGATTGCGCTGGTGGCCGTGTTCCGTTGCGCAAGCGGGTGGAAGAGATGGACGGGCGCCGCGATTGTGTTTGTTGTGTCCGTGCTGATTGTTTCTCCCTGGATGATCCGGAACTTTGTTGTGTTCCACGGGCAGGTGCTGTTTTCAACGGAGAGCGGACCCGATGCGCTGCACGGCGTACTGACTCCGCAGGGGCGGGCGCTGCCGGGCGATTCAGAAATGCTACGCGCGGCGGTGGGCTGGGTGCCCCCGGTGGACGTGGAGACCAATGATGCGAGCCGCCTGAAACTGGGGCCGGAGCCGGCGCTGGACAAACAGTGCTGGCGTGCGGCAATTGCTATTGCGGAATACAAAGAATGGCGGCTGTTCCCGCTGGCCCTGCGCAAGATATCGGACTTCTGGCTGAGCACGGACCAGTTATTCTGGACGGGATCATTCCCGGTTTGGGGGCGCATACTGCGAGCGGGCGGCGTGCTGGTGTATTGGGCGCTGCTAGGTCTGGCGGTTTTGGGGTGGCTGCGCGTGCGTTCGAGCAGTGAGGGGATGGCGCAGATATTTTTGCTTTACGCGCTGCTGGTGACCGCGATGCATTTGCCTTTCGTGATGAGCACGCGGCTGCGAATGCCGTTCATGAGCCCATTGATGGCGATTCTGGCAGGATGCGGCGTAGCCACTGTTGTGTATGGCAATTCGCGAAAGAATCGCCCAGTATTGAGAACAACCGCGGGATGATGAGATTTGCGAGCAAGCGCGGGTAGATAGCGCGAACCGGCCACGAAAATGATGCGAATCAGCAAAGCGATGACTCTTTCCGGAACAACATCAGAAGGCGTTCGCGTGCAGCGGAAAGACTCGGGCGCGAATCGGACCAAGACCAGTTTGTCGGTGATCGTGCCGGTGTACAACGAGGAATATCTGGTGGAGGCGAGCCTGTCGCGGCTGGCGGTGTTGGGAGAATCGCCGCTGCTGGATGCGGTGAGAGTCGTCGTCGTTGACGATGCGTCTTCAGACGGAACCGCGGCGGCGCTCGAAACTTTCCGCAACTCGGTGGAGGCGAAGAACGATCCAAAATTCCAGTGGAGTTGGCTGCGTCACGAGAAGAACAGCGGGAAGGGAGCGGCCATCCGCACGGGGCTGGCGCAGGTGGATACAGAACTGGTGGTGATCCACGACGCGGACCTGGAATATCACCCGGCGGATTTGCTGAAGATGGTCGAGGTGTTCCTGCTGGAGGAAGCGGATGCGGTGTTCGGGTCGCGCTTCATGTCGGGCGGATACAAGCGGGCGCTCTTTTTCCGGCACGCGCTGGGCAACAAATTCCTGACGTTTTTGTGCGACCTGGTTTGCGACCTGAACCTGACCGACATGGAAACCTGCTACAAGATGGTTCGCGCGGACCTGCTGAAAAGCATTCCATTGGAAAGCTCGACATTCGATGTGGAACCGGAGCTGGCCATCAAGTTGTCGAAACGCGGGGCGCGGATTTTCGAGGTGCCCATCAACTATTCGGGGCGGACATACCTCGAAGGAAAAAAGATCGGCTGGAAAGATGGATGCAGGGCGCTGCGGGCCATCGGCAAATATGCGATTTCCGACCGCATTTTTGCGGAAGATGAGAGCGGCGGCGAAATTTTGGAGCGGTTGAACCGCGCGCCGCGATTTACGGCGTGGATGGCCGATGTGATTCGCCCGTATATTGGCAAACGAGTGCTGGAAGTGGGGGCGGGCACCGGCAACATGTCGGTGCATCTGATGCCGCGCGGGGTGTATTGGGCAACAGACGTGAATGCGCATTATCTGGCGTATCTGAACACGGTGGCGGCCACGCGTCCGTATATGCGGGTGGGCTACGCCAACGCCATGGAGGCGGATTCATTTCCGCGGGGACAGGAGTTCGACACGATTGTCGCGCTGAATGTGGTGGAGCATCTGGAAGACGACATCCTGGCGCTACAAAACATTCGGAACAGCCTGGCGGAAGGCGGGCGCGCGATCGTTCTGGTTCCCTGCGGTCCATGGCTGTATGGAAGCCTGGACAAAGTGTTGGGACATTACCGGCGCTACACGCGGGATCGGCTGCTTGAGGTGGCGCAGCAGGCGGGATTCGAAGTGGAGCGCGTGCTGAAATTCAACCGTCCCGGAGTGCCGGCCTGGTGGCTGAACGGGCGCGTGCTGCACCGGAAGACGTTTGCGCTGGGTCAGATCCGCCTTCTGAATTTCATGACCGGTATATTCCGCCGGATCGATCCGATTCTTCCGCTGCCCCCGCTTTCGCTGATTGCCATTTTGCGCAAAGGCGCTAGCGAGAAAATGGGGGCGGAGGGGCCAGGGAACTCCAGTTACGCAGCGAAAACGGGCCTGTGAAGAAACTGGCGGACGGCTGGTTGAAACGGCTCAGCATCTTCGAGAAGGTGCTCATCGGATTTTTTGTGTTGTCGCTGCCGTTCAGCAATGCCTGGGTGCGCGGAGACGGAGTGGGCTATTACGCGTTCGCGCGATCTTTGCTGATTGAGCATCGGCTGGACTTCACGCGCGACTGGCTGCAAGCGAATCCAAGTTTTCAGATGAACCGGGTGGATGCGAATGGACAAATCCGTCCGGAGCAATACACCGAAACAGGACACCTGAACAATCATTTTGCGGTGGGCCCGGCGATTTTGTGGTTCCCCGCGCTTTTGGCGGTTGATGCGGGCGTGTTGCTGTATGACTACTTCGGCGGAAGCGTTGCGGCTGACGGGTTCTCGAGGCCGTATCTGGTGGCGATGGGATCGGCCACAGCGCTATATGGATTTCTGGCGCTGTTCATAGCGTTTCGGCTAGCACGGAAGTATGTGGGCGAGCAGTGGGCGTTTCTGGCCACGTTGGGAATTTGGCTGGCGAGCTCGCTCCCGGTTTACATGTACCTGAATCCTTCGTGGGCGCACGCGCTATCGGCATTCAGCGTGGCGCTGTTCCTGTGGTATTGGGATCGGACGCGCGAGGCGCGGTCGACTGGCCAATCGCCAGGTCAATCGTTAGGCCAGTGGATGATTCTGGGCCTGCTGGGCGGTTTGATGATGGATGTGTATTACTTGAACGTGACGCTCCTAGTGTTTCCGGCGATGGACTTGTTGGAACTTGCGCATGCGGAGAGGAAGCCATCTGAACGGGCTGCGGTGGGATCGGCCGTTTCCGGTACGATCGCGCTTTTGGGAATGGTGTTCGTCGGATTTCTGCCGACGCTGATCACTAAGAAGATTGTTTACGGAAGTTTTTTCAATTTCGGCTACGTGGAGCGCTGGTTCTGGTATTCGCCGGCGCTACTGAAGGCCTGTTTTTCATCCGAGCACGGTCTCTTCAGTTGGACGCCGCTGCTGCTGTTCAGCTTCGGGGGACTTTTTTTGTTGCGGAGATACGACCGCGAGTTTGCGATGCGCGCGGTGCTGGGCTTTCTGGCTTTTTTGTATCTGCTCGGTTGCTACCAGGACTGGCACGGCGTTTCGTCATTCGGTAGCCGATTTTTTGTGTCGTTGACGCCCCTGTTTGTGATCGGGCTGGCGGCTTTCTTTGGCGTTCTGGCAAATCTTCTGCGGGGGCAGCGGGCGTTTGCGCTGGCCGGAAGCATGGTGGCGATTTTCGCGCTGTGGAACGCGGGCCTGATGTTTCAGTGGGGCACGCATTTAATTCCAGCGCGCGGGCCGATTTCCTGGCGGACAGCCGCGCATAATCAGTTGGCGGTAGTGCCGGCGGAAGCTGGAGGAGTGGTGAAGGCGTATTTTTCCGGCCGAAGCGCGCTGATGAATCGGATTGAGCAGGAAGATGTGCAGCAGTTGAAATCGCAAACGGGCTCGGGAGAAAAGCAATGAGCGCAGCGGCCACTCCCGCAAGTGCCGCGCTCGCTGAAAAGCCGGCGCGAATGCGAATCACGCCGCCAAGCGGGTGGTTCGAATCGCCGCTGGGCGAATTGTGGAGCTATCGCGAGTTGCTTTATTTCATCGTATGGCGGGACATCAAGATCCGCTACAAGCAGACAGCCATCGGAGCAGCCTGGGCGGTGTTGCAGCCGTTTCTGACCATGCTGATCTTCAGCTTGTTTTTCGGCAAGCTGGCGCACGTGCCATCCGATGGATTGCCGTACGCGATCTTCTACTACAGTGCGCTGCTGCCCTGGATGTATTTCGCGGCGGCGCTGCAGTCTGCGACGAACGCGATTGTCGACAACCAGCGCGTTATCACAAAAGTGTATTTCCCGCGCGTGGCGCTGCCGCTTGCGGCGGTGATGGCCAGCCTGGTGGATTTTGCGATTTCGTTCGCGATGTTTGCGGTGCTGATGGTGTTCTATGGAATCCGACCGACGCTGGCAATCTTCTGGTTTCCGCTTTTTCTGCTGATGGCGGTAGCCACGGCACTCGGAGTGGGATTGTGGCTCTCGGCGCTGAATGCGATTTACCGCGACGTGCGATACGTGGTGCCGTTTCTGATCCAATTCTGGATGTTCGCTTCGCCGGTGGCTTATCCGAGTTCGCTCGTGCCGGAGAAGTGGCGCTGGGTGTATGGGCTGAATCCGATGGCGGGAGTGATCGAAGGGTTTCGTTGGTCGCTGACCGGACGTGGAAATCCACCGGGCATAATGCTGGGCGCTTCGGTGGGTGTGGTGATTTTGCTTGTGGGCGCGGGGCTGGCGTATTTTCAGCGCATGGAAGCTACCGTAGCGGACGTGGTGTGACGAGGCGAGCGGCTTAGGAATGACCGAAAACGTGGCGATTCACGTGGAAGGACTGGGCAAGCGCTATCGCATTGGCGAGCGGGAGCGCTATCTCGCGCTGCGCGACGTGATCATGCGCATGTTTCGTCCGCGAAACAGCAAGCGCGAGTTTTTGTGGGCGCTGAAAGATGTGTCGTTCGACGTTCCGCCGGGCCAAGTAGTGGGAGTGATCGGGCGCAACGGCTCGGGCAAGACCACGCTGCTGAAACTTCTTTCGCGAATCACGCGGCCGACGGTGGGATTCGCCGAGATTGAAGGACGCGTGGGAAGTTTGTTGGAAGTGGGCACGGGTTTTCATCCGGAACTGACCGGCCGCGAAAACATTCACTTGAGTGGCGCAGTGCTGGGGATGAGGAAGGTCGAAATCAACAGAAAGTTTGACGAGATCGTTGCATTCTCGGAAGTGGAACGATTTCTGGACACGCCACTCAAGCATTTCAGCACGGGCATGCAGATGCGGCTGGCGTTTGCGGTGGCCGCGCACCTGGAGCCGGAAATTCTGCTGGTCGACGAAGTGCTGGCGGTAGGCGACCTGGAGTTCCAGAAAAAATGCCTGGGCAAGATGCAGGAAGTTTCGCGGACGGGAAGGACCATTCTTTTCGTGAGCCACCAGATGAACCAGATCCGGCGTTTGTGCCAGCGGGTGATCTGGATCAATCGGGGGCAACTGCAAATGGACGGCGCCGCGAAAGACGTGGTGAACGCGTACGAAGCGGCCGCGCTGCGAGTCGAGAAAGAAGAATTGGAGAGATCGCCGGGAAGCATGGCGTTTCAATCCTGGCGCATCGGCGACACGCCCTCGAATTCTCCGGACCGTTCTTTGGATCATTTTCTCGATCTGGACAAGCAATCCGGGCCGGTGGTGGTGCGCTTTCAGGCATTCGTGAAAGAGGAAATTCGCAAAGGTAACCTGGTGGTGATTCTGCGCTCGGCCGCGGAAAACGTGATTTTGTGGTCGGGGATGTATCCGGAGCTGCAGATCAAGCCGGGGCCGTGGGAATTCTGCCTGTCGTTCGACGCGATGCCGCTCAATCCGGGGATTTACAGCTGGGAAACGCGCATTTTCGACGGGAACCACTGGTTCGAGCACATGCAATCGCCGGAATTCAGCATCGTTTCGGAGATGGACGCGGATATTTTCGCGTATCTGAAGGGGCCGCTGAACCTGAACGTCGAATTCGATATGGCCGAGCAGGTGGAATACGGCATGGAGCGCGAAACGCGCTGAGGGCGGGTTGCGAATCCTGTGAGCGTGAAAGACAAAACCCTGCACACACTGGCGCGGTCGAATTTTGCGCGCAACGTCTACGAGTCGCTGCGAAAAATCCCGGGAATGGGTTCCGCGATCGAAAAGCTGGTGCGGTCGGCGATCCCGCCTGCGTCAAGATTTTGGATACAGATTCCCGCAGGTTTGGGCAAAGGTCTGTGGATGGACGTGGATCCCCGCTTCGATGTGCGCTACATGGACGGCGGGCACGAACCGTGGATTCAGGAACTGCTGACGCGCGAACTGCAGCCTGGCGATTGCTATTTTGATGTGGGCGCGCACACCGGATTTTTCGCGATGATCGCGGCGCGCGTGGTGGGGCCATCGGGATGTGTAGTTGCGTTTGAAGCGGACCCGGAGAATGCCGCGCTGTTGAAGGCGAACGTTGAAAGAAACGCGCTGCCGCAGGTGGGTATCGTGCGGGCGGCGGTATGGTCCCGCACGGGAGAAGTGAACTTCGAGCGCGGACCGGCGGAATCGAATCGGATGCAGGGGCATATATCGGAAGGGGCTTCAGCGCAGCGCCCAGGAATCGCGGTGCAGGCGGTTTCGCTGGATGAAATGGTTTTCGAAAGAGGGATGGCGGCGCCCAAACTGGTGAAAATCGACATCGAAGGCGCGGAGTGGGGCGCGCTGCAAGGGGCGCGACGGCTGCTCGACAAAAAAAAACCGAGGGTGTTGTGCGAGGTGCATGACCCGTCCGAGGTGGGGAAAATCCAAAACTACTTGCGCGAGTTGGGATACTCGGCTGAGGAACGGAAACCCGCGCATGAGTTCTATGAAAGTTGGCGAGAGCTATACGTATGGGCCAAGCCGGCGCTGCAGGGAGCGGTTGTGGAAGCCGGACAGCGCCATTAGGTTCAGGTGAACGCGTGTCCACGGTGATCGCGCTGCTCGGGTGGCGTGAAATGCCCACCGATGGCGTGGACGACTACTGCACATTTCTGGGTGAGGCGCTGGCGCGGCACGGCGCGACGCTTGAAAAATATCGAGTGGAGTGGGCCACGAGCGGATGGACGCGCGCGCTGCTGCGGCTCTGGCGGGAATCCGCGGAATGGCGCGGGCGCTGGGTGATTTTGCAATTCACGTGCCTGGCCTGGTCGCGGCGAGCGCTGCCGTTCGGCGCGCTGGCAGCCATGGCCATCGCGCGAATGCGCGGCGCGCGCACGGCGGTTTTCTTCCACGAACCCTACGGATACGACGGCACGCGCTGGACGGACCGTTTGCGAACCGCGTGCCAGCAATGGGTGATCCGGCAGCTCTATCGACGCGCCGAACGAGCCATTTTCGCCGATCCGCTGCATCGCATTCCCTGGTTCCCGAAAAATGAGACGAAAGCCGTGTTTATTCCTATCGGCGCGAGCGTTCCGGAGCCGCCTGATGCATCGAGCGTGGCTGCCGCGCGACGCGCCAATGGGGATCGAACGGTTGCGGTTTACTGCGTGGGTGATCCGCCCTACCTGCAAGAAGAACTCGAGGACATTTCCGGAGCGCTGCGCGCGGTGTGCGGAAACGGATTCAAGATTCGAGTTGTGTTTTTCGGGCGCGGAACGGCGGAAGCGAAAGAAGAGATCCGCGAGGCGTTCGAGGCGCTTCCGGTGCAGTTGCAAAACTTCGGATTGCAACCGGCGGAAGCGGTCAGCCGGCATCTTGCGGAGTCCGACGTGATGGTATGCGTGCGCGGCAAGCTTTTTCCGCGGCGCAGCAGCGCGATTGCGGGAATCACCTGCGGCGTGCCCATGGTAGCGTATGCGGGAGCGTGCGAAGGGACGCATCTTGCGGAGGCGGGCGTGGAGTTGGTGCCGTACCGGGATGCGCATTCGCTAGGGCTGGCGATGAAACGTTTGCTCGAAGACGACCAGCACTGGAACGAATTTCACGTCCGCAGCGTGCTGGTGCACCAGAAATATCTTTCCTGGGATGCCATCGCGGAAAAGTTCATCGCAGCGCTGGGGCTCGCGGGAAAGCAAGCGTGAAACTGCTGATCTATACACACGTGTGGCTGCCGGTGATGGGCGGGCTGCAGACGGTGACGACCGATCTGGGGAACGGTTTTACTGAGTGGGGGAAGGCGCATCCGGGCGAAGAAGTGGAAGTGACGATTGCCACCGAAACACCTGCGGGAGAAATGCGGGATGACGGGTTGCCGTTTCGTGTGGTGCGGCGGCCGGGCCTACGTGCTTTGATGTCTTTGATTCGAGCGGCGGACGTAGTGCACATAGCGAATCCGGCGCTGAAGCCGCTGGGGCTCGCGTTGCTGTTGGGAAGGCCCACGGTGATCGAGCACGATGGGAATCACGCTGCGTGTCCGAATGGCATGTTTTTGTTTCAGCCGGATCGCAGCGTGTGCCCGGGCCATTTTCAGGCGGGGCGATACGGGAAATGCGTCGAATGCAATACCGCGGAGATGGGCAGGCGCGGAAGTTTCATGCGCGTGGTGTGGACGTTCCCGCGGCGCTGGCTGGCGCAGCGCGCGGACGTGAATATTTTCCCGACCGCGCACATTGCGCGCAGGGTCGGGCTTAACGGGCCGCGAGTGATTCCTCATGGCGTGCCGAAGTATTCGGAATTGGGCGCGCATTCCGCGGGGGGAAACGGCGCGCGGCCGTATTTTGGCTATGTGGGACGGCTGGCGAACGAAAAGGGCGTCGCGGTGTTGTTGAACGCGTGCGCGAAGCTTGCGGCAGAAGGCCAGGTGTTCGGCGTGAAAATCGTAGGAGACGGCTACGAACGGCCGCTGCTGGAAAAATTAGCGCGGGATTTGCAGATCGATTCGCGGATTGAATTCCTGGGCGCGTTTCCCGTGTCCGACGTACAGCGATCGCTCGGCGATCCGCTGGCGGTGATTATGCCGTCGATTTGCGAAGATGTGGCGCCGCTGGCGGCGTACGAGCAATTGATGCACGGGCGGCTGGTGATCGCCTCCGACATTGGCGGGCTGGGCGAAATTGTCGATGGAGTGAGCCTGAAATTTCCGGCGGGGGATGCCGAGGCACTGGCGGCATGTATGCGGCGAGCGCTGAGCGAGCCCGCGCTGGTGAGCGATCTGCGGGACCGGGCGCAGCGGCGAGCGCTGGCAGCGTATACACAACAGCGCATGGTCAGCGAACATCTGGACGTTTATAAGGCACTGCTCGGCGCGGCACGAGGGCGCAATTAATCTCATGGCGACTGCGCACAAGCCACGGATCGTGGTGGTCACACCGTTTCTGGACCCAAGCCATGGCACGGAACGAATCGTGTGTGAGTGGATCGAGCAGCTTGCGGGAAAATTCGAGATTCATGTCTACAGCCAAGAGGCGCGGGGGTGCGACCACTCGAAATTCGCGTGGCACCGGATTCCGAAGCTGCCAGGACCGCACCTGCTGAACTATCTATGGTGGTTTGGCGCGAATCACGCCTGGCGATGGTTCGACAAGACTTTTCGCAGCAGGCATTACGACTTAGTTTTCAGTCCCGGGATCAACTGCGCGGATGCAGACGTGATCTCCGTGCACATTGTTTTCGCCGAATACGCGCAAAAGAATGCGGAGAAGTTGCGCCTCGCGGGGCATGCTTTGCGCGAATGGCCAACTCTGATTCATCGCAAGCTTTACTACCGACTGATTATTTGGCTGGAGCGCCGCATTTATACCCGGACAGATAAGACGCTGGTGCTGGTGGCGCGGAAAACTTCGGAGCAACTGGCGCGATTTTACGGGCGAAACGATGCGTTCCCGGTGGTGTATGCCGGGATCGATCTAGAAAAATTCAACGTGGAAAATCGCGCGCCGCTGCGTGCACAGGCGCGGAACGAACTCGGGCTGGCGGATGACGCGTTTGCGGCGCTCTTGATCGGGAACGATTGGCGGAACAAAGGTGTGCCGGCCTTTGTGGATGCTTTGGCGCTGCTGCGCGACCAGCGAATGCACGGGATGATTGTGAGCCGGGAAGATTCAGCCGCGGTGCGCGCAATGGCGCGCGAGAGAAACCTGGAGGAGCGCGTACATGTGTTGCCGCCGCGCGCCGATGTGGAATTTTATTATGCCGCGGCGGATGCATACGCGGGCCCGTCGCTCGAAGACAGTTTTTCCATGCCGGTGGCGGAAGCTATGGCGTGCGGGCTGCCAGTGATTGCTTCGGCAGCGGCGGGAGTTTCGGAAATCATATCGAACGGCGTGGATGGGCTGATTTTGCAAAATCCGACAGACGCGAAGGCTCTGGCTGTGCTGCTGCAGAGGATTTATGACGATGAGGAATTGCGCTCCGCACTGGGCGCCAGAGCGCCGCGCACGGCGCAGCAATACACCTGGGCGCGCAGCGGGCGCGAGATGAGTGTCATTTTGGACGAAGCGCTGCAGCGCAAGCAACGGCTTGCGGCCGAGCCGCTGGCGCAGAACTCCGATGCCGCGTAGGATGCGGATGTCGCCATGATGAAAATGCCCGCCTGCTTGCCATTCTGTTCCTGCGGCAAATGACCGTTCCCGCAATTTCTTCCCGACCGAAACGAATCGTCGCGCTTTTTACGGATTTGCTCGGCGTGGGTGGCGTGCAACAGGCCGGGCGCATGACCAGCATGGCGCTTGCGGAAATTGCGCGTGAACGCGGCGGGACGGTCGCATTTCTTTCGCTGAACGATTCCTGCGGGACGCACCGTTTAGACGGCGCGGATGAAATTGATTTGCACGGTTTTGCGCGAAACAAGGCGAGATTTGCGCTGGGGGCTTTGAGAACGGCTTTTGGATCGAGCGATGGCGGCGTGGTGATAGCGGGGCATCCTAACCTGGCTCCCGTTGCGGTGTGGATGCGACGCGTACGGCCCCAGCTTCGAGTAGTGGTGATGTCGCACGGAATCGAAGTGTGGGAGCCGCTGAGGGCGCACCGCCGCAAAGGGCTGCAGCGCGCGGATTGCGTGCTGGCGCCGAGTAATTACACGGCTCGAAAGCTAACCGAGGTGCAGGGTGTTGCGGCGGAGAAAGTGCGGCGCTTGCCGTGGCCAATCCGTCCGGCATTTCCGGCACTGGTGCGCGAGCGTGGGAAACTGCCTGTGCCGGCAGGATTTCCGCGGGGACGGACTGTGCTGACCGTGGGACGATGGGCTGCGAACGAACGGTACAAAGGAGCGGACGCCCTGATTCGGGCAGTAGCGGCTCTGCAACCGGCGATCCCCGATATCCAGTTGGTTGCCGTAGGGACTGGGGACGATCTTCCGCGCCTTCGCGTGCTGGCGGCGGAGCTGAAGATTGAAGATCGCGTTCATTTTCTGGAAAAACTTTCGAACGAAGAACTGGCCGCATGCTACGCGCATGCGGACGTGTTCGCGCTGCCCAGCACTGGCGAAGGATTCGGACTGGTGTTTCTGGAAGCAATGGTGTTCGCCAAGCCGGTGGTAGGGGTTGCGGCCGGGGGCGTAACGGACATTGTCCGCGACGGCGAAAACGGTTTTCTCGTAACTCCGGGTGACGCGCAGCGACTTTCGGATGCGCTGCAAACGCTGATGGAGGATGATTCGCTCCGCGCACGGCTCGGCGCGGCAGGTACGGAAATGGTCAGGCGCGAATTCAGTTTCGAAGCGTTCCGCTCGGGGCTCGCGGAGATCCTGAGCGATTGCGAGAATGCGGCAGGCCGCGCGTGAAAATTCTGCACGTGGTGCAGGCGTATTACCCGTTTCAGGAAAAGGGCGGTCCGGTATTCAAAGTGCGGGCGCTAGCGGAAACCATGGCACGCCACGGACATGAAGTAACCGTGCTTACCGCTGACCTGGGGCTCGCAGAACACCCTGAAATCGCGGGCCGCTGTGAAGTTTGCCCCTGGGGCCGAGGGTTGAAGTTTGCGGGAGTGGAGATCCTCTACTTACCTACCATGGCCCGGTACCGGGCCATGACCCTGAACCCGCGCGTGCTCGATTTTTGCGAAACACAGCTTGGCAAGTTCGACGTGATTCATTTTTTCGGCCTCTATGATTTGCTGGGGCCTGGCCTGAGCTACTTCGCGGGGCGGCGGAATATTCCTTATGTTGTCGAACCGATGGGGATGTACCGGCCGATTGACCGGAGCCTGCGGCTGAAAGCGTTATGGCATAGCTTGCTTGGCGGGAAGTTCCTGAAGAACGCGGCGCGAATGGTGGCAACGTCGGAAATCGAGCAGCGAGAGTTGCTGGACGCCGGTTTTTCGCGCGAAAAGGTGATGGTTCGCTACAACGGAGTCGATACCGATTCGTTCGCGCATCTGCCGCAGCGGGGAGCATTCCGCAGCAAGTGGGATTTGCCGGTGAATGAGCCCTTGATCATTTTTCTGAGCCGTCTGATACCGCGCAAGGGTGCGAAAGTGCTGATTGAGGCGTTTGCAAATGCTTGTCCGCGGGCGGGGCGGCTGGTGATTGCCGGCCCCGAAGGTGAATCAGGCTACCTCACGCAGCTGAAAGCTTGTGCAAGCAAATGCGGTGTGGCGGATCGAGTCGTTTTCACCGGGGCTGTCTATGACGAGGACAAGAAATCTTTGTACGCGGACGCGGATGTGTTCGCGCTTCCTTCGCGCTATGAAAATTTCGCCAATGTCGCCGCGGAGGCGATGGCTTCCGGCGTTCCGGTAATCCTGAGCGAAGGTTGTGGAATCAGCGTTCTCGTGGAGAAAGAGAAGGCCGGGCTGATCGTGCCGGCCGAAGTTGAGGCGGTTTCGAACGCGATTGGGGCGGTGCTGAGCGACACGGCGCTTTACGCGAAGTTGAAAGAGGGCTGTAAGAGACTCACCGCGCAGCTTGATTGGGAGCAGCTTGCGGTACGAATGGAGGATGCCTATCAGGCATCGTCGTTTGACCTACATAACCCTGAGTGTCCGCACTGATCCTTTTACAATGACTGCAATGGTCGTAATAGCCCCCATCGCGTAACCCGTTTCATTTCGGGAACGTTCCTGCGGCATTAACCTGCTAACTAATATGAGCAATCTATAAGATCTGTGGGCGCAATTGAGCGCAGATGATTTATAGTGTGTTTGTGACGATGATTACCCAGCAGGAATCGTCGATTAGGGTACGCGAAGCGCGATACGAGACGTCGACGTATGCGCCAGCAGAACGAAAACCTGTCTTACAGACAGCCTGGTACGTGTCCCAGACGGCGCTGGTGATAGCGCTGGCGCTGTCTGCGTATTGCGCCGCTTGGGAGTATTCGACGCGTTCCTATTTGAGGGGATTTTCAGACGCGGTGATTCCGGCTTCGGCGACGCCTATGACCAAAATTCAGGCGATACTGAATTGGATGTCGAATGGTCCGAAGCGCGATCCATCTATGCCGGGCGATGTTTTCCCAGATCGTGATCCTTCCGACACGTTGAACTACACGGCTCTGCTGCGAACCTGTGGATCGGCTACCAACGCATTCATCAACCTTGCGGATACTGCGGGACTTTCGACGCGTCGGCTGCTTTTACAGGACGCGTACGGATCGGTAGCACACGTGGTGGCGGAGGTATGGGTCGGCGGGCACTGGATCGTAGTGGATCCTACATTCCGTTCGGTGATGAGAGGATCCGACGGCCACCCGCTCACGCGGGAGGAGTTGGTGGATTCTTCCACGCTAGCCAACGCTACAAGGGATCTGCAGGGCTACAGCGCCGCGTACAATTACCGGAACACCGGGCATCTGCACATGGCGCGATTGCCATTCGGCAATTTTGCCGCTGCGGTCTTGACTGCTATTTCCCCGGGTTGGGACGGATCACCGGCGCTCAGCCTGCTGGTGGAACGCAGTTCCCTGGCCGCCGCTGTGGCCAGCATTGCCCTGGCTGCAATACTAAGCCTGATTCGATTGGGGCTGATTTTCCTGCGCCGGAGACAGAGAACACCCGAGCTGGCAACCGCGCCTGCGGCGTAGCCATTATCCTCCGCTGATTTCCTTGAAAATACCCGCGTGGAATGTTCGTTTCCGAAACATCCTGTTTTGCTACTATGACGCCTAAGGTGGCTAATTCTGGCTATTGCCCGTTGATTGCAATTTGTCCGCTGCCCAGCTCTTTGCATCTGAATTCGAATCGCGCGAAGCATTGGCTTTGACAACTCTCGGTTAACGGAAGCGTCGAGATATGTGCGGAATCTGCGGCGTGGTGGGTCTGGAATCCAGAGAGGAAGCAGCGGCCGTGGTGCGGCGCATGATGGCCGCCCTGGTGCATCGCGGTCCGGACGCTGAAGGCTCGCTCGCAGCTCCCGGAGCAGCCCTAGGTACGCGGAGGCTCAGCATCATCGACATTGCCGGAGGAAACCAGCCGGTTTGGAACGAAGACGGTACCCTGGCGGTGGTCTTCAACGGCGAAATCTACAATTTCGCCGAACTGCGGAACGAGTTACGCGCACTCGGGCACCATTTTGGAACGCGCTCGGATACCGAAGTAATCGTCCACGCCTACGAGCAATGGGGAGACGACAGCGTGCGGCGATTCCACGGCATGTTCGCCTTCGCCGTTGCGGAAATGCCGGGAGGCGTGGGTGGTCCGGCGCAAAGCGTTTTTCTTGCACGGGACCCGTTGGGAATTAAGCCGCTCTACTACACTCTGCGTAGCGGGGCATTACTATTCGCGTCGGAACTAAGAAGCCTGCTCGCTAGTGGATACGTGGAGGCGGAGCTTTCCGGAGCGTCCGTTTCAGCCTACTTGCTGTTTGGATCAGTAAGCGAGCCCACCTCGATTGTGAAAGACGTATTTTCACTGCCACCCGGCCATTTTGTACGTATTCCTGCGACTAGACGGGCGATTCCTCTGCGTACACAATCCTATGCGTTTGCGGAAAAGCTGCGCGGCGTCGCGGCAGGCAGCAACGGGAGCGCGAAAACGCACGGCGGTTCTGCGGCAAAGCAGGTGCGGGCGCTGCTGGAAGATGCCGTCCGCAGCCACCTGGTGGCTGATGTGTCGGTGGGAGTTTTTCTAAGCAGCGGGCTGGATTCAACGGCACTCGCAGCGCTGGCCAGCCGAACGCAGGGCGGGATTCATACGTTTACGGTGGCGTTCCCAGACCTCGCCTTCAGCGAGGCGGAAATCGCGCGGAGCACGGCAACGCGGCTTGGAACGCAGCATGAGGAACTGACGATTTCGAGCGAGGACATGCTGGCGCGCCTGGATGAGGCGGTTTCGGGCTTCGATCAGCCGAGCATGGACGGGATCAATGCGTATTTTGTTTCCTGGGCGGCGCGGCAGGCGGGGCTGAAGGTGGCGCTCTCCGGGCTGGGCAGCGATGAGCTGTTCGGTGGGTATTCCACGTTTCGGGATACTTCGTCCCTGCAAAAGGTGGCCGGAGCGGCGCGCGTGGTTCCGAAAGCGATTCGCGAAGCGGCCGCTCAATTGGCGGCAGGAAGCAACGGTCTGGGAGGGTCTCCTGACGCGAGACAGAAAGCGCTTGCTGCATGGCGCGATAGCAATCTGCTGCCGGACGAATATTTCTTCACCAGGTTGCTGTTTACGCCACAAAAGGTGCAAGAAGCGACTCGCCGGAACTCGGATACGTGGCATTCAATGCTGTGGTTCGAATGGTTTTCCGGTGCGGTGAAACAGGCGGAAGCGCTGGACGATTTCACCCGCGTTTCCTGGCTGGAGCTGCGGTCATACATGGTGAACACGCTGCTGCGAGACACGGACGCAATGAGCATGCACCACTCGCTCGAAGTTCGCGTGCCGTTTCTCGATTCGCCGCTGGTGGAATACCTGCTTGCGCTCCCGGCGGAAGAAAAAGGCGCGGGCAAGCGGCCGAAATGGCTGTTGATCGAAGCGTTGAGCGATGTGCTGCCGGCGGAAATTGTTGCGCAGCACAAAAGAACATTCACTTTTCCGTGGGATACTTGGCTGCGGGGGACGTTACAGAAGCGGGTGGGAGAAGGGCTTGCGGACTGGTCGCCTGCGCTGGCGGCGCAAGTGGATGGCAATTTCGCTTTGCAGATCTGGAAAGATTTTCAGGCGGGCCGCACGTCGTGGTCGCGTCCCTGGAGCCTTTTCGTGTTGAATGAGTGGGTAAAAGGCCATTTGTGCACGAGCGCGCCGGAAAATGCGGACCGGAAAAGCGCCGGCGCGGCGCGCGTAGCGTGAACGATTTCACCAGCCAGCGAATATTGAGCCCGAACCGATGATCATTCTTGGGGTCAACGCATATCACGCCAACGCTTCGGCGGCGATTGTCGTTGATGGGCGATTGGTTGCGGCCGTCGAGGAAGAGCGGCTGAATCGCGTGAAATACGCCGCGGGGCTGCCGGCGCGCGCCATGCAATTCTGCCTGGACCGGGTGGGCGCGAAGCTTACCGAAGTCGACCACATCGCCATTCCGCGCGATCCGCGCGCGAGGCTCGCCACCAAGCTGCGCTTCGCCAGCCTCATGCCGCGATTCGCGCTGGACCGCTTGCGCGTGATGAAGCGATTTGCCGGAATGCGCGAAGACATCGCCGGCGCATTCGGCATCGCGCCCGAAAGCATTCGCGCGCAGTTTCACCGCATCGAGCACCACACCGCGCACTTGGCTAGCACGTATTGCGTGTCTCCTTTCGAGCAAGCGGCGGTGCTTTCGGCCGACGGCCTGGGCGATTTCGCCAGCGCCATGTGGGCTGTGGGCGAAGGATCGCGGATGCGCATGCTGGGCGACGTGCGTTTCCCGCATTCGCTCGGCATTTTCTATACCGCGCTGACGCAATACATCGGCTTCTGGAAATTCGGTGACGAATACAAGGTGATGGGCCTGGCGGCTTACGGGCAGCCGGAATTTCTCGACGAGTTTCGAAAAATCGTGTGGGCGGACAAGCCGCTTTCATTCAAGCTAGGCCTGAAATATTTCACCCATCGGAGCCAAGGGCCTGAAATGAGCTGGCGGGAAGCGGATCGCACGCCGGTTCAGGGACGATTGTTCTCGTCGTATCTGGAAAAGAGTCTTGGCCCAGCGCGTAAAGCAGACGAGCCGCTAACCTCGCGGCACCACAACATCGCGGCGAGCATGCAGGCGGCGATTGAGGAGGTTTTGACGGCGCACTGGAATGCGCTGTGTGAAATCACGAAGCAAAAAGCGCTGTGCCTGGCGGGCGGAATCGCGTTTAACTGCGTTGCGAACGGGAAGATTTTCGATGTGACGCCGTTCGAGCGTCTGTACGTGCAGCCCGCCGCGGGGGATGCCGGGCTTTCGGTAGGCGCAGCGTTCGCGGTGAACCATCAGGTGCTTGGGCAGCCGCGCGAATTCACCATGGATCACGCCTATTGGGGACCAAGTTTTTCGGCGAGCGAAATTCGCAAGTGCGTGGAAACGATTCGCGGCGAAGATGATGTGCGCATCGCGGAACTCGACGAGCAGATTTTGCTGGAGACGACAGCGCGGCACATTGCGGATGGAAAAATTCTCGGGTGGTATCAAGGGGCCAGCGAATGGGGACCACGCGCGCTGGGCAATCGCAGCATTCTGGCTGATCCGCGGCGCCCGGAGATGAAAGATATTTTGAACCGCCGCATCAAGCACCGCGAGATTTTCCGTCCCTTTGCACCTTCCATCACCGAGGAAGAGACCAGCGAATTTTTCGAGAAGTCGCATCCATCGCCGTTCATGACGTTTGCGTATCCGGTGCGCGCGGAAAAGCGAGACGTAATCCCGGCGCCGACGCACGTGGATGGGACGGCGCGGTTGCAGACGGTGAGCCGAACGTCGAACCCGCTGTATTGGAAGTTGCTGCGCGAAGTGGGACGGCAAACCGGGGTGCCGGTGTTGCTGAATACTTCGTTCAACGACAACGAGCCGATCGTGAACCGCCCCGAAGAGGCGCTGAACTGTTTTCAACGCACGCGCATGGACGTGCTGGTGCTCGGGAATTTTGTGCTGGAGAGAAAACCGGCGACGGTGAAGCAGGAGCGCAGCGAAGCGGGCGTTGCGACGGGCTTGAAATAGGAAGCGCAGGGGCGAAGCGGTCCGCATTGCGGACGGATCATGCACATTCTGCTGTTCAACGAATACTATCCGCCGGATACTTCCGCGACGGCCAAGATTGCCGCGCAGGTGGCGGAAACGCTGGCGCAGCGTCACAAAGTGACGGTGGTCGCGGGGCGTCCTTCGTACGATCCGGACGAATATTATCCGTTCGCGTTGTTGCGGCGGGACAAGCGGAACAAGGTGAATGTGGAGCGAGTGGGGTCAACGGCATATCCGCGACATCAGATGAAGCGGCGCGTGTCGAATTATCTTTCGTATCTGGCGCTGGCGGTGCCGCGAGCTTTGGCGCTGCGCGCGGATGTGGTGCTGGCGATGACCGATCCTCCGTTGGCGGGAATCGCGGGGGCGTTCGTAGCGCGGCTGGCAGGACGGCCGTTTGTGTACAACATTCGCGACTTGTATCCGGACATGGCCGTTGGGGGCGATATCGTGCGGCCCAGCAGATGGGTGGAGCGCTGGGAGAAGATGCATCGCAGCGCGCTGAAACAGGCTTCGCGCGTGATCGTGCTGGGCGACGATATGCGCGAGCGCATTCTGACCAAGGGCGTTGCGCCGGACCGGGTCGTGGTGGTGCGCGACGGCACGTTGTTTCCAGCCGCAATGCCGCGGATAGATGACCCGGTGGTGCAAGAGATACGCGGCGGATTTCCGTTCGTGGCGCTGCATGCGGGAAATCTTGGATTTTACGGCGCGTGGCGGACGCTGCTGAAAGCGGCGGAGCTGCTGCGCAACGAAGGTACCGGGCTGGTGTTTATAGGAGATGGAGCCAACCGGAAATCGCTGGGAGAAGAGGCGGCCGACTCACCGAACGTGCGATTCCAGCCGTTTCGCCCCGCAGAGCAATTGCCGCATGTGATGCGGGCGGGCGACGTGCATATCGTAACGGTAAAGCGCGGGCTCGAAGGCGTTGTGGTACCGAGCAAATTGTATTCGACACTCGCGGCGGGCCGGCCGGTGCTGGCGGTTGCTCCGAAAGAGAGTGATGCGGCGCGCATCGTCACCGAATGCGAGTGCGGCGTAGCGGTCGATCCGGACGATCCCGCTGGGGTAGCGGCGGCGATTCGGGAGTTGCGAAGGGATCCGATGCGGCTGGAAGGGATGGGACGACGCGCCCGCGAAGTGGCGAACAGATATACTAGGGCGGCCGAACTGCAACGTTTCGTGGGCGTGCTGGAAGATGTGGGCCGCGAAACAAATGGAGGACGACATCTGGAAAAATAAAAAAGTTCTGGTGACCGGGGGCGCGTCGTTCATTGGATCGCACCTTGTGGATGCGCTGCTCGAGCGCGGCGCGACGGTACGCGTTGTGGACGATCTGACCAGCGGACGGCTGGGCAACATTGAAGGGCACTTGAAGGACGGGCGCGTCAAGTTCATGGAAGCCGATCTGCGCGAGCCGGGCGTAGCGCGCGCGGCGATGAACGGCATTGAGGTGGTGTTTCATCTGGCTGCCGATCATGGCGGACGCGGGTATGTGGATTTGCACCAGGCTGGGCCGGCTTCGAATCTTTTTCTGGATGGCCTTGTTTTTTGGGAGGCGGTGAAGGCCGGCGCACAGAAGGTGGTGTACGCCTCGTCCGGTTGCGTCTATCCAAATTACATGCAGACCGATCCCGGCCAGGAAATCTATCTGCGCGAGGAAATGGTGAAGCCGCCGCACGATGCGGACAACATGTATGGCTGGGCCAAGTTGATGGCGGAGCTTACGCTGCAGGCGTATCACCGCGAGCACAAACTGGGCGCGGCATCGTGCCGTTTTTTCACGGTGTACGGGCCGAGAGGCGTGGAAAATCACGCGGTGATCGCCATGATTGCGCGCGCGTTCGTGGGGCAGAACCCGTTCGAGGTGTGGGGCGACGGGATGCAAGTGCGCAACTGGACCTATGTCGATGATATTGTGAGCGGAACGATTTTAGCGGCGGAAAAAATCAACGACGGCACCGCGGTGAACCTGGGAACCATGGAGCGCATTCGCGTGAAGGATGCGGTGCAGATGGTGCTGGAGAATGCCGGGTTGAAAGCGGAGATTCGTTTGCGGCCGGACATGCCCACGGGGCCGGTGAATCGCGTAGCGGACAATGCGCTCGCCAAGAAGCTGCTGGGTTGGGAGCCGAAAACTTCGTTTCGCGACGGGTTGAAAAAAACCATGGACTGGTATTTTGCGACCAAGCAGCGTGAAGAAGTGCGCGGCGTGCTGGAAAAGATGCTGACCGCACGATAGTTCGAATTTAAAGATGATCAACACCGATCTGGTGGCATTTGCCATTGCGCTGATCGCATCGTTGAGCCTGACGGTGCCGGTGCGCAGCTTCGCGCTGCATTACGGTTTCGTTGACCTGCCCGGGCCGCGGAAGGTACACGTAACACCCATTCCGCTTCTTGGCGGCGCGGCCATCTATTTTGGATTTGTTCTGGCCATTCTGCTGACGCTGCACGGCGAGCCGCGGCTGCAAGTGGCCAGCATCATCGCTGGCGGCACACTCGTAGTGACCGTCGGATTTCTCGACGATCGCGGCCTGCTGCATCACCAGATCAAGCTGTTCGTGGGCATGCCCGTGGCGGCACTGCTACTGGTTGCGTCCGGAATCCGGGCGCAGCTCTTCTCGCAATTCATCCCCGGCGCTCCCGGCGTACTTCTGGACATCGGCTTCACCGTTTTCTGGGTGGTGGGAATCACGGCGGCGTTCAGCATTCTCGATCACATGGATGGCTTGTGCGCGGGCATTGCCGCGGTGGCCGCGGCGTTTTTTACGTTTGCAGCCGTAATGAATGGCCAGACGATGGTGCGGACGCTCGGCGCGGCTGCGTTCGGCGCAGCACTGGGATTTCTGCGCTGGAATTTCAACCCGGCGAAAATTTTCATGGGGGATGGGGGGGCCATGTTTCTGGGGTTCCTGATGGCCACGCTGGGACTGAAGATCCGGCCGGAGGGCTCGACGTTTCCGGCGAGCTGGCTGGTGCCGATCCTGATTCTCGGCGTGCCAATTTTCGATACGACGATGGTTTCAATTTCGCGATCGCGTCGAGGATTGATACCGTTCACTTCGCCGGGAAAGGATCACACGGCGCACCGTCTGTCGAATCTGGGGCTGGGCCATCGTGGAGCGGTGCTGGTGCTGTATCTGCTTGCGGCCCTGTATGGTTGTTTAGCGCTGGCCGTGCCGCGACTTTCTCTTCCCACCGCCTACGTTTTGGCCGGAGCTTTGATTGTTTTGGGTGTGGCCGCCGTCCTATTATTGGAAACCGCTCCTTACGAGCGGCAAACAAAAGCGGCGAAATCGGTTGCTGCGCACTAGGTTCGCGGATTCGCGCGGGCGTTGGCCGTCGAACACTGGCGTGCATACGATATAATTGCAGTTCGAGCGTTTTCTCAAGCGCCCGGAAATGCTGGCTGGCGTGCCACTCGCAGAGCCTGATGCACTCCTGTATTTCAGATTTCAGTCGCGAATTTGGAACGAGGACAAAAGCATACAACTATGGTGTTTGAGCAGCGCACAGAGAACCGGAAGTCTGATCCAGTCCAAACAGTGAGTAAACAAGATGTAGCGGTGGTCGGCGGCTCGGCCGCCGGGTTATTTTCGGCCCTGCTGCTCTCACAGCAAGGAGTCCCGGTGCGCGTGTTCGAGCGCGCGGAATCGCTGGAACCAGAAGCGCGCACGTTGATCGTAACCGGACGGATGCGGCGGATTCTGGGCCGCATGGCTGAGCACAGCGTGGTGAACGAGATCCGGCGCTTCGAATTGTTTACCGATGGCCGCGCGGCCACGGTGTCGCTGAAAGACCCCGATCTGATCGTTGAACGGCGAGCGCTGATTAAGAATCTGGCGGCGGAGGCGCAGCGCGCCGGGGCCAAACTCGAGTTGGGGCGACGCTTTCATTCGCTGTATCCCAACGGCCGCGGCCTGATACTGGAAGTAGAAAACTGCGCGACCGGCAGTCGCGAGGACGTTCACGCGGACACGATCATCGGCGGAGATGGCGCTACCAGCCGCGTGGCGCAGGCCGCGGGCTGGCCGACGCTCAACACCGTGCCGCTGGTGCAGGCCATTGTGCCGTTGCCGAAAGACATGCCGCGCGACACGGTGCGCGTGTGGTTCGTGCCGCAGGACACGCCGTATTTTTATTGGCTGATTCCCGAGTCCGACACACGCGGGGCGCTGGGTGTGATCGGCGAATCCGGGCAGCACACGCGCCGGCGACTGGAACAGTTCCTGGAAAAGCGGGGCCTGGAGCCGGCCGAGTTTCAGGCGGCGCGAATTCCGGTTTACAAGCGCTGGGTGCCGGTGCGCCGGGAAGTTGGCAGCGGGAGCGTCTACCTGGTGGGAGATGCGGCGGCGCAGGTGAAAGTCTCGACGGTGGGGGGCATCGTAACGGGGTTTCGCGGCGCGATGGGCGTGGCGCAGGCGATTGTCAATGGCGGCGTGAGCCGCGAATTGCGCAAGCTGCGGCGGGAGCTGGATCTTCATCTGCTGCTGCGCCGCACTATGCACGATTTTCAGCAAGATGACTACAGCCGGCTGGTGGATATGCTCAACGATGCCGCGCGAGAATCGCTGAGCGAATCGTCCCGCGATGACGCCTGGAGGCTCTTGTGGCGCGTGTGCTTGCGCCAGCCTGGACTGATCCTGCTGGGATTGAAAGGCTTGCTCACCGGCCGGGAATTGCTGGGAGCTACCGATTAAGAGCTGCTGCGGCACCGATGCGGCATAGCCGTTCATGGTCACCGAGCGAATTTCTCAAAATCCCACCGCGGGCAAGCGCTTGCGCCACACTACCCGGATTCTGCTGATTTTCCTTCTGCTGGTTGTGATCGCAGCCATTGTTGCGTTTCGAGGCGTGGGGCGGTGGCTGATCCGCGAAGATCCGCTGGGTAAATCAGACGTGATCGTGGTGCTAAGCGGTAGCATGCCCGCTCGGGCGGAAGAGGCCGGGCGCGTTTTTCAGATGGGTTACGCGCCAGAAGTTTGGGTGAGCCGTCCGGACAGCTCCGCTGGCGAGCTGGAAAATCTCGGCATTCCTTTTACGGGTGAGGAATCCTACAACCGAGATGTGCTGATCCAGGAAGGCGTGCCACCCGCGGCTATTCGAATTTTTCCGCAACCGATCGCGAACACCGAAGACGAAGTGGAAGAAATCCTGGAGCAGATGCGCGCGCAGAACAAACACCGGGTCATTATCGTTACTTCTCCGGAGCACACGCGCCGCGTCCGGGCGTTGTGGCGGAGGTTGTCCGACGGCGGATTACAAATGAGGGTCCACGCCGCATATCAGGATGAGTTCGACGCGGACGCTTGGTGGAAGAGTACGCGGGATACATACAGTGTAGTGCGGGAACTGATGGGGCTGACAAACACATGGGCAGGCTTTCCAGTGCGCTCGCACGAAGCGAAAGCCGCTGAAAAGCCTGCCCTGCATTGAACTAACATATGGCGGCGAAAGCTACCGCTGTTGCCGCTGAACCTGATACTTGGCTCTTACTTGTTCACGGCTTCGTATTTGATGTGGCGCACTTCGGCCAGGAACGAGTCGGCCACCGCAGGAGCGTGTACTTCACCGTCGAGGATTGCGCGCGTCGAGTCGTCTTTTCCGTAGAGCGCTTCGGTCGAATCCTTGTCCTTCTCGATTACGGACCCGCCCAAGTCAACTCCTGCGAAAAGTCCCTTAGATCGCGAGTAGGTGAGAATCTCGGTATCGGCTTTCCAACTCGTGCCGGCAGCAGCATCGCGTCCAATCGGGCCCGCGGCAGCAGAAACAGAGCCACCGACCTGGAACTTATCGGACATGAGATGGCGCATGCCTTCGTCGTTCATGATTACCATGACCAAGTCGATCGACTCGACACCAATTTGCGCGCCCCAGCTGCCTCCGCTGACCACGAAGAAAGCCGGCGCGCTCCATCTCCCATTGGGTAGCCTGCAGGTAGCGACGCCGCGGCCGTGCTTGCCGGCGAGGATGAAACCGCCCTTAAGTAGATTGGGAACTACGGCGATGCACTTTGCGCCTTTGAGAACTTCGTCCGGAATCCCTTTGTCGGGAGTGTCCACGAGCTGATGCAATACTTTTGTGGAAGATTCCAGGCGTTCCGTCACGTCGGTCTTGGTCTGATCGGCTCGAACCAAGCCTGTCGCAGTCAACAATGCCAGCACCGAAAGACAAATCTTGAGTTTCATTGATGGGTCCTCTCGGTCCTTAGACTGATGGTTTGGCTGGGAGGGGTCTATACAGGATTGGCCGCATAAAATGCGATTGTTTGGCGGGTTTTAGACTGCGGAATTTTCCTGCAGGAATCTATGCAGCGATGGCGCCGGGAG
The DNA here is from genome assembly GCA_035551975.1 of Candidatus Acidiferrales bacterium. Taxonomy (GTDB): domain Bacteria; phylum Acidobacteriota; class Terriglobia; order Acidiferrales; family UBA7541; genus Palsa-295. Next base: position 26,078 of record DASZMG010000117.1, on the reverse strand, counting down.
AGGGGCGCTCAGCGGGCCACTCTCTGGCTGAAATAGTCGAATGTCTGCTGCAGCCCCTCGGCGAGACCAACCTTGGGCTCCCAATTGAGCAGGCGCCGCGCTTTGCCGATGTCCGGGCAACGCTGTTTTGGATCGTCCTGCGGTAAGGGATGAAAGATGATGGGCACATCCGCGCCGACCAGAGCCTTAACGCGCTCGGCAAATTCTAGAATGGTGATTTCCTGCGGATTGCCAACATTGACCGGGTCGTACTCGTCCGATTGAAATAGCCTGTAAATGCCTTCGACCAGATCCGAGACGTAGCAGAAGCTGCGCGTCTGCTTTCCGTCGCCGTAAACCGTAATAGGTTCGCCCATAAGGGCCTGATAAAGAAAGTTAGGCAGCGCGCGGCCGTCGTTCAGGCGCATGCGCGGGCCGTAGGTGTTGAAGATGCGCACGATGCGCGTGTTCACCCCGTGAAAGCGGTGATAGGCCATGGTGATGGCCTCAGAAAAGCGCTTCGCTTCGTCGTACACGCCGCGCGGCCCAATGGGATTTACGTGTCCCCAGTAGCTTTCCGGTTGCGGGCTGCGGTCAGGGTCGCCATAGACTTCCGAAGTCGAGGCCATTAGAAATTTCGCGCCCTTGGCCAAGGCAAGACCCAGGCAATTGTGCGTGCCGAGCGAACCCACCTTCATGGTCTGAATCGGAATTTTCAGGTAATCGGGCGGGCTGGCAGGCGAAGCGAAATTCAGCACCGCGTCGACTTTTCCGGGCACGTCTATGAATCGCGTAATGTCGTGAATCTTGAACTGAAACCGCGGATGGGGACGGAGATGGGCGATGTTTTCCTCTACGCCGGTGACCAGATTGTCCAGGCAGAGGACTTCCCATCCTTCTTTAATGAAGCGATCGCATAAGTGCGAACCGAGAAAACCAGCGCCGCCCATAATGACTGCACGCAAAGGAGCACCCCTCGCAATTGTTAGTTTGTGCCGATGAACATTATTACCGAAAAGCGGGAGAATGCCCGAAAAATCGGTCGGGCGGTGCGTGGATAATCACTGTGCTCCAGGGCGCGACATCGAAAAGCGGCACGACGTCGAGAGAAGGAAAGCCGGAATTTTGTGCAAACCAGTACGGATGGCCTATTGTGACTCCCACAGCCTGCGGACAAAATGGCTGCAGGACAGAAAAATGTTAATCGCAGCGTTTATATTCGTGCTCTCCTTCGCGGCCTTGATCCAGTTCGTGGGTCTGCAATGGCGCGCGGGCTTGGTTCGCGTAGCCTCGACCTCGTTCGCCGGTGACACAGGCGTCGTTGGGCAGGCCTATAACTTGCTGAAAGACAAAGACTTCAGTGATCTTACGGCGTTCAAGAAGCTCTGCCCCGATATGGTCAGTGCCCCCAAATTGCGCTCGGTCCGGATGTATCATGCTGCCCTGCAACTGTTTGCGGGCTTGGGAGCCAAGGACTGGGCCAAGTCCGAAATGCAGCTTTGCGCCCGCTACGCAGTGGCCGTGCTCATGCAACAGGTGCAGCAAAATCAAGCTCTCGCGGCGGAAGTCGGCTCCTTCTAAGTTTTTCCTTTTCAATCACATGGCGTTTGTTACCTGATAGGCCATGGCCTGTCTCATTCCCCATGCACGCGCGGGCTTTTGTTGTTTAATTCCTAGTGGGTGATCCAATGGTGAGAGGCACGAGTTTAATACTTCTACTATGTAGTGCTATGTTTTCATGCGTCATTTTCCAAGGATGCGCCGGAACCCCATATCAGCAGCATTTGACGATCGCGACCACCTCACTACCGACGGCAAGCCTGAACGTCTCATACAGCGCTACCGTGAGGGCGAATGGAAGCTCGCCCTTTACTTGGTCCATCTCCGCAGGAACGCTTCCCGCCGGACTGTCTTTGGGCTCAAGCACAACGAGCTCGGTCACCATTTCTGGAACGCCGACGAGTGCGGGAACCTCAACATTCACCGTGAAGGTCACGGATTCAACCGGCTCCGCCGCGACGCAATCGCTGTCAATCACCGTGACCACCCTTGCAATCACCACAACGTCGCCACTGCCGGCGGCCACCGCCGGTACTGCCTACTCGCAGCAGTTCGCTGCAACTGGAGGAACCCCGCCGTATCAGTGGTCCACAGCAACGGGGTCGACCCTGCCTGCGGGACTGACGCTGAGTTCAACGGGATTGCTTTCGGGAACGCCGAGCGCGTCCGGGACATTCAGTGTGACGGTGACTGACAGCGAGTCGCCGGCGGCAGCGGTAACAGAAAGTTTTACGCTGCCGGTCATCGGATCCGGAAACGCCTCGTTGCTCAGTGGAAACTATGCATTTGAAGTGAGCGGATTCAATGCCTCGGGAGCGGTTGTTCTCGGCGGGAGTTTCCATGCGGATGGCGCCGGCAATCTCAGCAGCGGCGTGGAAGACGTGACCAATTCGGCCGGGAACACCAACCAAACCTTCACCGGAAGTTACATTATCGGCGCGGACAACCGAGGCACCCTGGTTTTCAGCAGCCTGTCCGGTTCGCCTACTTACGCGTTCGCGATCGATGCGACCGGCGCCCACGGCAGGCTGATCGAGTTTGACGCAACTGGCGTCCGCGGATCGGGGCGCGTCGAGAAGCAAAGCGTGAGCGTCTGCACGTTCAACACCATCAGCGGTGAGTATGCGGTGGGGATTACCGGAACAGCGACGGGGCTTGGCGGCTTCACCGCTGGCCCGGTGGCGCTGGCTGGAAGATTCACGGCCTCGCCGCCAGGAAGTGCCGCCGGCACGGGAAGCATCGGAAATGGCGAAATGGATGCTAACGCACCGGGATTTACATCGTACGCCCAGGAGACTGTCTCGGGAACGTATCAAACGACTTCGCAAACTGCGCGCTGCACCGCAACGATTTTTCCCGCAAGTTTGCCCAGTATGAAATTCAGCGCGTATCCAGTTTCTGCGTCGGAATATTTCCTGGTGGAGACTGACGGCGCGGGCACGCCGTTCCTGACCGTGGGGACGCTGCGGCAACAAATCGGATATCCATTTTCAAGTCCGGCGGGTGAGTTCACGGGCGCGAGCGTGGCGGGATTGACGGGACAATTTTTCTCCGGCAGCACGTACGTGCCGGATCAGGCCATTGCCTCGCTTACAGTCACTGGCGTCAGCGCTTTTACTTTCGCGGGAGTTGAAAATCGAGCGGGTACCGCGAGCACCTTCAGCGGCACGGCGAACTTCGTCAATGCAGACACATTCGGTCGCGTGCAAACGGATATCGTGAATCCCGTTGCCCCGGTTTTTTACATGATCAATCAAAATGAAGCTTTCGCCGTGGGCACGATCAACGACAATCCCTTCTTTGGAGTTTTTGAACCGCAAACAGGCGGCCCATTCACGGCTCTGGCGTTGAAGAGCACCTTTGCAGTTGGCAGTTCTTCCCCCGCGGTGAATTCCGCTCAGGATGTGTCTGGAGTGCTTACTCTGGATGGCATTCAGACCATAAGCGGCGCGGAGGATCAAAGCACTACGTCTGCAAACAACGCGTCCCTGACTCTGGCGGGCACCTACATTATCAACTCAACTACAGGGCTGGGTTTGCTATCGTTCACATCGCCCCCGGGGATTAGTGGCGCATTTTATGCGGCCACGCCTTCGCAATTTGTTTTGATCACCACCACGGCTGGCGATACCAATCCAGTACTGGTTTTCGGCGGGAATTGGCAATAAGCGGGGCCGGCCGCACGAAACGAAATGATTCGACTTCAACCCGCCGATTCGATTTGCAGCCCGAGGCGTGGAAGCGAAAGGTCAGCGTTACATCAATACGCCCAGCGCATCAGCACCGAGCCGGTGGTATAGCCCGCGCCCACGGCAATCAGCAGCACTAGGTCACCCTTCTTCAGGCGCTTCTGCTCGACCGCATCCATCAACCCCAGCGGAATGGTGGCCGCGGTAGTGTTGCCGAAGCGGTCGATGTTTACCATGATTTTCGAATCATCCACGCCCAGCCGTTCCTGCATGGCGCGAATAATGCGCAGATTCGCCTGATGCGGCACCACCAGCGCAATATCCTTGCTGGAGACACCATTGCGCTCGAGCAACTGGCAAGCCAGCTCGGCCATGCGGCGCACTGCGTACTTGAACACCGATTGCCCTTCCTGATGCACATAATGCATGCGCTTTTCCACGGTTTCCGCGGACGCCGGATGCAACGAACCGCCCGCGGGCATATATAAATTGCATCCACCAGAGCCGTCGAGATCGTTGGCAAAATCAATGATGCCTTCGGAATCGGATTCGGCGGGTTCCAGCAGAACGGCGCCAGCCCCGTCTCCAAAGAGCACACAGGTGGCGCGATCCTTGTAATCGAGAATTGAAGTCATCACGTCGCTGCCGATGACCAGCACCTTTTTGTGCGTGCCGGCGCCCACGAATTGCGCGCCGGTGGTTAGAGCATAGACGAAACCGGAGCAGGCGCCGGAAAGATCGAAGCCCCAGGCATTCGTGGCGCCCAGCCGATCTTGAATCAGGCAGGCGGTAGCAGGGAAAAGCATGTCCGGCGTTACCGTGGCCACCACGATCATTTCGATTTCTTCCGGGGAAACGCCTTTCGTCGCCAACAATTTCTTTGCCGCTTCGGTGCCGAGATGTGAGGAAGCCACGCCCGGGTCGGCATAGTGCCGCTCGTGGATGCCGGTGCGTGTGCGGATCCATTCGTCGGTGGTATCCACCATTTTTTCCAGATCGAAGTTGGTGACCACGCGCGGCGGAACGTAACCCGCCACCCCGGTGATCTTTGCGGCGATGCGTTTGGTCATCCATCAGCTCCAGAAGCTTCACGAACAGATACGGCGCTTACGAAACAGACGAACGATTGTATGCAATCCCGCGCGGCACTCGCAAGGAAACACTGCGCAGCAGAGCCTATGATTTTGGATTGGAAATTTCGTAGCGATAGGTGATTTTCGCGGTTTTGCCGAGCATGGCGGCCACCGAACAATATTTGTTCTGGCTCAGCTCGATGGAATCGCGAACGGCTTTATCGTCGAGATCGCCGGACAATCGGTAAACCATGTCGATTTGGGTCCATACTGCGGGCGTGGTCTCTGCTTTTTCTCCGGATACATCCACTTCGAGCGACTTAAACGCTTGGCGCTTTTTGCCGAGAATCAGCACCACGTCTATCAAGCTGCAGGCACCCAGCGCGCAGAGAAGCATCTCCATGGGGCTGGCCGCTGCGTTGTGTTTGCGGTCGCCATCGAATTTCAGCGTGTGTCCCGAGGGGGTCGTAGACGTAAATTCCTCTCCGCCGGTCCATTTCACATTTGCAGTGGGCATACATTCCTCCGGAACGCCGAAACCATTCGCAAACAAAATTATAGCTTGGCCTCAAGCGGCAGGAATGTGACGCAGGTTACAGCGGCGTGTGACGCTGCTTCAGCGGCGATCGAGCGCCGGGTGGCGCACGTCGCGGCCGGCGACGAAGTAGATTACATCTTCAGCAATATTCGTAGCGTGGTCGCCGATGCGCTCAAGATTCTTCGCCACAAGCACTAGCTCGAAGGCGGAAAAAACCACCGAGGAGTTTTCCATCATGTAGGTGAGTAACTCGCGGAACATCTGGTCGCGCAGACGGTCCACCTGATCGTCGCGCTGCATGACGCTTTGCGCGAGTTCCTGGTCTCCACGAACGAGAGCATTCAGGCTGTCGCGCACCATGCCTTCGGCCAACTCGCTCATGCGCGGCAAATCTACGTAGGGTTTCACCTGGGGATGGCGAAGCACGCGCATGGCGGACTGCGCGATGTTTACGGCCTGGTCGCCGATACGCTCCAGATCTCCGTTGATGCGCGAAGAAGCCAGCAGAAAGCGGAGATCGGCGGCCATGGGAGCTTGCAGGGCCAGCAGGCGCTGGACGCGCTCGTCAATTTCGATCTGCATCTCGTTGATGGCGTCTTCCTCGCTGAGCACAGCTTCGGCAAGCTGCTCATCGGCATCCAGCACCGCGTGCACAGCCTGATGCACGGCGCGCTCCACCAGGCCGCCCATCCAGAGCAGCCGCTGTTTAAGTTCCTCGAGATCGCGTTCGAAATGACGTTCCATTTTTCCTCGCCGCCTCAGTTAAGAAAACGTTTGCCAGGGCCCACGACGCCGCGCGCAACCGCGGAGTCTCATCCGAAGCGGCCGGTGATGTAAGCCTCGGTACGCGCATCGGTTGGTGTCGTGAACAATCTCGGAGTTTCGCTGTGCTCGATCAGCTTTCCATCCAGCATGAAGGCGGTGTAGTCGCTGGCCCGCGCCGCTTGCTGCATGTTATGCGTGACAATGGCCATGGTGCAGCTATCCTTCAGATGGAACATTAACTCTTCGATCTTCGCGGTGGTTACCGGATCGAGAGCGGAGCAGGGTTCGTCCAGAAGCAGAACTTCCGGATCGACGGCGAGAGCGCGCGCAATGCACAAGCGCTGCTGCTGGCCGCCGGATAAGGCGAAAGCCGATTTCTGCAGGTAATCTTTTACCTCTTCCCACAAAGCGGCGCGGCGCAAGCTGTGCTCCACCAGATCATCGAGGCGTCCCTTGTAGCCGTTGATGCGCAAGCCATAGGCGACGTTATCGTAAATCGACTTGGGGAACGGGTTAGGGCGCTGAAACACCATACCAACACGGCGGCGCAGCTTCACCACGTCCATCTGCAGAATATCCTGGCCATCGAGCAGGATCTGACCCACCACGCGCGTGTTGTGGAACATTTCGTTCATGCGGTTCAGCGTGCGAAGGAAAGTGGATTTCCCGCATCCGGATGGCCCGATCAGCGCGGTTACCTTGTTCTTGGGAATTTTCAGGTTGAGCCCGTACACCGCTTGCTTCTGCCCGTAAAAGAAATCGAGATTGGAGATCTCGAAGCGCACGGCGGTCTCCTTGGCGGGTGCCGTCGAGGCCGGCTCGTTCGCCCGTACTTTCAGCGCGAGCCTCGAGGCGATTTCCTTGCTTTGCGCGGCTGATGCCATGTCAGACACCCCGGTAGGCTCCTCGGCGATTCAGTACAAGCCGACAGCCCAAATTCGCTAATAAAACCAATCCCAAAAGAACCAATCCCGCCGCCCAGGCCTGCCGATGCCAATCGTCATAAGGCGCAATGGCGTAGGTATAGATCATTACCGGCAGAGACGCGATGGGTTGTTCCCAACCCGAACTCCAGTAACGATTGCTGAACGCGGTAAACAACAGTGGGGCCGTTTCTCCCGCGACGCGCGCCAAGGATAGCAACATCCCGGTCATGATGCCGCCGCTGGCTGCCGGCAGAATCACCGTGGCGATCGTTTTCCATTTGCTGGCGCCCAGCGCCATGGCGCCTTCGCGCATGTTGCCCGGAATAGCGCGCAAGAACTCTTCCGTGCTGCGGACGGTAATAGGAATCACCATGATGGCCAGCGCCACGCCACCAGCCAGCGTGGAAAAGTGCTTCACGGGCAACACCACCAGCGCATACGCGAAGATTCCCATTACAATCGAGGGAACGCCGTTCAGCAAGTCCGTGGTGTAGCGCGTGACGAAGGAGAAAGTTTTTCCGCCAAATTCGGCCAGATAAACACCCGCCAGCAAGCCGACGGGCAACCCCATGATTGCGGCCAGGAACAGGAGCTTCAAACTTCCGACAATAGCATTGGCCATGCCGCCGCCGGTTTCTCCCACCGGTTTAGGGAGCTTGGTAAAGAAATCCCAGTTGAGCGACTTGCCGCCGTTGTAGATCAGGTACCCGAGAATTAGAAACAGCACCGAAACTACGGCGAAGGCGGCAACGCCGGTCAGCGTCAACATGACGATGTTGAGCGACTTGCGCCATCGCAGACGCATGTCTTCCATCATTTGGCTCATGCGGGGCGTCCCCCTCCGCGTTCGGTGGCCACAATCAGTAGGCGGGCCAGACCGTTCAGGATGAATGTCATAAGAAAGAGGACCAGACCCAGCTCGATCAGCGCGCTCAAGTACAAGTTGCCGGTAGCTTCGGTGAATTCATTGGCGATGACCGCAGCGATGGTGTAGCCCGGAGCGAACAGCGAAGCGGCAATCTTGGGATCGTTGCCAATGACCATGGTCACCGCCATGGTCTCGCCTAGAGCACGCGCCAACGCAAGAAATATGGAACCCATAATACCTGTTCGCGCCCAGGGAACCACTACCTGCCAGGTCGATTCCCAGCGCGTGGCGCCGAGAGCCTGCGCGGCTTCGCGCTGTTCGCGCGGCACGGTCAGCAGCACTTCGCGGGAAACGGAAATGATGAATGGGACCACCATGATCGCCAGCACGATTCCGGCGGTGAGAAATCCGACTCCGTAGTTAGGGCCTGAGAATAACGGCAGGAATCCCAGCGTATGCTTCAGGGCCGGGCCGATCACGGTGCGCATCAGCGGCACCACGATGAAAATGCCCAGCAAACCGTAAATCACGCTGGGTACCGCCGCGAGCAAGTCGATCAGGAAAGCGATGCCGTCACTCAGCCTTCGCGGCGCGAGTTCCGCCAGAAAGATGGCGGCGGCCAATCCCAGTGGCACGGCGATGGCGAGGGAAACGACTGCCGTAACGAGGGTCCCGTAAATGAAAGGTAAAGCTCCGAAATCGCCGGAGACCGGATCCCACACACGCGTCCAGAAAAACATCAAGCCGAATTTCGAGCGCGACAAGCTGGAATTGATCCAAAGCTCGTAGACCAGCAGGGAAGTGATCAGAAGAATTGTGGCCGCGAAAATCAGGGTGATGATGTGCACGACTTGGTCCCCGTTGCGCAGTTTTTGCACGAATGCACGCAGCCCCGGTTCTGGCGGGGCTGCGTGCTCCATGGCTGTGGCGGATGTGGCCATTCGATGATCTTTAGCACTGACCGTGGCTACTGGATCAGGGCAATTGCCTTCTCTTCTTTCACGATGACCGGTTTGGGAAGCTTCGCGTAGGACAGTCCTTCGTTATAGTTCTGCCCGTCGACCAGCATCCACTTGAGAAAATCCTTAATGGCATTCTTCTTGGCCGCGTCGGGAATCTGAGCGGGAATGAGCAGCCAGGTGAAGCTGGAAATCGGATACGCCGTCGCTCCAGGGGCATTCGTGATGGACACGCGAAAATCCGCCGGCATGTCTTTGGCCGCGCCGGCCGCAGCAGCTGTGACGCCCGCAAGATCGGCCTTCACAAACTTGCCCGCGGCGTTCTGAACTTTGCCGTATGGGATGTTGTTCTGCACCGCGTAAATCAATTCGATGTAACCGATCGCATCGGGAGTCTGCTTCACCAATCCGGAAACGCCTTCGTTGCCCTTGCCGCCCAAACCTACCGGCCAGTTCACGGAAGTGTTCTTGCCGACCTTGCTCTGCCATTCCGGGCTAACCTTGGAAAGAAAATCGGTGAAGATGTAAGAGGTTCCGCTGCCATCGGAGCGATGAACCACGACGATGTCGTCGCCGGGCAGCTTCACGCTGGGATTCGCCTTGGTGAGCTCAGGATCGTTCCATTTCGTGATCTTGCCGAGGTAAATCCCCGCCAACGCCGCCTGTGTGAAATTCAAATCGCCGCTCACACCAGGAATGTTGTACGTCGGCACCACCGCGCCCAGCACCGTGGGAAAGTGCAGAATCTTCACTTTGGACTGGGCGAGCTGCTCGTCGCTCATGGGGCCATCCGAGGCGCCAAAATCGACCGTGCCAGCCTGTAGCTGGCGGATGCCGCCGCCCGAACCGATCGACTGATAGTTGATCTGCACATTGGGATGGGCGTTGTGGTAAACGTCAAACCATTTTGAGTAGATGGGGTAGGGAAAGGTGGCGCCGGCCGCATTCAGGAGCACGGTGCCGTCGGCGCCGGTGGTTGCTACCAAGCCCAGCACAAGCAACGCAACCAAAATTGTCTTTTTCATGTGTCGCGGATTCACCTCATTATTCTTTAGAATTGTTACTGCCGTGTTACATCTTCCCAAAAAGGAGATGGAGCGATCTCCAAGCGTTCGGCCACAAAACCCGCAGCTACAACTCGCTCAATTCAGATGGATTAACGGTTACGCTTGGTCAAGCTGCTGATTTCCCGGCAGAATCACCGTGTCCGCCGGGCTCGTGAGGAAGCAAAGTAAGCTCCGCGGTTGAACTTGCGATGAGTGTTGTGTGAAAACTCCGTGACTACGCGCTGGCTGTCGCTTTTGCTTCGCTTAGCTCATCCTGTTGCCTGGCGCGTCCGTGGCGGACTTCCAGGCCGCGCACCCAGAACAAAATGTCCTCGGCGATATTCGTGGCGTGGTCGGCGATGCGTTCGAGGTGCCGGGAAACAAGAATGAAATGGACGTTCGGTCCGGCGTGATCGGGCGCAGCGGCAGTGGAGGAAAGCAGAGCCTCGAAAATGCGGTCGCGATACTGGTCTACCACGTCGTCGCTCTCGAGCACCTGCGCCGCTAGGTCGACGTTCTGGTAGATCAGCGCTCCCAGGCACTTGGACACCATCGCGCGCACAGCCGTAGTCATCGGCTCGAGTTCCGGCGGATTTTCCACCATTTTCAGGCTTACCAGTGAAATAGCGCGTTCGCTGAGGTTCACGGCGAGATCGCCCATGCGTTCCAGATCGTTGTTGATCTTCAGCGTCGCCACGAGCATGCGTAAGTCCCCGTCGCTCAAGTTGCCCTGGCGCAACAGGCGAATGGCGTGCTCATCGATGAGAATCTCCATTTCATTGATGCGTGGCTCGTTGAGAAACACTTCGGCGGCAACCCGGTCGTTTCGTTCCATAACCGCGCACAACGCCCGATTAATCGATCCCTCCACCGTTCGTGCCTGCGATACCAAATAATTCACCAGCACATTTTGCAGGATGCCGTCCGAATTCGTTTTTCCTGGCATAAAATCCCTCTCCGAATCCCTAATCTCCGCTTTTTACACGGTGGCACTTCGGGGTTGCAAGGAGTTGAATGGCTCGTGAATCTTCCGAAACAGGGGCGCGCGTCAGGCGGCTAGAGGAACAGAAAAAGAGAATTTCGAGCCGGCGCCAACTTCGCTTTCGACCCACAGATCGCCGCCGTGGACTTCCACGATGTGCTTGGCAATGGACAATCCCAGGCCGGTGCCGCCCGCTTCGCGCGAGCGCGCCGCGTCTACACGATAGAAGCGTTCGAAAATGCGCTCTTGATCGGAAAGAGGGATGCCGATGCCAGTGTCCGTGACGGCAATGATCGCGTCGCCGTTTTTGCGTTCGGCGCTGATGAGAATTTTGCCGCCGGGCGGCGTGTACTGGATGGCGTTGTCGACGAGATTTTGCACCACATCGCGCAACAAGGCGGCGTCGCCGCGCACGCGTGGAAGGTCGTCCGGAACCTCGACGGTAATGGCAATCTGGTTTTTATTTGCCTTGAGCAGCGCGGTCTCCATGCAGGAGTCCACCACTTCGCGAACGGTCACCGGCAAGAGTTGTACTTCCAGCTTCCCGGCCTCGATGCGTGCGAGTTTCAGCAAATCGTCGGTGAGGCGCGCCAGCCGCGTGGCGTGGTCGCGGATAATCCGCAGAAAGCGCCGATTATTCTTGGGATCGTCGATGGCACCGGAGAGCAGCGTCTCCGCGAAGCCCTGAATAGCGGTGAGCGGCGTTTTGAATTCGTGCGAAACGTTGGCGACGAAATCCTGGCGCACGCGTTCGAGCCGCCGAAGCTCGGTCACATCGTGCAGCACCACCACGGCGCCCGAAGGTTTGTCGGAAGGGTTCGGCGCGCGCATGGCGCTGACCCCGCTGGCTGGTTCGCTGTCGAGCGCTTTCACCGGGGCCGCGGTGGCGGAAAAACTTCGGACCTGCACCGTTCCCATCACGATATCCGCCTGCAGCCCCTCTTCGCCTGTCAGCGCTCGGCGGATCAGCTCCAGCAGCTTGGAATTCCGCAGCACTTCAATCAGAGGCCGGCCTTCGCTGGTTTTGGAATTGAGACTCAGAATTTGCGAGAAAGCCCGGTTGGAAAAGACCAGCCGCTCGTTCGCGTCAATGACGGCCACACCTTCCACCATGCTGCGCAGAATGGCGCTCGATCGGTTTCGCTCGCCGCTGAGCGATTGGATGGTGCGGTCCATGGAGGCCGCGGCCTGGTTCAACGACGCGGTTAATTCCGCAAGTTCATCGCGGGCATGTTCGGCGGGTAAAGGACGGAAGTCTCCCTTGGCCAGGCGCAGCGAAAATTGCGTGAGCCGGTCCACCCTGGTGGCAAAAGATCGGAAGAATACGAACAACGTTAGTGCGCCCAGCAGTACGATCAACAGTGATGCCAGCATCAATCTCAGCCGCAGCGCGGAAAGCGAAGCGTCCATTGGCGCAAGCGGCAGCGCCAGGCGAATTACTCTCGGCGCGCCCGCAGCAGACACAACGCGCACCGCCGTATACATCATTTCCTGATTCAGCGTGGCGCTGTGCCGCACGGAGTGGCCCTCGCCGGTGGCCATGGCCTGCTTAAATTCGGGCCGGTCGGAATGATTTTCCATGCCATCGGGATCGCGCGCGGATTCAGAAAGCACCCGGCCCGTGGCGTCGATGACGCTGACGCGCACGCCGCCCCGCGCCATCCATTGCGTCCAGCCGCGCAGTTCATCGCCGTTAGCAGGATTGGGCGGGTTCGCGCGCGCCAAGCGGGTAAGCGCGGATAACTGCTGCGCGGCGGAGTCGATGTAAGTCTGACGAAGCGCTTGCGAGGAGTAGAAATCAATCGAAAGAACAGCGGCGAGAATCAGGGCCACGCAGGTGAGCCCAAGGTTCCAGAAAAGCCTAGCTCGCACGTGTCTCGAAGAGGTAGCCCGCTCCGCGAATCGTTTTCATATACGATGGATGCTGCGGATCGTTTTCAATCTTCTCCCGCAGCCGCCGCACATATACGTCCACGCTGCGCGGCGTCACAAACCGCTCCGTGCCCCACACGCCATCCAGAAGCTGATCGCGCGTGAACACGCGATTCGGCCGCGTGGCCAGAAAATAGAGCAGCCGAAATTCGAGCGTACTCATAGCCACGGCTTTTCCCGAGCGCGTCACACGGTACGCGGCGGGATCGATGCGCAGGGGGCCGATTTCCAGCGGCTTATCCGAGGTGTTGCCGGGATCGGCTCGACGCAAAAGCGCCTTCACCCGCGCGACCAGTTCTCGCGGGCTGAACGGCTTGGTGACATAATCGTCCGCGCCGAGTTCCAGACCCACCACACGATCCGCTTCTTCGCCCTTTGCCGTGAGAATCAAAATCGGCAAACGGTTTAGGCTTACATCGCGGCGAATGTCCTTGCAGATATCCAGCCCGGAAAGCTTCGGCAGCATTAAGTCGAGCACCAGCAGGTCCGGCGGCGTTTTGCGGATCTGCGCCAAGCCGCTTGCGCCATCGGCACAGGCCGTGACCTGGTAACCGTCCTTTTCCAGGTTATATTTCACCAACTCGACGATATCTTTATCGTCTTCCACTACAAGAATACGTCTCATGGCCTCTCTTTTGGGGGACTCGCCCACACCATACGGGATTAGAGATTTGGAAGCAAGTTGAGGATGTTTAACGGTCTGTGAACCCGAAACAGAGCTGTAACGTTCCAGATCGGTCCGTTGATGTCCTGGGTGAAACTCCAGCTCCTGAATACTCTGCCTTCCACATTTTTTAGCCCGCTCCTAAGTCGTTTCGATTCAGAAAACTAGGCATACCGTCGATTCTCCTTTTTGGCCCGCTTTCTGCTTGGTTGTTCCCGGTGCGGTATTCATCAATCGGGGTGACGAGGTCTGCCGATAAGTCGGGCAGGAGGGGGTCGCATGATCGGGGGAACGAGCCGGCAGTTAGATCCGGGACTGCGGAGTCACGAGTCCCGGGGTTTTGAAGCGGGCCTTCGCCGCAAAATCGTGGGGCAGGACGAAGCGGTGCAGGCGGTGGTCGATCTGTATCAAGTGTTTCGCGCCGGCCTGAATTCGCCGGATCGTCCTGTAGGCAATCTGCTGTTTCTGGGTCCGACCGGCGCGGGCAAAACGCGCGTGGTCGAGGCCACGGCGGAAGTGTTGTTTGGCGATCCGCGGGCGCTCATCAAAGTCGATTGCGCTGAATTTCAGCACTCGCACGAAATTGCCAAGCTCATCGGCTCGCCTCCGGGATATTTGGGGCACCGCGAGACGCATCCGCTGATCACGCAGGAAGCGCTCGCGCAATATCACACCGAGAAACTGAAGATCAGTTTTCTGCTCTTCGACGAGATCGAAAAAGCTTCCGATTCTCTGTGGCAACTGCTGCTGGGAATATTGGATAAAGCCACGCTCACGCTCGGCGACAACCGCCGCGTTGATTTGTCGCAGACCATGATCTTCATGACTTCCAATCTCGGCGGCGGCGAGATCACCGAACTCATGACCGGCGGCATGGGCTTTGCGCCTACCGTCCCGCCCGAATTGCGCCCGCGCCTGGACCAGAAAGTGGAGAAATCCGCCACCGAGGCGGCCAAGCGCAAATTCGCGCCGGAATTCATGAACCGCATCGATAAGACAGTTGTCTTCCATCCGCTGCGCAGCGAGCAACTCGAGGAGATTCTTGAAATCGAGTTGGCCATGGTGCAGCAGCGCGTGCTCGATACAGCTCATGGCCGTTTTCTGTTCCGCATGACTCGCCCGGGAAAAGACTTCCTCCTGCGCGAGGGAACCGATTTGAAATACGGCGCGCGGTACCTGAAGCGCGCCATCGAGAAAAATCTGGTGTACCCCATGGCAAGTTTGCTGGCCACCGATCAGGTGCGCCTCGGCGACGTGATCGACATCGACTGGAATAACGAGCACGGGCTCACCTTCATGAAGGAGACAGAGAGCGCGCGGGTGCCGGTGGAGTCGCAGCCCGCGGAGGCCGCAGCGATTGCCGCGGGCGCAGAACCGGATCAACACGCCATTCCGCTGGTACGCACCTTTGTCGCCGCCGAACGCCAGCCCCCGCGTTCGCAGCGGTGATTCGCCCAGACAACTGGCGCCTTTGTTTAGCAGCCATTTCCAAATGAACAACAGATACAAATTACTGCCGCCGTGCGGAAACTTGCTCGCGGCGATACTTCCGGCTGTTTTCCTTTTGCTTTGGGCGCTCTGCTCGTCGCCTGTTCACGCGCAGCAACCGGAGGATCTAACGGCCAGGAGTATCGAAGACCTGATGAATATCCAGGTTACCTCGGTCTCAAAAAAGGAAGAGAAACTGGCGCGCATCGGGGCGGCGATATACGTCATCACGCAAGAGGACATTCGAAATTCGGGTGCAATTGACATTCCCGACCTGCTCCGCATGGTGCCGGGCATCTACGTGGCGCAAATCAACGCGAACACCTGGGCGATCACTGCCCGAGGTTTCAACGATCGCTTCAGCGACGGCCTTTTGGTTCTCCTCGACGGCCGAAGCGTTTATTCCCCGGCCACGGGCGGCGTTTTCTGGGATGTACTCGATATCCCCCTTGAAGATATCCAGCGGATCGAAGTGATTCGCGGCCCCGGAGGCTCAATTTGGGGAGCCAACGCGGTAAATGGCGTTATCAATATCATTTCAAAGAACGCCTCTGAAACGCATGGAGTCACATTGGTGGCGGCCAGCAGTTCGGTCGAGCCGGCTTTTGGCACGTTGCAGTACGGCGGCGCGCTTGGCAATGCAACCGATTATCGTATATTTGCGAAATATGCGGACTTCAACCGCTCTCCGAATTTACCCGGCGAAAATGCAGCCGACGATTGGCACGTGCTTCGTGGCGGCTTCCGCATCGATCATAGATTTTCTCCCGCCGACACCCTGACCGTCGAAGGCGACACGTATACCGGCCGTGAGGGAGTTAACGCCTCATTTGGTGCTTCACTTTTTGCCCCCGGCATTACCGATGCCTACGACGTCCCGCTCTCCGGCGGATTCGTTCAAGCCGCCTGGAAGCACTCGCCTTCCCAGCGCTGGGATACTTCGCTGCAATTTTCCTACGATAACTACGAACGCGATGATACGCTCCGCGAAGCCCGGCAAACCTTCGACGTTCAATTCCAGCATCACTTCCTCGTGGGTAGCCGGCAGGAATTTGTCTGGGGACTGGAAGACCGCTATTCCTTATCGGAGACCCATGGAAATTTTCGTTTCGCTGGTGCCCTCCATCTTGGATTCGAATCTATTCAGCGCGTTCGTTCAGGATGAAATTGCGCTCGTTCGCGATCGCCTCTATCTCACAATGGGTACGAAGGTTGAACAGAACTATTACACCGGTTGGAACTTCATGCCCACGGCGCGCTTGGCTTGGCTGCCGAGCCCCCGGAACACTCTTTGGTTAGCAGCATCCCGCGCCGCCCGCACTCCTGCCGATACCGACACTTCAATACGCGTAAACTTTGCAACTCTGCCTGGTCCGGGCGGGGTGCCCCAAATAGTCGCTCTGCTCGGAAACCCGAATTTTGGAGACGAACACCCCGATGCGTACGAACTTGGATATCGCGGCGCCCTAAACCGCCGGACTTCTGTGGATGTTTCTCTCTACTACAATATTTACAATAACCTTCAAACACAGGAACCCTCCTCTCCATTCTTCGAATCCTCTCCGGCCCCGGCACATCTGGTGATCCCATTCATCTACGACAATCTTATGTACGGCGAAGCGCATGGCGTGGAGCTGGCGGCGCACTGGAAGGCTACCGATCGGTGGACACTGAGTCCCGGTTACGCCTTCGAGCGAATTCACATGCACCTGAGCCCGCTGAGCCACGATTCGTCGTCCGTGCGGGAAGCGCAGGGCAGCACGCCGCATCAATCGGCTCAGCTTCGATCTCAATTCGCCCTCACCCGCGCCCTCACCTGGAATACTTCGGCATATTTCTCCGGCCAGCTGGCCGATCCCGTGGAGCCGTCCTACACGCGTTTGGATACCGGGGTTTCCTGGCAATTTGCTGAGCGCAGTTCGTTCGGGGTTTTTGGCCAGAACCTGTTGCGCGATCACCACACGGAATTCGTCGATTTCAATTCAAGCGTACAAACCATGCTGCTGAAGCGCAGCGCCTATGCGCAGTTCACGGTGAAATTCTGATGCGCCAGGAAGGGCCGGAAATCTCATGATGGCGCGCTCAAAGCCGGCTGCTCCGGCTGAGCAATGGCGCCGCTGCGGGCGGACCGCTCGCTGGCGTGCGGCCGCCGCGGGGATCGTCATACTTTCCATTTTTTCCGTCTCCGTGCGAACGTTTGCGCAGAGCGATTCCCCCAACGAGTATCAGGTCAAAGCCGCCTTTCTTTTCAACTTCGCGAAGTTCGTCGACTGGCCTCCCGGTACTTACGCGAATGCACAGTCTCCCTTTGCGATATGCGTCCTCGGAGACGATCCTTTCGGGCACGTATTGGAGAATACTCTAGCGGGAAAGTCCTTGGGAGCGCATCCCGTGGTGTTGCGCCGCACGAAAGATCTGGCGGAGGCGCGGCGCTGCCAGGTGGTTTTTGTCAGTTCCTCGGAGATGCATCGCTACGGGGAAGTGGTGGAAGGGGTGCGCGGCGCGCGCGTTTTGCTGGTGGGCGAAACCGACGGATTCGCATCCTCCGGCGGCGCCATCGAGTTCACCCTGGAAGGTAACCACGTGCGCTTCGCCATTAATCCGGAAGCGGCGCAGCGTGCGGGCCTGACGCTCAGCTCGAAGCTCCTGATGCTGGCCCGCATCGTCCACGATGGCGGATATGCAGGGAAGAGCTGACATGCGCGCCCATCATGATGTGCCTATCCGGCTGAAGCTGAACGCCATCGTGCTGATCACTTGCGCCGTGGCCATTTTGCTGGCCGCCGGAGTTTTTGCCATTTACGACCTGACAACTTTTCGCAGCGGCATGTCCGCCGACCTGGCCACGCTCGCCGACGTCACCGGCTCAAACCTGACTGCGGCGCTCACTTTCTTCGATTCGAAATCGGCCAATGAGACGCTAGCCTCGTTGAGCGCTCAGCGCCACATCGTGGAGGCGTGCGTTTACACCGCCGACGGCAAAATCCTCGCGCGCTACATGCGCAAGCCCGCCGCTGGCAACTCCTCGGCGCCCGCGCTGCGCCCCGATGGTGTCGAGACTACCCAGGACGCCATGATCCTTTTTCATCAGATTCGCTTGCGCAACCAGACCATCGGCGCGATTTATTTGAATTCAGACCTCGCAGAAATTCACGAGCGCACGCGCCGGTTCGAGCTGATTTCCTCGGTGGCCGTGCTCATCTCCTTCATCAGCGCGTACCTGCTGGCCTCCCGCCTGCAACGCATTATTTCCGAACCCATTCTCGAACTCGCCCGGGCTGCCTCGGAAGTTTCCGCTGGAAGAGATTACTCGCTGCGCGTTACCAAGAAATTTCACGACGAAATCGGACTCCTGTTCGATCGCTTCAACGAGATGCTCGGCCAGATTCAGCAGCGCGATGCCGAACTCCGCCTGGCTCATGATCGCCTGGAAGCGCGCGTCGAAGAGCGCACTCTCGAACTCAAGAAGGAGATCCTGGAGCGCACCCGCGCGGAACAGGCCCTGCTTCTCGCGAAAGAAGCGGCCGAGCAGGCCAGCGAAGCCAAAAGCGAATTCCTGGCCAACATGAGCCACGAAATCCGCACGCCTATGAACGGCATCATCGGCATGACCGAGCTTACGCTCGATACCGAACTCAGTTCCGAACAGCGCGAATTTCTGGACATGGTGAAGGCTTCCGCCGACTCGCTCCTCGGGCTGCTCAACGACATCCTGGACTTCTCCAAGATCGAAGCAGGCAAGCTCGATTTCGAACAGATGCAGTTCTCGCTGCGAAAGAGCCTGGGCGATGCGCTGAAAGCTATGGCTTTGCCAGCGCACAAGAAAGGCCTGGAACTCGCCTGGCGTGTGGAAACCGACGTTCCGGATCAGTTGCGAGGCGACGCCGGCCGCTTGCGCCAGGTGCTTTTGAATCTCACCGGCAACGCCGTGAAATTCACCGAGCGTGGCGAGGTGGTCATCAACGTCGAGAAGGATTCACAGGATGGCGAGGAGGTGCTCCTGCACTTCCGCGTGAAGGATACCGGCATCGGTATTCCCAAGGAAAAGCAGGCCATGATCTTCGAGGTGTTTACGCAGGCCGACGGTTCGACCACCCGCAAATTCGGTGGCACCGGACTTGGCCTGGCCATTTCGCAGCGGCTCATCAAGTTGATGGGAGGAAATATCTGGGTGGAAAGCGAACCGGGCGCCGGCAGCACATTTCATTTCACCGCGCGGCTAGGAACCGTGGCGGGCCAGCGGGAAGAATCGCTGTCACTGGATCTTTCGCGCTTGCAGCGCGTTTCCGTGCTGGTGGTGGACGACAACCGCACCAACCGGGTCATCTTGGCCGAGATGCTCGCGGGCTGGTCCCTGCACTCGGAAACGGTCGATGGCGCGGAGCCCGGCCTGGCGGCGCTCACACGCGCCGCCGCCAAGGGCGAGCCTTTCACTCTTATCATCACCGACCTTCAAATGCCGCACATGGACGGTTTCGATTTCGTGCAACAGCTCCGCACTTTGCCCGGGTGCCGCGATATACCCATTCTGATGTTGAGTTCCAGCGCGCAGCGCGGCGAATTGGCGCTCAGCAAACAGCTCGGAGTCGGCGCGTATCTGATCAAACCGGTTCAGTCTTCGGAGCTGTTTGATGCCATTGCCAGCCTAGTCTGCACTTCAGCAACCGCTGCGGCCGATAACGCACCCATTCCTGAAGCGAAAGGGAAAGCGATGAAAGTTCTTCTAGCTGAGGACAACGCCATCAACCGCAGGCTGGCCACCCGCCTGCTTGAAAAGCACGGTTACACCGTAATCGAGACCGAGAACGGCCGCGCCGCTCTCGACGCATTGGAACACGAGCGCGTCGACTTGGTTTTAATGGACGTCCAGATGCCGGTGATGGACGGTTTTGAGGCTATTCGAGCCATTCGTACCTCCGAGCAGGGCACTGGCGAGCACCTGCCCATCATCGCTCTCACGGCTCACGCCATGAAGGGCGATCGCGAGCGCTGTCTTGCGGCGGGCGCCGACGATTACCTCACCAAGCCGATTCGTACCGCCGCTCTGCTCGAAGCCCTGGAGCGCTTGTCGCATCCGCCCGCAGCGAGTTCGCCCGACCGATGCCTCCTGGATCTGCCCGTGCCTTCCACCTGGGATGTGCAGGCCGCCTTGTCGCGCATGGAAGGTGACCGTGAACTTCTCGAAGAGATCGTCCACCTGTTCGCTCAGGAATGCCCGCGCACACTGGAAGAAATCGCGGGCGCCCTGCAAGCCAACGATGCCGCCTTACTGGAGCGGTTGGCGCACACCTTGAAAGGATCGTCGGCGAATATTTCCGCCACAGCGCTTTGTCACACGGCGCTTGCCTTGGAGATGCAGGCGCGCAGCGGCGACCTGTCCAAGGCCCGCGATGCAGTGGAAAGTCTCGAAGAGGAGCTGCAACGTTTGCTGCCCGAGCTGCAGGGCTGGTCCGCGAAAGTTCCGCACGAGGCCATGCACGAGATCGTGCACGAGATCTAAATGATCGACCCGTTCACACAAGCGAAGTTCGAGTCGATGATCTCCGGCGAGCCCATGGCGGTTCCCGGACCCACCATTGCACCTCCGCCCGAGCCGCGAATCTTGATCGCCGAGGACGATCCTGTTTCTCTGCGCGTTCTCCAGGCCTTTCTCTCCAAATGGAAATATCAGGTGGTGGTGGCCACCGACGGCCTGGAGGCGCTGCGCATTCTGGAATCGGACGACGCTCCCTCGCTGGCCATTCTGGACTGGATGATGCCCGGCATGGAGGGTCCGGAAATCTGCCGCCATGTGCGGCAGCTCGTGAATCGTCCTTACGTTTACATTCTGTTGCTCACCGCGCGCAGCCTGAAAGGCGATCTGTTGCGCGGCCTCGCTTTTGGCGCGGACGATTACCTCACCAAGCCTTTCGACGCGATGGAGCTGCGCGCTCGCCTGCACGTCGGGCTGCGTATTCTCGATCTGCAGCACAACCTCATCGCGGCGCGCGAAGAGCTCCGCTTCAAGGCCACCTACGACACGCTGACCGGACTTTGCAATCGTGGCGTGATCCTCGAAGCGCTCGGCCGCGAATACGCGCGCCGCGCCCGCGAGGGCGGCTCTTTCGGATTGATTCTTGCCGACCTCGACCACTTTAAATCGGTCAACGATACCTACGGCCACATGGCCGGCGACGAAGTGCTGCGGGAAATCTCCCGCCGCATGCGCCGCTGCGTGCGCACCTACGATATCGTCGGCCGTTACGGCGGAGAGGAATTTCTCATCGTGGTCCCCGCTTCCGATCGCGCCAACAGCATCTCGCTGGCCGAAAGAATTCGTGCTGCCACCGCCGTCGAGCCGGTGGCTTCCGACCAGCACCGCATCTCCACCACCATCAGCCTGGGCGTTACCGTGTGCGACGGCGAAAAGTCCGGCGATGTGAACACGCTCCTGCGCTGCGCTGACGAAGCCCTGTATCGCGCGAAAGGCCTGGGGCGCAACCGCGTCGAATTTGCATCGTCTCAGGAACTATCGTTGCCCGCCGCTTTGCACGATCCCGCTGCCGTCGAATCAAAGTAGATTTCCAACCCGGATTTCGCCCCGCCTCCGCCGGAATTTCCAGCGTATTCTATTTGCGCGCGAACTCATCCATCCACGCATCGAGAGCGTCTACGTGAAATCCATGCCGGGAATTCGCATCAGGGCCTGCAATCAGGCGCCGCCCAACGAGAGCGGCGAATTCGTCCTCTACTGGATGATCGCGTTTCGCCGCCTCCACTGGAATTTTGCGCTCGACCGCGCGCTGGAACACTCCGCTCGGCTGAAAAAACCGCTTCTGATATTCGAAGCTCTGCGCTGCGATTATCCCTGGGCCAGCGATCGCCTTCACCGCTTCGTTCTCGACGGCATGGCCGAAAAAATCGCGTCGCTTTCTTCGTCCAATACTTTTTATTATCCGTATGTGGAGAACGCGCCCGGCGTTGGGAAAGGTCTGCTCGCGTCGCTTGCCGCGAAGGCTTACGTCATCGTCACCGACGACTATCCCTGCTTTTTTCTTCCGCACATGATTCGGGCCGCTGCTTCGCGGATTCGCGTTCGGATCGAAGCCGTGGATTCCAATGGACTGCTCCCCATGGCGGCCGCCGGCAAGGCCTGTCCCACTGCTTTTTCGTTTCGCCGCTTCCTGCAAAAGGAGTTGCCGCGGCATCTCTTGCAATTTCCTCAGTCCGACCCGCTCAAACGCGCGAAGTTGGCGCGGATCAAGCCGCTTCCGGCGAAAATCGTGCGCCGCTGGCCGCCCTCCACCTTGCAAAAACTTCGCGATGCGGCCACGCTTTCACAGCTGCCGATCGATCATCATGTCAAGCCGGTTTCCATTTCCGGTGGCGAATCCGCTGCCAGTCGCGCGCTCCGTAAATTCCTCAAAGGAAATCTCGCGCGTTACGGCGAATCCCGCAACGATCCCGAAGCGGAAGCAACCAGCGGGCTTTCTCCTTATCTCCACTTCGGACACATCTCCGCCCATCAGATTTTCAGCGAGCTGATGAAGCAGGAGCGTTGGTCCGGTAAAAAGCTGGCCGTGCGCGCCAGCGGCAGCCGGGAAGGATGGTGGGGCGTCCGCCGCTCCGCCGAAGAATTTCTCGATGAATTGATCACCTGGCGCGAGCTGGGTTTCAATACCGTCAACCGTCTTGCCGGTTACGATCGGTACGAATCTTTACCGGAATGGGCGCGCTGCACTCTAGAAAATCACACTGATGACGAACGCGCCGAATCCTACACGCTCAAGAATTTTGCCGCTGCGCGCACGCACGATCCGCTATGGAATGCGGCGCAGCGACAATTGCTCACCGAAGGGCGCATCCATGGTTACCTGCGTATGTTGTGGGGCAAGAAAATCCTGCAGTGGTCGCCTAGTCCGCGGGAAGCGCTTGAAATCATGATCGAGTTGAACAATCGCTACGCGCTCGACGGCCGCGATCCCAACTCCTACAGCGGAATTTTCTGGTGTCTTGGCCGCTACGACCGTCCCTGGGGCCCGGAGCGGCCCATTTTCGGCAAGGTTCGCTACATGAGTTCGGAAAACACCGCGCGGAAAGTTTCGGCCAAGAATTACCTGCGGAAATATGCTGCGGAGAAATGAGCTGCGCTAACGGGCTGCGAACTACGTCCGCGCCGATTCTTCCTGCTCGAAGGCGTGATACGACGAGCGCACCAGCGGCCCCGCTTCCACGTGTTTGAATCCCATTGTTTCACCGGCGCGCTTGTACTCCGCGAATTCGTCCGGATGCACGTAGCGCTCGATGGGCAAATGTTCAGGAGTCGGCTGCAGATATTGGCCTAACGTGAGAATGTGCGTCCCTTGCGCGGCGATCTCTTCCATCGCTTGCAGCACTTCGTCGCGCGATTCGCCAAGGCCCAGCATCATGCCCGTCTTCGTGGCAATTCCTGGCGCCATTTCGCCCGCGCGCTTCAATAATTCAAGCGAGCGCTCGTACACCGCCCCTTTGCGCACCCGCCGGTAGAGCCGCGGCACCGTCTCCATATTGTGATTAAGCACGTCCGGCTTCGCCGCCATCACCGTTCCTAGCGCCTTCCAGTCTCCCCGAAAATCGGGAATCAGCACTTCCACGCGGCAGCCCGGCACGCGCGCGCGAATCTCGTTGATCGTGCGCGCGAAAATTCCCGCTCCTCCATCCGGCTGGTCGTCGCGGTTCACCGAAGTAACCACCGCGTAGCGCAGCCCCATCCGTTCCACTGCTTCAGCCACTCGCTCTGATTCATCCTGCTCCGGCGGACCCAGTGGCTTGCCGCTCGGCACCGCGCAGAATCCGCAGGCGCGCGTGCAGATGTTTCCGAGAATCATGAACGTCGCCGTGCGGTGCTCCCAGCATTCGCCCATGTTCGGGCAGCGTGCGCTCTCGCACACCGTGTGCAGGTCAAGCGTGCGCATGATCCGCTTCAGTTCCTGGTAATTCGATCCGCCGAAGAACCGCACGCGTAGCCACGAAGGCCTCGGATGAGCGTTCGGATGCGCGCTCGGAGGTGGCCCGGCGTTGTCGCCAGGCAATATGTTGAAAGGAGAAGCCATTAATAAAGGTCCTTCCGCATTTTACGTGCTTCTTCCGTGCCGCACAATTCCCGTCGCACTCTCCTAAAGCAAACGCACACTCTGCCGATAAAACGAAGCAAACCAGTACGCGTCGCCGAAGCGAGGCCAAGCCGGGACACCGATTCGTTCAAATCGGCACAGCACGACCCGCCCGCTGATCTTTAAGCGCTTAGTTAGGAGACGCGCACCATGGCAACCCTACTTTTGAACTCACAACCGTTCCTGTCAACCTGAGCCGAGCGCCTTCTAACCCAATCGAAACCGATGCGACGATTGCTTCCGTGAACGCCAACCAGGCACAAGGAGCCCCCGCTCCGTTTGATACTGCGACTCTCGCTGCGCAGACGCCACAGGGCCAGACTGCCCGGCAAAACGAGCAAGAGAGGCAGTTCCAAAACAGTCCTGCCTTGGCTGCGGCTGCCGCCCTTTTTGCCAACGCAATATCCGCGGCTTCCCAAAACGGGAAGGATGCCTCGGGTAAGCAGCCCTCTGTTTCTCTTACCCTCGCGCAAGCGGACTCGTCCAGCGGACAGTCAACAAACGGGCCGCCAAGGCTTTCAAACGCTTCTGATACCACGCGGCAGGCCAGCGCCAATACCGGCCGCCCCGATCTCACTGAAACGCAGAAGCAGCAACTCCAGCGGCTGGACGAAACCCTTCGTCAAATGAGCATCGACCCTCAAAATGTGAGCATTTTCAAGCAATTGGCTCTGCTCTTTTATGCCAGCAACCCTGGCGGTCTCGAAGAGTTCGTCCGTCAGTTTCAGGCGACGGCCCAGCAGTCTCTGCAGCAGGGAACTGCTGCAGCATTCCCGACACCTCAGGATCTCTCGCAGGCGACGGACTCGAGCGCCTCGGGAAATGCGTCGGCAGCTTCGGCCCAAGCCGAGAGCGCCGCGGCCGCGCAGTCGGCTGCTACCTTGGACAACCAGTCGAGCGTGGGATCGCAGCAGTTCCAGGAGTTGCAATTCGCCATGGCTGCCGTGGGCGGACAGGTCCAATTGCCCCGCCCATATTCTTCTCCTGCCTCAGAGGGGAGGCCCCCATGCGCAACGTTGGATATAACTCTCTAGCTTAGGTGAGAAAGGCTTAAGCCCTTCTTGCCACAGTTCTAGCCTCGAAGTTGTTGTGTGTTTACCACAGCAGGATACGGCCTTCTTTGTAATCAGTTGAAAACAATCGACAAAACAAGCAGTAGTCAGGCCAGGTGCATGCATACTATTCTTGTGAAATCCGATGCCATTCCAAACTACCGTAGCCTCATCCGTTGAAATTGATGGTGTAGGTCTTCACACCGCCGTTCGTTCCCGGTTGCGTTTGCTTCCCGCGCCGGCGGACACCGGAATCGTCTTCCGTCGCACCGATCTCGACAATTTCGAGATCGAAGCGCACGTTCGCAACGTCGCGCGCGTCAGCTACGCCACCAGCCTTATGAAGCATAGCGTGCTCATTTCCACCACCGAGCACCTGCTCGCGGCGCTTTATTCCTGCGAAATTGACAACGTCTATGTAGAGCTTGACGCGCTGGAGTTGCCCATTCTCGATGGTTCGTCAAAGCCTTTTATTGAAATGCTGCAGAAGGCCGGCACGCGCCGCCTTCGCCGCCATCGCCGCTATCTTCGCGTGGTGAAGCCGCTCGAATTTACCGATGGCGACCGCCGCATCGGCATTTACCCGGCAACCGAGTTTCGCGTGCACTGCTTTGCCGACTACGGCCATCCGGCCATTGGCCCTCAGGAAATCGAAATGACCGTCAACCGCCAGACCTTCACTTCTGATCTGGCCGCCGCGCGCACTTTCGGCTTCGTAAAGGATTTTGCCCAGTTGCAGGAAATGGGCCTGATTCGCGGTGGCTCACTGGCCAACGCTCTGGTGCTCGACGACACTTCTTTATTGAACCCGCCTCTGCGCTTTCCGGACGAATACGGCCGCCACAAAGCGCTCGATCTGATCGGCGATCTCGCGCTCGTCGGTCGTCCGCTCCAGGCGCGCATCGTGGCCCACAAAGCAGGACACT
>DASZMG010000116.1:0-13503 GCA_035551975.1 Candidatus Acidiferrales bacterium | reverse complement strand
CAAGTCATAGCAAACAAGCGCGTAAGCCATGGGCTGACCGTCAACGGGTCCTACACCTATTCACATAGTATCGACGATGGCGGACAGGAAGGTACATCCAACGACTTCCCGGGTAGCATGGGCAATACCTATGCTTTCTTTCCGTTTTTGCAAAACGGGCCGTCCGATTTCGACGTGCGGCACAACATGACCACAAACTTCGTTTACGATTTCCCCGCTCCGCACTTTCAGGAGACCTTCGCTCGATTCCTGACGAATGGATGGGAGATGACCGGAATCTTCTCCGCGAGGTCCGGCCTGCCATTCAGCCTCGGTATCCCGAATGACCAGGCGGGCACCGGCACGTTCACCTCAACGGCGGTCCACATTACCCAGCGGCCAAACTTCGCGCCCACCGCTCCAGGTTGCAACGCCGCCACGCCGCAGGACGCGGTGACCGGGAATCCGAACGCCTATCTGAACATGGCCTGCTTCCCGTATCCGCTTCACGGACAACTAGGGAACTTGACGCGTAACTCCATCCGTGCCCCGGGCCTGGAGAACTTCGATTTCTCTCTCTTCAAGAATAATGACCTGTTCCATGAAAAACTTAGGGTTCAGTTTCGCGCCGAATTCTTCAACATCCTGAACCACACAAATTTCCAGGCCCAGTACGTGGTTCCTTATTCCTACAACAGTGCGACAGCGGTGGGATCGGCTCTGTCGCCTTCGGCAACCCTGGCCAACTTCTGGTTTGGAAAAACGGTCACCACCTCGCGCGAAATCCAGTTCGGCATGAAGTTCCTGTTCTAGTTCCAAAAGAAACGCCACGCAGCGAAAAAAAAGGCCGGATGAAAATCCGGCCTTTTTATTTTCCACGCGAAATTTGTTGACTCCATCATCTCCGCTTCATCGCCGCGCAACATTCGCGCTTCATTTTCTGACTACAGAAAAACTGCGGGGGCACTACAGTCTCAGCCTGATGGCGTCTTCAATTTATTTCGCTACCCTTGATAAACGGTTTGAAAATCGAACGACTACCTGAAAGAGCCGAGGTGTCATGGCCGAACTTTCTTACGATATTTACAGGCAGATGGAAGAACGCAGGCTCCGCTGGATTGCTCGTGTTCAGGGTCTCGATCAGGCTCGGGAATGCATCGGCACGCTCGAACTTGCCGAACCTGGCAATTATCTGATTTACGATTTCCGCCTGCGGACGGTCGTGCAACAGCTTGTTGTCCGGCAGCCCCTGCCCCTTTCCGCGCGATAGTCGGAGCCGAATCCGCCCGGAATCTGTCAAATCGAATCAAAACACGCGTGGCTGCCCGTAACACTCCCTCTGTAGTTTCCCCGTAACAAGCGCCTATTTGTTGACACCGCAAACCACCGTGTGATACCACCGAGCAATCAAGTTTGGGGCCCTGCTGCGTCGTATTGAGGTGAAAATCATGCCAGCGAAGAACCGCACTCCCCGCGCTTCGGCACTGCTCGTCACGTTGCTCATTGCCTTGTCGTTTAGCGTCGCCGGGATCGTTTCCCGGTTGGACGCAGCCAGCGCCGCGCCGAAACCTGCGAAAGCGCCCAAAGCGGCTCCCGGCAAGGATGTTTCCACGAATGACGACCTGCAGCGCTCCTTCCGCCTCGATACCTATCGCATCCTCGGCGACAGCGGACCCGCCCGCGGCGAGAACATCTACTTCTATAAATGCTGGATGTGCCACAACAAGTACGCCAAAACCGGCCCTGATCTGAAGACTCTTTATCAGCGGGACACCCTGACTTCCGGCGACGAAGTGAACGACGACACGGTCACGGCGAAAATTAAGGAAGGTGGCCCAGGCATGCCTGCCTTCCGCACCACCCTTTCGGATTCAGACATCGCTGACCTGCGTGCATATTTCCACTCGGGCAAATGCTGCGCCGACGGTGAAGACGCTCCCGCGAATCCTTGGTACAAGGCGGAAACGAGCAAATGGTCCGTGCCGACCACGCTCAGCGGCGGTCCCACAGGCATCGTCAAGATTTCCACCGGTGATTCACCGGAAGGAATCGGCGTCCAGCTTGTCGCTCCCAACGGCGTGCGTACCACCGTCTACACCAACTCCGCTGGCAAATTCGAATTTCCCAAGATGCAGGCAGGCAATTACACCTTACGCATTCCCACGCCTGTACCCTTCCAGCCCTATCAGATGGAATCCGTGGCCATCAACGGCGCCATCAAGCTCGATGACATCGTTCTCGACCGCGTTCCCACCGTCGGCGACACGGACAACATGCCTGCGACTCCTTTACTGCAGTCCGAGTTGAGCAGCGCCGAGATTCTCTGGAATCTTCCTGGCACAGCCGAAGAGAAGGCCACGCTCCAGAAGAATTGCTCCGGATGCCATTCCTGGCAGCAGATCTTCCGCAACCACTATGACGAGCATAGCTGGAGCCTGATCGTCGACCGCATGATGCATTTCGCCGGCACCGCCATCGCTGTGCGCACCCATCCCATGAACGCGCCCGATCCCGAATACACCATGATGGTAAAGTTCCTCACGCGCGTGCGGGGGCCTGACTGGAAAGGTGACATTGCCTATCGCGTCTTTCCGCGTCCTCACGGTGAGAATACCCGTGTCATCGTCACCGAGTACGAATTGCCTCAGCAGTTGCTCCAGCTCCATGACGCCGGTCCCGACAACCAAGGCAACATCTGGTTCACCAGCCACAAGACGCGCATTGTCGGCAAGCTCGACCCGAAAACTGGAATCGTCAAGGAATACATGCTTCCGCTCACGCCGGATGCCATGCCCGGCTCGCACCACGTCATCGTCGACAAAAGCGGTATCGCCTGGATTTCCGAGAACTGGGCGCACCAACTTAACCGTCTCGATCCCGCCACGGGAAAAGTCGCCCAATGGCGTATCGACAGCAGCACACCAATCAATGCGCCGAGCTTCGGCAACTTCGACATGTCTCCGGATGGCTTCGCCTGGGACGCGCGCGCTCACAAGCTTCGCAAGATCGATACGGAAACCGGCAAGATCGTGCAGGAATGGCCGTTGCAGGCGGAATCCAGCTACGACAGCGCCATTTCCTACGACGGTAAATACTGGGGCGGCAGCGGCCCCGCCAACTGGGGCAACACCGTGGAAATTATGAATATTGCCACAGGTCAGTGGATCAACCTGAATACCGGCAAGCACATGGCCACCGCCAAGCGCGGCGGATTCGATCCCTATAATAATGTCTGGTTTGGAGGGGCGGACGGCTCGCTGATCGAAGGCATGTTTAAGGAGCAGCGCGTTGAGGAATACGTTCCGCCCATCGCTCCGCATCCTTACACCGACTTTTACGAAGCCATGCCCGACAAGAACGGGGACGTCTGGGCTGGCGTGCTCCACGGCCGCCAGATGCTCCGTCTAAATCCGAAAACCGGCCGGTGGCACGTCTACCAGATGCCCGAGCCGTTCTCATACGACCGCCGCACCTACATCGACGCTTCGACGCATCCAGTTACCGTCTGGTATGTGGATTACAACGGCTACCTGGTGAGAGTGCAGCCGCTCACGTAAGCGGCCTTTGCCACTTCAGCTACTCGTCTAAATGGCTAGCAGAGCGGATAGTTTGTACGGATTCTTTCGAGAGGTGTAAAAAAGGGAAGTCTTGCCTGGGCGAACTACGAGCCGCTGGTGGCGGCTCGCGAGGCTCCGCCTTCCTGTTCGGTCTCGCTTCGCTGCAGATCCTGGTGATAAGCTTCCTGGCCGGCACGCACCGCTTGCTGCACGCGGTCCTTCAGATCGGCAACTGTCCCGCCGACCCGTTGCTTCAAGTCCTGGGCCGCGTCGCCGGCGTTATCGAGTCCCGCCTGCACCTGATCCTTCAACTCCCCGATAGCCAGCGTGGCGCGGTCCACTCCATCGCGCGTCTTCTCAGCAATGAGTTGCCGGTTCTCCTCGCCGGAACGTGGCGTGAATAGCAAGCTCACTCCTATGCCAACGCCAATTCCCAGCAGGAAAGCTCCGATGCTCGATCCTGCACCGCCACTCTTCTCTTCGTCCATATAATCGTCGCTCATAATGGGCGAAACTTAATCCAGAGTGGCGTGCTTGTCCATACACATAATTACCAACCGCGTCAGTCGAATATCAGCCTGATAGGTCGCAGGTTATCGCCGCTGCGGTTTTAGGCAGTGCCGCGCTTCGGCCTGCTACGCGCTCCGAGGGAGCGCTCGTCATTCTGAGCGCCGGTTGTGCGCGAAGAATCCCTCTTCGGTGTGGGGTAAGTTTGTTATCCCGAGCGAGCGAATGTGCGCTCAGCGCACAGGACGACGAGGGATTCTCCCTTCCGCTTGAATCTGCTGTTTGGGGGAGTGCACTGTCCCAGAACGGAACACTATTTCAGGTCGGAAGACAGCCTTAGCTCGAAACGTTGGCTAAGCACGGTCTGCTCGCAGCTAATCGCTAGAACCCCGTTCGCGTCACACGCACGTAGTCCCGCAGCGCGGATACATTCGGCCCATAGGAGCCCACTCGGCCCGCATCCACCGGCACGCCTAGGGTCTCCGCTTGTTCGATGCTCAGTCCCGCATCGTCGAGTTCCGCCAGGCTATAGCCTTCGGCAGGCGTCAGGCGGTTCCGGCGCGACATGTGAACCGGCCGCGGCGGACGAAGCGAAGTAGTGCGCTTCTTGACGATATGAAAGAATTCGTCCCAATCCCGGCGATTCCACATGTTGACCTCGCTTTCCGCGGTCAGTCTTTGGATGCACCCTGGCGGCTTTCGGTAGCACGAAATCTCTGCTACCTGTGAATTTCCGAGTGTCGCAAATCCTACCCTTCACCGCATCGGTAAAATCAGGCAATCTGCCGGATGTTTCGATTGAGTTATCGCACATTAGGTACGATTTAGACAGGCCTCGGAGGGCTTTCGCCGTCCTTCAACTCCCAGTACGCACCGAACTCTCCTTTGGATGCGTGAGTGATGCCTCACTGCTATACTGCACATTCATTACAAACCTGTTTGCGCGAAGATAACACTGCATGAGTGCTCCGGTCATTGTCGTCCATTACCACGAGTTGTGGCTCAAGGGCCGCAACCGCCGTTTTTTCCTCGGAAAGCTGTTTACTGCGCTCCGCAGCTCGCTGCAGGGCCTTCCCCTCGAGCGCATCGAGCAGCCCGGCGACCGCTTCCTGGTGCGTCTGAAGCCCGAAGCTTCGCTGGACGAAGCTTTGGCGCGCATTGAACATGTCCTTGGTGTGGCATATTACGCCGTTGCACAGCGCGTCGAACGCAACCTGGACGCGCTTTGCCAGGTCGCCTGGCAGGAAATCGAGCCGCTGCGATTTTCGAATTTCGCCGTGCGCGTCAAGCGCAGCGACAAAACTTTCCCTCATGGCACCATGGAGACTGAGGCGGCCGTCGGCCGCTATCTGCTGGAACAATTGCGCGCGCAGTCTCGCAACGCGCGCGTGCAGCTCAAGGATCCCGAGCTCACCTGCCACATCGAAATTACTCCTGGCCCGCTGCTTGTTTACGCCCACAAGATTCCCGGCGCCGGGGGATTGCCCGCCAACACGGCAGGCCGCATTGCCTGTCTGCTATCGGGTGGTTTTGATTCCGCCGTCGCCGCGTATCGAATGATGAAGCGCGGCGCGCATCTCAGCTTCATTCATTTCTATGGCACCGGCGCGCACCCAGGGGAGTCCTCGCTGCACGTGGCCAGCGCATTGGCTGCGCAACTGGTGCGCTACCAGTTCCGCGCCAAGCTTTACCGCGTCCCGTTTGAGCCGATCCAGCGCGAAATTGTGCGCTATGCGCCCGAAACCTATCGCGTGCTGCTTTATCGCCGCTTGATGCTGCGCATCGCCGAAGTGCTCGCTGGACGCGACCACGCGCTCGCCCTTGTTACCGGCGACAGCCTCGCCCAGGTTGCCTCCCAAACGCTGCGCAACCTCGTTGCAGTGGACGCCGCCGCGCGCATGTCCGTGTTCCGTCCGCTGGTCGGCACCGACAAGATCGAAATTCTGGAGACGGCGCGCAAGATCGGCACCTACGATATTTCCTCGGAGCCGTTCCACGATTGCTGCCCCGTCTTTATGCCGCGCACGCCCGCGCTGTATGCCAGCCCGCGCGATCTCGATGCCGCCGAAGCCCATCTCGATCTGAAAGCGCTCGTCAGCCAGGGTCTCGCCGGCACCACCGTCCAGCGCTTCTCGTACGCGAACGGTCGCGTCGAAGTCGGCGAACCCGCGCCGCTGGTTCCCGCCGGAAAACGCCAAACCGCCCTCGCCTGATTTCCTGCGCTCTTTATTTTTACGTTGTCATTCTGAAGCGAAGCGGTTCGAAGACCCGGTAAGGGTCGGAGAGCGGAGTCGAAGGATCTCTCTTCGTGTGATCGCATCACCGAGCGTCTTTGCTCTTAGCCCGGGGAATCAGCGTATCACGCAGTCGCCAGCACCACCACCACGCGCCGGGGCCCGTGCGCGCCCATGACGATAATCTTCTCGATATCCGCCGTGCGGCTCGATCCCGTGATCAGGCACAGCATGGAATTTTTCTCCACTGCGCCGCTCGCGCGCAGCCGCGCGAACGCCTCATCCAATCCCGGCACAAGTTGATCGATCGTCGCCACCACAATGTGCACCGGCGCCACAATCGACGCGCCTCGCCCGCCGCATCGTGAAGAAACGAACGCCGACCCTGTCCGCGCCACCAACGCCTCCGCGCACGTAATCGTCGCTTGCGATGCTTCCGCCGGGCCGCCTTCGCTCGACCAGCGAATCGCACGCCCCTGCCATAGCGGAACCATTCGCCGCAGTGCCGGCGCATCCTGCACAAAAATTTCCCCCGGCGGAATCGACCCGAGCACCTCGGCCACCGCCGCCGCGCTTGCCCCCAAATCGGAAGTGAGCAGACATTCCGTCTTGTTCAGCGCGCACTCTTGCCGAAATCGCTCCAGCGGATCGGCAATCGGCGCGAATATTGCGCCGCCGCTCGCCGATCCCGCTGGCGCCGCGTGCTCCGGCGCTGGAACGCGCAGCGCGCTGCGAATCCGCGCCAGAATCCGTTCTCGCCCGGAATTTTCCGCGCCCTGATCAGCTTGCGCCACGCTGCTCCTTCCACATCGCGCGGAACGACTTCGCCGGAATCCGCGGCGCCGCGTGCGTTTGCGTCCAAGGACGCAGCGGATCGAGCTGCGTGCGCGCCAGTCCCAGCGCGTACGCCGCGCGCAGCAGCGCTCGTCCTGCGCCGCCTAAAAACGCGAATCGCCCCGCGCTCATCATCACCCATCGCAACAGCCGAAACGCACTGCGCTCCCCAAAAGACCGCTGCGTCTCCTTCACCGCGTTCCGCCGGTTCTGCAGCAAGTGATGGTGCAGATCGATCTTCACCGGACACGCGTTCGTGCACGCGCCGCACAGCGACGACGCGAACGACAAATGCTGATACTTCTCCAGCCCGCCCAGATGCGGCATCAATACACTGCCGATTGGGCCGCCGTACACTGTGCCGTACGAATGCCCGCCCACCTTGCGAAACACCGGACAAACATTCAGGCATGCGCCGCAGCGCACGCAGTGCAGCACTTCGCGCTGCTCCGCATCGGCCAGCAGCTCGCTGCGGCCGTTGTCGAGCAGCACCACGTGAAATTCCTCCGGACCGTCCGGCTCGTTCGCGTTGCGCGGCCCGCCCAGCAGCGTGTTGTAGCAGGCGATCGGAATTCCCACTGCCGCGCGCGCCAGCGTGGGCCAGATCACCGCGAGATCTTCCATGCGCGGAATCACTTTTTCGATTCCCGTCACCGCCACGTGAATCCGCGGCAGGCTCGACCCCAGCCGCCCGTTGCCTTCATTGGTCGTGAGCGCCACCATGCCCGTATCCGCCACGAGGAAATTCGCGCCACTTACGCCCATTTCCGCCGCGAAAAACGCTTTTCGCAGCTCCCGCCTCGCCACAGCCACCAGATGCTCTGGGTCGTCGCTCTCCACTCCTCCATACTTTTCCGCGAAGAGTTCGGCGATCTGCGCACGCGTCAAATGCATCGCCGGCGTCATCAAGTGATACGGTGGCTCGTTGCGCAACTGCACGATCAGCTCGCCTAGGTCGGTCTCATACACGCGCACGCCCTGCTTCTCGAGCGTATGCGTCAGGTCGATCTCTTCCGTTACCATCGACTTCGACTTCACCACCGTGCGCACGCCGCGCGCCGCGGCCAATTCCGCAATGTACTGCCGCGCGTCCTCCGCCGTTTCCGCCCAGTAGACCCGCCCGCCGCGCTCTTTCACGCGCTTCTCGAATTCAAGCAGGTAGCGGTCGAGATGGTTCACCGCCTCCCACTTGATCTCGTGCATCCGCTGCCGCGCCGCCTCATAGTCGAGAAACCGCTCGCCGGTGCGTTCCACCGCCGTTTCGTAATGGTCGATGCCGGTGCGAATGGTTCGCCGGTGCACCAGGTCGGAGGATTTCACCGCCGCGCTGCGCAAAAATTCCTGTGCCGGCGTGCTCATCGCGCGCGCTCTGCCGTCGCACTCGAGCCCGTTGCAACGCGCGCGTCACTTTTTGTACCCGCATCCGCACCGGATGCGGCGCCCACACCCGGCGTTTCCGCCGTCTGCGCCAATATGCTCGCGATGTGAATCGTCCGCGCTGCGGACTTCCGCAGCCGCAGCACACCTTCGATGTGCATCAGGCAGCTCGGATCGCTCGATGTGACAAACTCCGCGCCCGACGCTTCCACGTTCGCCGCTTTCGTTTCGCCCATCGCGCCCGAAATCATCGGAAACTTCGTGGAAAAGGTCCCGCCGAACCCGCAGCATTCCTCGCAATACGGCATCTCCACCAGCTCCAGCCCGCGCACGTGCCGCAGCAGCTCGCGCGGCTCCTGCTTCAGCCGCAATTCGCGCAGCGCGTGGCATGCATCGTGATACGTCACCCGATGCGCGAAGCTCGCACCCACATCGGTCACTTTCGCCACCTTCACCAGAAATTCCGAGAATTCGTACACGCGCGCCGCAACCGCTGCCACATCCCCGGCTACCGGCGACCCGGATAAAAGCTCGCCATAAAAATTCCGCACCATCGTGGTGCACGAGCCGGAAGGGCATACAATCGCCTCCGCGGCGCCGAACACCCGCAAAAATCTTTCCGCCAGCGGACGCGCCTCGTCCCAATACCCGCTGTTGAATGCCGGCTGCCCGCAGCACGTTTGCGCCTCCGGAAAATTCACCTCGTAGCCGACGCGCCGCAGCACGCGCGCCATGTCCAGGCCCATTTCCGGGTTCAACTGGTCGACGAAGCAGGGAATAAACAGCGCCGCATTTTTCATCGGCCGGTCAATTTTTCCGCTTGAGTATTCATGTGTCCAACATTGTGCCCTGTTTGGCGCTCTTTTTCGATTTTCTTCACTGGCGTCTTGGTGTATAAGCTCACACAATTTCAATTCGCGGTGCTCGGTACGGCGGTTTCAGCACGCCATCGACTGTTTCGGCACGCCATCGAATATGGAGCGACAAACTATGAATACTCATCGGCTTGCGTCCATTTTTCTTGTGTTCTTGATCTTCACCGCAACCTCCGCACGCGTCGTGCTTGCCCAGGCCGCTCCTTTGCAGATGACTGGCAAGCCCGCCTTCCAGGGCAAAGCCTATCGCTTCGACAAAATTGCCGACGGCGTTTACTACGCCACCGCCACCGGCGCCATGATCACCGGCGGCAACAACGTCGTCATCGTCAACGACCGCGACGTGCTCGTCGTCGACGCCAACACCACGCCTGCCGCCGCCCGCGAGATGCTCGCCGAAATCAAAATGATCACGCCCAAGCCCGTGCGATTCGTGGTGGATACGCATTTCCACTATGACCACACCGACGGCAACATGGTTTACGCTCCGACCGCGGAAATTATCGCCACCGATTACGTCCGCGAAATGCTCGCGCATCACGACGTGCTGCACACCGAGCCGTACAAAACCAGCGTTGGCTCGCTGCCCACGCAACTCGACGCGCTGAAAAAGCAAGCCGCCGGGGAAAAAGATCCAGCCAAGCGCGCCGACCTCGAAAAGCAGGTCAAGGCCATGCAGGACGAAATCGTGCAGGTCAAGGAAACCAGGCCCACTCCGCCGACCATGACTTTCAAATCGCAGCTCACGCTCTACCGTGGCAATCGCGAAATTCAGCTACTCTTTCTCGGCCGCGGCCACACCGAAGGCGACACCGTCGTCTATCTGCCCAAGGAGAAGATTGTCTGCACCGGAGATCTGATGGAGTCGCGCCCGGCCTACATGGGTAGCGCCGTCTTCGATGAATGGATCAAGACCCTCGATGCGCTCAAGAAACTCGACTTCAACACCGTTCTTCCCGGCCACGGCGTGCCGTTTCATGACAAAGCTCTGATCACCGCCTGGCAGAGCTATCTTCAGGATCTGATCACGCAGGTTGCGGCGCTGCGCAAGCAAGGACTCACCGCCGACCAGGCCGCGCAGAAAGTCGACCTGCGCTCGCACGCCTCAGCCTTTCCGCAGATCACCGCCGTAGGCGCGGATTTGCGCGGCGTCCGCCGCGTCTACGAATGGATGGACGAAACCAAGCGCTAACTCCGATTTTTACGCGGTCATCCCGAGAGGCTGTGACTTTTTTGATTTTGCGCGAAAATCGATACTGAAAAGAATCGAGTTGCGCGACAAAATTCGCGTTTCTCGGAATAACGTCACACGCTCTGAGCGAGCGCTGTGCGCGATCCGAGCAGGATCGTGCAGCGAGTCGAAGGATCCCTCTTCGTGTGCTGCGCCAGCCGAGAATTATCACGCACCGGCGGGTGCCGCAGGCATCGCTGTAATGTCAGGAAGTTGCGTCGATAGGTAGGCCGCGTCTACTGCTTCTTCGGTTGGTCGACCAGCGAAAGCTCGTGCGCATACAGAGGATTTTCCGGGAACTGCGAGCACAGTTCGGCAAGCAGCACCCGCGCGCGCTCCGGTTGATGCTCCCGCTCATAACCGAGCGCCAGCAAAATCTTCGCGAACGGCTTCAGATAATGCCCATTCTCCGCGGCCTGCTGCATCTCCTCGATGCCGCGTTGCTTGTCGCCGTGCACGCCGCCCATTTTCAGGAAGAATCGCTTATAAGCCGGAAGCGATCCGATCACGTAATTGCTCGCACCCAGCGCCAGGTACGCGTCATTCGCCGTTGGATCGATCGCCAGCAGCGTGTTCGCTTCCGCTTCCGCGCGCCGCATCATGCTCAGCCCGGCCAGTTGTTTTTTCTCGATCAGCGCGTCGTAGTCCGACTCCATCCCATCCGTCATCGTCAACACCAGCAGGCCATGGGGGTCCTGTGGATTCGATTTCAGAATGTCCTGCGCCATCTGCCGCGCCTGCTCATTCACTCCCAGAAACTGATCGTTACGATTCTCGGAAGCTTTTCCCGGCACACCGCCCAGGAATTTGTCGTCGTCGAGGAAAAAGGCCGAAGTGAAAACGCCCTTCTCGTTGAATTCCTGGTAAAGGTAGCTGGCCGCTTCCGCCGCTTTTCCCATCGGATCGGCGGGATCCATACGCTGGTAGGTCAGGAACTTCTCTCTCGCGCCCTGAAAGTTCAGTTTGTACAAATCCGAGAAACCGGTTTCAAGCAGTTGCGGAGCAACCGGAGCGACCGCCGCTGGCTCCGCCGCCGGATTCGGACTTGGATCGCCAACGCCAGCTGCAAACATCGGCAGCGGCGCGAGTAGCGCAATCAGTCCAAGAACTGCTGGCAATTTCGATCGTCTCATTTTTGATTAGGAAGCGGTCGGCCAACTTTTTCAACCACTGCTGCTGGGCGCCGCTGTCAGGGCCTACAACTTAGACTGTACTCCGTCCCGCGGGGTTGCATCATACAGCGTTCTTATAAGTTGTTCATAAAAAAATGTGTAATGCGCTCGAACAACTGTATCCGTGCCGGCCGGTCTCCAATCGCATGTCCCCGGCCCGGAAATATCGCCAATTCAGTAGGATACTTCCCGCCCTGGATCATCTGATTGACCACTTCTGAAGTATTCGCGAAATGCACGTTGTCGTCACCTGTTCCGTGGGCCAGCAGCAGCTTCCCGGTTAACGCCGCCGCATGGTTTCCCGGAGAGGAATTTTTGTACCCTTCCGGATCATCCTGCGGGCGTCCCATGTACCGCTCCGTGTAAATGGTGTCGTACAAGCGCCAATCGCTCACCGGCGCCACCGAAACTCCCGCCTTAAACACGCCCGGCGCGTTGAACATCGCATCGAGCGTCATGTATCCTCCGTAACTCCATCCCCAGATCCCAATGCGACTCGCGTCCACGAACGGCAGCGACTTCAGATAATTCACGCCCGTGAGCTGGTCCTCCAGCTCCACTTTCCCAAGTTGATGGTAGATTGGCGTTTCGAAAGCATGCCCGCGATTGTACGATCCGCGATTATCCAGCGAAAAAATCACAAACCCTTTCTCCGCCATCATTTCCAGCCACAGAAAATTGTTTCCGCTCCAATCGTCCCGAACGTTCTGCACTTGCGGCCCGCCATATACATCGATCAGCACAGGATATTTCCGGCTCGGGTCGAAATGCGTCGGCTTGATTATCATTCCATACAGCTTCGTTCCATCATCCGCCGCTAATGTCAGAAACTCCGGGCGCGAGAGCGCATAATCCGCTAGCTCGCCAATCTTGTTCTCGTTGATCACTGCCACCGTTTTTCCGTCCGTGCGATAGAGATCCTGCTGCGGGGGCGTCGTCACATTCGAATATTCGTCCACGAACGCCGAATCGTCGGGCGCGATGATTACATTGTGTGTGCCCGGCTGCTTCGTGATGCGCTCAATCCGTTTGTCGCTAAGTGAAACGCGATAAAGCTGCGTTTCCGGCACGGCATCTTTATTCGACAAAAAGTAAATGTACCCGTGCGCCTCATCCACCGAAGGATGCGCCGCCGCCCCGGGTCCAAAGCCGCTGCTTCCGGTGATGCTCCAGTTTCCGTTAGTGATCTGCGTAATTTCCTTGCCGCTCAAATCGTAGGTGTAATAGTGCCGGAACCCGGTTCGCTCGCTCGACCACAAGAACCGCTTGCCATCCGCGAAAAAGTACAAATCGTCGCTGATGTTCACCCAATACTTGTCCGTTTCCGTCAAAATGTTCTGCGCAGTGCCGGTCGATGCGTCGCAGAAAAGCAGATCAAGTTCGTTTTGCGCGCGGTTCAATCGCTGAATCGCCACCCGCTTGCTGTCGCGCAGCCAGTCCACTCGCGCCAGATACACATCGGTATTCGCGCCGGTGTCCATCCACTTCGTTTCGCCGCCTGCTGCCGCTACCACCCCCACGTGCACGATCGGATTCGCCTCACCCGCTTGCGGAAACCGCGTGTACTCAATGTTCCCCGCCGGCGAGCTCATATCCACAATCGGATAGCGTGTCACCGGCCGCTCATCCATCTGGTAATACGCAATCTTCGACGAATCCGGCGCCCACCAATACGCCGTGCTCGTGTTCAGCTCTTCCGGATAGACCCAGTCGAGTTGCCCTTTCAGCACCGCTTCC
>DASZMG010000115.1:0-12968 GCA_035551975.1 Candidatus Acidiferrales bacterium | reverse complement strand
CGCCCGAAACGATACTTTCGGGTTGTTCTTCGACAGCACCTTGGTGATCGCCGCCGTCAGCGTGGTCTTGCCGTGGTCGATGTGTCCGATCGTTCCCACGTTCAAGTGCGGCTTGACTCGCTCGAATTTCTCCTTGGACATGTGTTCTCCCCGCTCCGGTCAATTTCCTTCGAATCTTTCCCTTCAAACCTTGGCACCCCGCTACCGCCTTACCTTGGCTCCGTCCTTGCCGCCGATAATTTCTTCCGCGATATTGTTCGGCGCCTGCTGGTAATGCGAGAAATGCATGGTAAAGCTGCCGCGCCCCTGCGTCTTGCTGCGAATGTCGGTGGCGTATCCGAACATTTCCGACAGCGGCACCAGCACATTGATAATTTCCGTCCCGCCGCGCGATTCGCGACCCTGCATCTGGCCACGCCGTGAGTTCAGGTCCGCAATGACCGTGCCCATGTAATCTTCCGGCACTACCACTTCCACTTTCATGATCGGCTCGAGCAGCTTCGGATTTGCTTTGCGGCACGCTTCCTTGAACGCAATCGAGCCCGCGATCTTGAAAGCCATTTCCGAGCTGTCCACTTCGTGGTAGCTGCCATCAATTACCGTGACCGCCAGATCCACCATTTCGTAGCCGGCCAGCACGCCCGTTTCCATCGCTTCCTTTACGCCGTTTTCAATGGGGGGGATGTATTCCCTCGGAATGGCGCCGCCAAAAACCTTGTCGATAAACAGAAGCCGGTGTTCCTTGTCGTACCGCCACTTGCCGCCCTTGCCCGCCACCTTCTGCGCCAGCGCGTCCAGTTCGTCGGTCGACATCTCATGCATATCTTCATGCCCGTCGTTCGGCAGTGGCTGCACGGTAAGCTTCACGTGTCCGTACTGACCACGGCCGCCGGTCTGCTTGATATATCTTTCTTCGCCTTCAGCCAGCTTCAGAATCGTCTCGCGATAAGCCACCTGGGGACGGCCCACATTGGCCTGCACCCCAAACTCCCGCATCATACGATCCACGATGATTTCCAGGTGCAGTTCGCCCATGCCGGAAATCAAGGTCTGCGCTGTGTCCACGTCGGTATGCACCCGGAAGGTCGGATCTTCCTGCGCCAGTTTCCCCAGCGCTGTGCCCATCTTTTCCTGGTCCGCCTTGGTCTTGGGCTCGATAGCCACCGAAATGACCGGCATCGGGAAATCGATCGCTTCCAGAACGATGGGCTTCTCTTCATCGCACAGCGTGTCACCGGTGGTGACGTTCTTCAATCCTACGCACGCGGCGATATCGCCCGCCTCGACGGATTCGATCTCTTCACGCTTGTTCGCGTGCATGCGCAGCAACCGCCCGATACGCTCGCGAGTCTTCCTGGTCGAGTTGTAAACGCTATGTCCCGCCTTGAGCACGCCGGAATAAACGCGGATGTAAGTCACATGGCCGACGTAGGGATCGGTCATGATTTTAAACGCCAGGGCCGCAAATGGCTGGTCGTCTGACGGACGCCGCAGCACCGGCTCATCGTTATCAGGATCAATACCCTCCACCGGAGGAATATCCACCGGGGACGGCAAATAGTCGACCACGGCATCGAGTAGCGGCTGCACGCCCTTGTTCTTGAACGCCGATCCTGCCACCACCGGCACCAACTTCAGTGCAATGGTCGACTTGCGCAGCGAAGCGCGCAGTTCCGCGGGCTCCAGTTTGTGCTGATCAAGATATTTCGTGAG
Organism: Candidatus Acidiferrales bacterium; assembly: GCA_035551975.1. Classification (GTDB taxonomy): domain Bacteria; phylum Acidobacteriota; class Terriglobia; order Acidiferrales; family UBA7541; genus Palsa-295. Next base: position 11,255 of record DASZMG010000115.1, on the reverse strand, counting down.
GATGGCGTCGTCGTGCTCGGCGATATATTCGACAACCTTGTCGCGATGCTCTTTGTAGAACTCCGGAGTTAGCGCGGATGCCTTCACCGCGGTCTCCACTTCCGGATGCGCCTTCAAATATTCGGTGTCCCATAGCTTTTCGAGCGGCACGATTTCATATTCCGCACCGAGCGTTTCGCTCTTCCAGATGATGGCGCGCTCTTCGATGAAATCGATCAAGCCGATAAAATTGTCTTCGCGTCCAATCGGGAACTGGATCGGCACAGGATGCCCGGAAAGCCGCTGGCGCATGGTGCGGATGGAGTGATCGAAATCCGCGCCAATGCGGTCCATCTTATTGATGAACGCGATGCGCGGCACACGATACTTGTCCGCCTGGCGCCACACCGTTTCCGTTTGCGGCTGTACGCCGGCCACTGCGTCAAACACAGCTACCGCGCCATCCAGCACGCGCAGCGAACGCTCCACTTCCACGGTGAAGTCCACGTGGCCCGGCGTATCAATAATGTTGACGCGATACTTCTGGTTAAACCGGTTCCAGAAAGCAGTGGTCGCGGCGGAAGTAATGGTAATTCCGCGCTCGCGCTCCTGCTCCATCCAGTCCATGGTGGCGGTGCCTTCGTGCACTTCGCCGATCTTGTAAGTGACACCCGTATAGAAAAGGATGCGCTCGGTGCAGGTTGTCTTGCCCGCATCGATATGCGCCATGATCCCGATGTTCCGAGTGTGCTCGAGTTGTACTTGCCGTGGCATCCTTGAACCCTGTTCGCGCTACCAGCGATAGTGTGCGAAAGCCTTGTTGGCCTCCGCCATGCGGTGCACGTCCTCCTTCTTCTTCACTGCTCCGCCGCGTCCATTCGCGGCATCCATAATTTCTTCCGCCAGCTTTTCGGTCATCGACCGGCCCGAGCGTCCGCGCGCGTTCAGCACCAGCCAGTGAATCGCCAGCGACTGCCGCCGGAACGGATTCACTTCCACCGGAACTTGGTAGTTCGCGCCGCCCACGCGCCGCGTCTTCACTTCCAGCACCGGCTTGCAGTTCTCGACCGCCTTCTTGAACAGCTTGAATGCGTCGTCGTTCGTCTTTGTGCCTACCTGGTCCATGGCGTTGTAGAAAATCACCTGCGCCGTCGAGCGCTTGCCGTCATACATCATGCTCGAAATAAACTTCTGTACCAGATCGCTGTTGTACACCGGGTCGCCGGCAATTTTTCTGCGAAGTACCCAACCTTTGCGTGGCATCTCTTGACTCTCCGCTTCTACTTCTGCGCGGCCTTTGGCCGCTTGGCGCCGTATTTCGAGCGCCCTTGCTTACGATTTTCAACTCCGGCCGCGTCGAGCGTGCCGCGCACGATGTGATAGCGAACGCCCGGAAGGTCCTTCACGCGGCCTCCGCGCACCAGCACGATCGAGTGTTCCTGCAAGTTGTGCCCGATACCGGGAATGTACGTGGTCACTTCCGCGGCATTGGTCAGCCGCGCGCGCGCCACCTTACGCAGCGCTGAGTTTGGCTTCTTCGGCGTCTGCGTGTAGACGCGCACGCAAACTCCGCGCTTTTCTGGACATCCTTCGAGAGCCGGCGATTTTGTTTTCGTCCGGATCTGCTCCCGTCCATTTCGCACCAATTGTGAAAACGTCGGCACGCTATCTCCCTCGCTTCCGCAAATCTCCGGCGTCCTCAGAAGCCCGCGCGTGAAGACTCCTCCCGCGCAGAATTCTGCGGGTGCATGAATAGAAAGGCCGCCAACCTTGAGGAAAACTACAAGGTGCTCCGTGCGGACGCTACGCTTCACCCTGAGGATGAAAACTGCATCAGCTAATTACGGAGAGGCTCTACACGGCTTTGCGGGGCTGGCGCCCCATTTCGGCCGCTCTTCCAAATCCCCGTTCCGTCGCTCTTTGTTCCGGGGAGGAAGACTTCCCTTTCACAACACCTAGCCCGAAGGCCATCAAGACAACCGCGTAAGTATAGGTAAAACAACAAAAGCTGTCAACCCGATTCCCTTGTGGAAATACGATCGATCCAATTTTTCTTTTACTCGACCGCCTTGTCCTAGATCTTCGTCGTAAATCAGCGGCCTGCAAATCCGTTTCCCGCAATGAAATGGTAGCAGGCCTAAACACTACACGCATAGTTAGATAAATTTAGCTTTAACTGGCTTTTACTCATTCGTTTAGATGGCGCTTCCTCCAACAAGGCTGCTTCAGAATCTAGTCCCTGCGACGCGCCGACCGTGGACGATTGTTAACCCGCTTTCAAACCCTTGCTTTACCCAGCCGGAATCGCCCGCCTAAACTGGCCCCAGGTTTTCAACAGGGAGCTTTCTTGAAATTACGGCGCTGTCTCATTTTCGTGCTGCTTGTCGTGGCTCCCCCGTTCGCGAAGGCGCAACGGGCTGCGTCCCAGACTGGCATCGAGGGCCAACATACAGCGGCCAGCCCGCCGTCCCTCCCGCGCAACCCTGCCTATTCCAAAGAGCCTTACGTAATCGAAAAGTATTCAACGCGCGTTCAGTTCGACACCGACGGTTCCCAAACTCGCACCATTTTTGCGCGCGTGCGCATTCAGTCAGATCTGGCCGCTCGGAAATTCTCGCATCTTGCCTTCGACTACGATTCTTCAACCGGCTCACTCGATTTCCAATTCACACGAGTCGTAAAGCAGGATGGCGCTCACGTGACCGTTTCGCCCGACTCTGCAAAGGACACTCCGCAGGCCATCACGCAGAACGCCCTGGCATACGAAAGCTATCGACAGAAGGCCCTATCCGTTCTGTCCTTGCGCCCAGGAGACAAGCTTGAATACGAAGTTGTCTCGCGCTTGAAAGCCCAACCGGCCGGGCAGTTCTGGATTCAGTACAGCTTTCTCACAGACGCAGTTGTGCTCGATGAAAGTCTCGAAATTGAGGTTCCGAAATCCCGCCGCGTGACTCTGAAATCGCCCCGATTCCCATACACCGACGTTCGCACTTCAAGTAATTCAACCGTATACCGCTGGAAGCATGAGAATCGGGCAGTCCCTGAAGACGAATCCGATGCAAATATTGCCGGGCAAACCAAGACCAAACCCGCGGACGTAAACCTGACTACCTTTACGAGTTGGAGCGAATTGGGAGCTTGGTACGCAAAACTTGTAAATATAAATCAGGCTATCTCGCCCGAACTTCGTGCCAAGGGCGCGGCCCTCACGGACAATCGCGGGACTGACATGGATAAAGTGCGGGCCATTTATGAATACGTCTCGCGCATTCCCGAGATCGACCTGCCCTTCTCTCCGGTAACAGGTGCGAATCATCCGGCCGCACAGGTGCTTTCTCAGAAGAATGCGACCGGCGCCGATAAACAGATGCTGCTCGTCGCTTTGCTCGAGGCTTCCGGAATTTCAGCTGAAAGCGCATTTGTTTCGAGCCCTACATTTGATCCCGATCTGCCGTCACCCGCGCAATTCGCCCGTTTTGTCACAATCCTGCGCCGCGACAGGGAAATCGTTTGGCTTGATCCAAGTTCCGGGGTGGCGCCTTTCGAATTCCTGCCTGCGTCGAACAGAAAAAGAAGCGCGCTGCTGATTCCTTCCGGGACAATAGTGGAAACTCCGGCCGATCCGCCTTTCCCTTCCACGCAGAGTGTCACCGTCGATGGCCATGTGACCGATCTCGGCAAACTCACGGCCAACATCCGCTACCAGCTTCGCGGCGATAACGAATATGTTCTGCGTCTGGCCTTTCACCGCACGCCTGAGCCGCAGTGGAAAGAACTGGCGCAAACGATTCTGGCCCTCGACGGTCTGCGCGGCGATGTCATTGCCGTCAAACCGTCCGATCCCTCGAACACCGAAAATCCGTTCGCGCTTGAAATCGACTACGCACAGCCCGCTTTTATCGACTGGTCGGCCGAACGCACGAAAGTTCCTATTCCGCTCCTGGCCCTCGGCGTTCCGGATGCCCCTAAAAAAGGTGACAGCGCCATCGAACTTGGCAGTCCGCTGCGCGTCACGGCGCAATTGCAGTTGACTTTCCCCGAGAATTTTTCAGTGCGCGCGCCCGCCGCAATTGGGGTTTCGCGCGACTACGGTGAGTTTGATTCTCATTACGCATTCGCCGGCCATGTGCTCACCGCCGAGCGCACTCTCGATTTCAAGCAGCGATCTGTTGCGCCGTCTCAATCAAACGATTACCTGGCCTTTTCGCACGCCGTCGCGGCCGATCAAGCCCAGCCTCTGCTGGTTGAGAATCCGTCCGCCGCATTGTTGACCGTTCCGTCAGATGCAGGCGCCTCCGAATTGTATGAGACAGGCGCGGCAGCGCTATCTTCGGGGAATACACGTTCCGCCATTCCGCTCCTCGAACAACTGGTCAAAATCAGCTCGAACTACCCGCAGGCATGGACCCAGTTGGGCTTGGCCTATATGCGCGCCCGCGAACTGGATCAGGCCAGCAAAGCCTTCCAGAAAGAACTCGAAATAAATCCGGACGATCCGCAGGTTCACAACTATCTGGGACTCGCCTACGAAGCTGAGCACGAGGATGACGCAGCCATCGCCGCATTCCGCCAGCAGATTGCGCTCGATCCTCTCGACAAGACTGCCCATGAAGCGCTCGGCAACGTCTACCTGTCGCAACACGAATACGCGCAAGCCCTCCCGGAACTCGACAAAGCCGCCGTCCTCTCTCCCGACAAAGCCTCGCTGCAACTCAGCCTCGGAGACGCCTATTTGAATTTGGCGCAAAACGACCAGGCTTTAGCTGCATTTGACAAGGCGGTAGCGCTTTCCCCCACCGCTGCCGTTTGGAATGCCGTCGCCCGCGATTTAGCTGACCACAGATTCGAGCTTGTGAAAGCTGAGAAATATGCCGAAGCAGCCGCAAATTCGGTCACCACGGCTCAAGTGGACATCGCTCATGTTCCACCGGAGTTATTCGCCGACGAGGTGAAACTTGCTCGATTTTGGGACACGCTCGGTTGGATTTACTTGCAGAAAGACAATCTCGATGCCGCAGAGCGCTATTTTCACTCCGCGTGGCTTTTGAGTCCCAATGGCGAAATCGCCTTTCATCTCGCGCGCGTCTACGAAAAGCGTGGGGACAAAAACAGAGCTGTCCACACGTACGCCCTGGCGCTGATTGCTCCCAATCCCGAACCCGACGCGCAGGCGCGCCTCACGCTGTTGCTCGGCGGCAATTCGGATATTCCTCAGTTGCTGGTTCGCACGAAAGCCGGAACACCGGAGAGTCCCGTCTTCCGCGTTGAAAATCCGTCGAAGTTAACCGGGACTGCGGATTTCACAATAATCCTGCCCCCGTCACCGACTTCAACCATCGGGGCACATGCGACTGCCGTGCGTTTCATCGAGGGAAAAGAAGAACTTCGGCCGCTTGCCGACAGGCTGCGCGTCATCGACTTCGGGCCGATCTTTCCGGCTCGGCCTACTCAAAAGCTTGTGCGAACCGGACGGCTGGAATGCTCGGCGACGTCGGTCGAATGCGCTTTTAAGTTTCTTCCGTTACGCTCGAGCGAATCTGCTAAAGCTGAATAGAACTGCGACGCACAATAACTGCGTAGTTTGGGCCTGGAGTTGTTGGGCCCGGAGTTCACCCCCAGGCTGCTGATATTATTTCAATTCGAGCACTTCTTTTTCCTTCGTGGCCGAAAGATCTTCGATTCTCTTGGTTTCGGAATGCGTCAGCTTCTCAAGCTCGTCCAGCGACCGCTTCTTCTCATCCTCGCTGATTTTCTTCTCTTTCTCGAGCTTCTCGACCGCTTCCTTCACATCGCGCCGCACATTTCGCACCGCCGTTCGGTGGTTTTCTAGAATCTTGTGCAGGTGCTTCACCATGTCCTTGCGCCGGTCTTCGGTTAGCGGTGGAATCGGCACACGCACCACTTTCCCGTCGTTTGTCGGGTTTAGCCCCAAATCGGAAGTACGAATGGCCTTATCGATCAGCGGCACGGCGCTCGGATCCCAAGGCGAGATTACGATGGAACTCGCATCCGGCACGTTCAGCGTCCCCAACTGATTCAACGGCATCGGCGTGCCATGGTAGTCCACGCGCACATGGTCGAGAATCGCCACGTTGGCACGGCCCGTTCTTACTCCGGCCAGTTCCTTGCGAAAATCATCCACCGCTTTTTCCATCCGCGACTTTGCCTGCGCCAAAGCATCTTTGCTTGTGGCAATCGTGCTCATCGAAAAGTGCCTCCGCCCCGCGCTTCTACGCTGCTGTCACCGTGGAGCCCACGGCGTCGCCCAGCACTACGCGCTTTAAATTTCCAGCCACGCCCATATCGAACACTACGATGGGCATCTTGTTATCCATGCATAACGAGATCGCCGTCGAATCCATCACCGAAAGTCCCCGCTGCAGCACGTCCAGGTATGTGATCTGGTGAAACTTCTTCGCGCCCGCCACCTTTTCCGGGTCGGCATCGTAGATCCCGTCCACTCGCGTGGCCTTCAGGATCACATCCGCCTTGATTTCCATGGCGCGCAAGGCCGCCGCTGTATCGGTGGAAAAATAAGGATTGCCCGTGCCCGCAGCGAAGATTACCACGCGGCCTTTTTCCAGGTGGCGTGTCGCCCGGCGCCGGATGAATGGCTCGGCCACCTGATGCATTTCGATCGCGCTGAGCAGGCGCGTGAGGCAGCCCGCCTTTTCCAGTGCGTCTTGCAGCGCCAGCCCGTTAATAACCGTCGCCAGCATACCCATGTAATCCCCGGTGGCGCGGTCAATCGCCAATTCTCTTTGGCGCGTTCCTCTGAAAATATTCCCCCCGCCTACCATGATCGCCACTTGCACGCCGAGGTCGCGCACATCCTTCACTTCCTGCGCGATTACCTGAATGGTGCCCGCGTGGATGCCGAAAGCATCCGGGCCGGACAGAGACTCGCCCGAGAGCTTTACGACGATCCGCCGATAAACAGGCGTGGCTTTCTTCACTTCCGATTTCTTGTTATTGGCGCGTTTCAACGCGGAGGCAGTGGGCATTGCTTTCTCGACAATCCTAAATCACGCGCATTTTAAGGTGTTTAGCCAAATTTGGCACGGGCGATTTTCCGTTCACACTGTATTCATACGGCCTGAGGATTTTCGCACAACAACGAGGAGGGGTACAGCAAAAGACTCCGCTTCGCCAAACATCGCGTTACGGAGTCTCACTAATTTGAAAGTTCAACGACTATAAAGTTCTCAACGACTATTCGGGGGTAGGTCCAGAAGTCGCCGGGCCGTCAGTCTCGCCAACCTTGAAACGCGCAAACCGCCTGATGGCGATGTTCTCGCCCATCTTCGCGATGGCTTGATCCACCAGTTCCTTGATGGTCACGCCTTCGTCCTTGATGAAGTGCTGCTCGTAGAGGCAATTTTCCTCGTAGAACTTCTCCATCTTCCCGGATACGATCTTCTCGATCACCGGCTCAGGCTTGCCGGTAGCCTTGGCCTGCTCGCGGTAGATATCGCGCTCGCGATCGAGCACATCCTGAGTCACTTCCTCGCGCCGCAGAAATCGCGGGTCGAGCGCGGCGATGTGCATAGCCACATCATGGCTCAGGCGCTGGAAATCGTCCGTGCGCGCAACGAAGTCGCTCTCGCAATTGATCTCGAGCAACACGCCGATCTTTCCGCCGGCGTGAATGTAGGAGCTGACCAGTCCCTCGGACGTGGCCCGCTGTGCCTTTTTCTGCGCCGCGGCCTGCCCTTTTTTTCGCAGCACATTGATCGCTTGTTCGATGTCGCCATTCGCTTCTACTAAAGCGTCGCGGCACGCCGAAAATCCCGCCCCGGTGCGGTCTCGCAGATCCTTTACGAGCTGCGCCGATACATTTTTCCCCGTTTCAGTCGCCATAATGGCTCTATTCCTCTGTATGGATCTCTAATGTGGATCAGGCCTGACTAGGCCATGACTAGAAATTGATCAGAATTTGATTAGAACTATCGATCGGAAATCTTAAACGGATGTAACGTTCCGCCGGCGCGCGCTCGTCAGCCGCCACCATCGATCCCTTAGCGTCTGGTGCTTTCGTCGTCGGTTCCCACAGGCGCCGTCTCTGCAGGCAGAACGTCAGTCGGCTCGCCTTCGACGAAGTCGCCTTCCTGCTTCTCGTACACCTCGTACGCGCTCGTGTCGACGTACTCGACACCCTCTTCGCCAGCCGCTCCGGCGACCTTCTGGTCGGCAATCTGTGACTGCTCGAAGGATTGGCGGCCCACGACCACCGCATCGGAAATCTTCGAGGTGAACAAACGAATTGCCCGCAACGCATCGTCATTGCCCGGGATAATCCAGTTCACTAGGTCCGGATCGCAATTCGTATCCACGATGGCCACTACCGGAATGCCCATCCGGCGCGCCTCGCGCACCGCAATCACCTCGGAATTCGGGTCGATCACGAACATGATGTCCGGCGGCGTCGCCATGTTTTCCACGCCCGCGAAATTCTGCTGTAGGTGCTTCAACTCGCGCTCCAGCCGCGCGCTTTCCTTCTTCGACAGTTGCGCCATGCGCCCGTCTTCCACCATGGCCTTCAGCAGCTTCAATCTCTTGATGGACTTCTGCAGCGTGACCCAGTTGGTCAGCGTGCCGCCCAGCCAGCGATGATTCACGTAAAACATGCCGCAGCGCTGCGCCTCTTCCGCAATCGCTTCCTGTGCTTGGCGCTTGGTCCCGAGAAAAAGAACGCTTCGGCCCGCGCCAGCCTGTTCGGCCACGTAGCGCGCCGCTTCGCGGAACATCTTGAGGGTTTTTTGCAAATCGATAATATGAATGCCGTTGCGCTCGCCGAAAATATACTCCTTCATTTTCGGATTCCAGCGCCTCGTCTGGTGGCCGAAGTGAACTCCAGCCTCCAGTAACTCTTTCATTGTGATTTCTACTCCCAACGTTTCTCCTCTCCCTAAAAGGGATGCTTGCAGCGCCTTGCGGCCCGAGCATCCTTTTCTGCCGGTTCCTTGCCGGCCGTGAATTCCCCGGCAAACCGGGGTCCTGCCGAATCAACTACCGTTTGCTGAACTGGAAGCGACGACGAGCGCCCTTCTGTCCATACTTCTTGCGTTCCTTCATGCGCGAATCGCGCGTGAGGAAGCCATTCTTTCGCAACGCCGGCCGCAATTCGGGATTCAGTCGCGCCAGAGCGCGCGAAAGCCCCATGCGCACCGCTCCCGCCTGTCCGCCCACGCCGCCGCCCTTCACCTGCGCGGCCACTCCCAGCTGGTCATGCATCTGCGTGAACTTCAGCGGCTCCGTCGCCGACGTATGCCACGCCACGTTGCGGAAATATTCGTCCACGGGGCGCCCATTCACGGTGAACCCAGCCGGTCCCGGCTTGATATAGACACGCGCCACAGCTTCGCGCCGCCGCCCCGTCCCGTAAAATTGCTTTCCAGCCGCGCTTTCAAACGAATTCGGTGATGAACTCAAAACTTCCTCCTGATCTGCTTCCGTGGAAAATGGAACCGGTGCGGCGGACCACTACGCGCGCGGTCGATTCTTCACATATAGATGCAAACGCTCCACGCGCTTACACTGTGAGGGGCTGAGGTTTTTGTCCAGCGTGGCGGGCCAGCGATTCACTTCCCACATACACACGCAACTTTTTCGCGCGACGCGCTCGCAACTTGTTCTTGGGCAGCATTCCCAGCACCGCTTCGCGCACAACCTCTTCCGGCCGCCGCTGCATGAGCAACTTGATCGGAATTTCCTTCAAACCACCCGGATATCCGCTGTGGTGCCGGTAAATTTTTTGGTCCATTTTGTTGCCGGTCAGCTTCACGCTCTCGGCATTGATCACGATCACGTGATCGCCGCAATCCAGATACGGCGTAAACTGTGGCTTGTCTTTGCCGATCAACAATCGCGCGATTCGCGTCGCCAACCGGCCCAACACTTGGCCCTTGGCGTCAATCACGAACCAGTTCTTGCCGACATTCAACTCTTCGGCCTCTCGGCCCTTTGCTACGTACGTCCGCATCTCCCTCGTCACACCTTTCCCTTGAAGACAAACGCCAAGTCTATGCTAGCGCACAAATACTGTCAATTGAATACACTGCGTTCGCCGAATCGTGTCACATCCCTTTCATTCGCAGTACCTTGTAACTCGAGTTCCGGTAAATAAGCCGGCTGTTATCCTCATTCACCGCAGCGTCCTCCCAAACAGTATGCTGCCAACCCGCTTCCACTACGATCGCAACATGAGCATCTCTCAAAAACCTGGCAGCCTGCGCAGGCGTTTCATCCCACCCCAGACCTGCGGCCGGCCTATTCGTGAATAAGGTCAGCGACCGCGGCTTGGGGAACGCCACCACATCCGACGGCGCGGTATTTTCTCGTATAAACGCGCACATTTCCTTGAAATCGACGTCTTCCGTATTGGGCCCCGGCCCCGCGCGCAGCCGCGCCCGGGAATTGCCGCTGTACGCCAGACTTACGACCAACGCCAGTGCCCCCGCCAGCCCCAATCGCAGTTCTCGACTCAATTTCGCACCGATCAGCAGCACCCCCTCAAGCACGTACAAAAAGTACAACGGGAGTATTGGTAGCAATCCCCGGTCGTATAGATTCACCGTGTAGACGCTGAGAATACCGAGATACACCAGAAGGTAAAACTCCGTGGCCGATTTCCGCAACCAGAGAGCCCGCGCGAAACCCACCACGGCTATCGCTGTCATCGCCAATGCCAACAAAATCTGAAACGGCCTGCTCCAGCCATTCGCCCATACGTATGAAAGCCTCTTGCTGTAGACCACAAACTGCCCGGCCACCGCGCTCGGCGAGAAATTCGTCAATTTCACATACGTGTGAGGAGCTGTGAGCGCCTTCATTTGAATGGCCACAAAGCTCAACGTCAGAAACAGCACAACGCAAAAAAATCGGCTGGGCCGTTTGAACCGGACTAAATCCATCAGCCCCAGGGCGCCGAGCAGAGTGATCCCAATTGTCCGCGTCCCATACGCGCAATAAATCAAAACAGCTAGAAAAAGCGCCTGCGTAAAACGCCACTCCTTCACATCAAGATGCTGGTACCAGACCTCAATCATCAGCAACACGGCGAAAGAAAACATCAAGTACGGCATCTCGGAGAGAACGTAATCCCCATATTCGCGGAAGAAAGGATGAACCGCAATTACGAGCAACAGGCAGATCTGGCCGTAGCGGGGCACGATCGGGTCGATCAGGCGCAGGAATAAAATCAGAAAGATCACGAAGCAGGCCACCGTAATTACCTTCATCGCCCGAAAGTTCACGCCAAGGAACTTGTACAAGGG
>DASZMG010000114.1:0-5144 GCA_035551975.1 Candidatus Acidiferrales bacterium | reverse complement strand
TTCAGCGCACTCGATCGCTTGCGAAACGGCGGCAGCACGCGAACGCGTATCAGCGCCTTCCAGCGCGCGCCCGATCAGCAATATCGCCGGTGGCTCCAAATGCGGCAGGCTCCCGAGATCACCGATTGTGGTGAATTGATGCCGCTGCTCTGCAGTGCTGGCATGCGATACGATAACCGCCGGAATTTCGGACGCCAACCCCGCAGCTAACAACTCCTCCCGCAGGTTCTCGAACTCATGCCCTGGCATGTAAATCACCAGGGTTGCGTCTTCCCGCGCCAGGTTCTTCCAGTCGATCTTACCGTCCGGCTGGCCACCATGCGCTTTGTGCCCGGTCACGATCACCACACGGGCCGACTTTCGCCGGTCCGTCAGCGAAATTCCCAGCGAAGCCGCCGCGGCGATTCCGGCCGTCACTCCCGGCACCACTTCATATGGAACACCCGCTGTTTCAAGCGCGTCGATCTCTTCCGACAGCCGCCCAAAAATTCCCGGATCTCCGCTTTTCAGGCGCACCACGCACAATCCGCGCTGCGCTGCTTCGATCATTCGCGCGTTGATCTCATCCTGCGTGATTTTTTTTGCTCCGCACCGCTTGCCCACGTTCTCCACTTGCGCCCCGCGAGCCAGCGTGAGGATCGCGGACGCCACCAGGTCATCGTGTAGCACAAGATCCGCTTCGCGCAGCAGCCGGTGCGCTTTTACCGTGAGCAAATCCGGATCGCCGGGCCCCGCTCCCACCAGATAGACTTTCGCTTTTTGCTTCATTTCGGCACCATAAAAATGCAAAAACCCGCTTTTCAGCGGGCTCTTCGATACAATTTCGCGTCAAAAAATGTAGGTAGCAGAGCCCGGCGCGTTTAGGTGGCCGTATAACAACGACGGCATTCGCAAACCCGAATCCAACGGCAACGGCTCATATTGGAAGCCTAACTGACCCGCCATGAAGCCGTCAAGCTGTTGCCAGATCTACGGCTTTTAGCAGCCGTTTTTGTCTACTTATTTTACCCGATTACATCAGCACTAATCCATTGATAGCATTGCCGATATGCGCACCTTGGCTATGCTCGCCGCGCTCACTGGAATGCTAGGCCTCAGCATCTTCGTTAGCCCCACGGCTCAGTCGGTCGCCCTCGCGCATTCACCATTCCGCTCCTCGCAGAATTCACCCAAAGATCAGCCGCCGCTCCGGACTTTCACCGGAACGATCGCCAAAAATGGGGACGAATTTGTGCTGAATGAGGCGAAAACTCACAAACTTTACGAACTGGACGATCAGGACACGGCCAGCAAGTTTGTCGCGAAGAATGTGACCATCACCGGAACACTGGATGTCGTCAAGAACATCATTCGCATTCAAAGCATTGCGGAAGTGGCCGCATAGTGCTATCAGTGATAGTGCAATATCGCAGTCTTAACCTCGAAACACCACAGCTGCTACGCCGCGCACGGCCAGCTTCCTTTTGGAGTAATTAGCGCGTGAGACTCAGCCTCCGATTGATCCTTTTTTTGGTGGTGGGGATCAGTCTGGTCACATTCTTCATTGCCCGGAATCAGGTGCGTTCCGAAAAGCGCGGGCTGCGCGCCGATCTTCAGCGCCGCGCGGAAATTCTCGCCGAAAGCTTGCAGGAAATCATCGAGCCGGCTCTGCAAAGAAGTTCCCCGGCGCGCCTGCGTCCCATCGTCGAGCGCTACGCCAACAAGCAACAGCTTGCCGGCGTTGTTATTTACGACGAGAAAGGCCGGGTTCTCGCCGAAAGTTCCACTCTGGTAACGCGCCTCACACCGCCGCCCGTTCCGCTGGAAGAAATCAAAGCTGGTTCGCCAGGCGTGAGCCGTTTCCTCACCCTCGGCGGCAAACCCATGAATGCGTATTACGCGCCGCTACATCGCGACGGCGATATCGCCGGCGTGCTGGCCATTTTTCATGACGCCAGTTACATCGAAGCGCAAAGCGACGCCATCTGGCGCGACACCATCTGGCACGTGGTCGCGCAGGTGCTGCTCATCGTACTGATCACCGTCGCCATTATTCGCTGGACCATCATCCTTCCAATTACACGCACCGCTCAATGGATGAAAGATGTCCGCGTAGGCCGTGCCGGACCGCGCCCCAATCTGCCTGCGGAGGATTTTCTTGCGCCGTTTTCGCAGGAGGTGGTGAATCTAGCCAAGAGCCTTAACGAAGCGCGCGCCTCCGCCGAAGAAGAAGCGCGCTTGCGCGAAACCGGCGAATCGATGTGGACCGCCGAGCGGCTGCGCGTGAGCATTCAAAGCCGCCCGCTCGGCTCGCTGTTCGTGGTTTCCAACCGCGAGCCTTACATGAACGTGCATCGCGGCAAGAACATTGAGTCGCTCGTGCCTGCCAGCGGTTTGGTCACCGCGCTGGAACCGATTCTTCGCGCGTGCGACGGCACCTGGATCGCCTTCGGCTCGGGCGACGCGGATAAAATCACCGTCGACGAACACGACCGCCTGCGCGTTCCGCCCGATCATCCCGAATACACGCTTCGCCGGGTGTGGCTCAACAAGGAAGAAGAGCAGGGCTACTACTACGGATTCTCGAACGAAGGTCTCTGGCCGCTTTGCCACATCGCCCATACGCGCCCAATTTTCCGCGCCACGGACTGGCAAAGCTACCAGGAAGCGAATCGGAAATTCGCCGACGCTGTGCTCGAGGAAATGAAAGGCATCGAGCACGCGCTGCTGCTGGTGCAGGACTATCACTTTGCACTGTTGCCCAAGATGGTCAAGGAAGCGCGCCCCGATATCCGCGTGGCCATCTTCTGGCACATTCCCTGGCCCAATCCCGAAGCGTTCCGCATCTGCCCCTGGCAGCGCGAACTACTCGATGGCCTGCTCGGAGCGGACCTGGTCGGCTTTCACATCCAAGCACACTGCAATAACTTTCTGGAAACGGTCGACACGGCGCTCGAATCGCGAATCGAGTGGGAGCGCTTTGCGGTGAAGCGCAACAACCATACAACACTAGTGCGTCCGTTCCCCATCAGCGTCGATTTCCGCGAGTCGCAAAGCGAGCCGGGCGATTCGGTTTCGCCCTACGAGCTGCGCGCGGCCCTGCTGAAGAATCTCGGCATCAAGGCGAGCTTTCTCGGAGTGGGTGTCGACCGCATCGACTACACCAAGGGCATCGTCGAGCGCCTCCGCGGCGTCGAACGGTTCCTGGAGAAATATCCGGTCTACCGCAAACAATTCACCTTCGTGCAGATCGGCGCGCCCAGCCGCACCAATATTCCGCGCTATGACGATCTGGGCCGCGAAGTGGAAGCGGTTGCCAACCGCATCAATGCCCGTTTTCAAACCGCCGACTGGAAACCTATCGTGATGCACACACGCCATCACGACCATAACGAAATTCAGCCCTACTACCGCGCGGCCGATCTTTGCATGGTCACTTCCCTGCACGACGGTATGAATCTTGTGGCCAAGGAGTTCATTGCATCGCGTGAGGACGAAGGAGGCGCGCTGATCCTGAGCCAGTTCACCGGCGCAGCGCGAGAGTTGCGCGACGCCATCATCGTGAATCCTTACGACGCAGAACAGCTCGCCGATTCCATCGAATTAGCGCTGGAAATGAGCCCGGACGACCGCCGCGAACGCATGAGGCGCATGCGCCGCATCGTGAAGGAGCACAATGTTTACCGCTGGGCCGGCAACCTGATCGCCGAGCTCGCCGAGATTCGCGTCAACGAACAGGAACCCGCCCTAAAATCCGACCTGTAAACATTCGATTAATCGCAGCAAGGGTTTCACGGCAAGAGGGACTCTTCGCTGCGCTCAGAGAGTGTGATGTTATTCCGAGAAACGCGAATTTTGTCGCGCAACTCGATTCTTTTCAGTATCGATTTTCGCGCGAAATCAAAAAAGTCACAGCCTCTCAGAATGACAACGTGAAAGGCAGTGGCGGGTGGCCAGAAAGGGCAAATGCTAAGCGTTCGATGGGACTGCGCGGAGAAATCTTCACACGAAGAGGGATCCCTTGTATCTGGATAGAGGCGGCATGTTGTGGTGACATGTCGTTGTAAGAGGTTCGCAGGTTGTCGAGTCTCTTAGGCGGCGGTGGCACTCGAGATCCCTCCGGTTGAACAACCGTAGTCGAGCCATGGGACCACCGCCGCAGTCACGCACGACCGAACAGTCGCCAGACCATCTATCGCACGTACAAGGCAGGTTACCGTGACACGAGTGATTTGTGGAGTGGATGTTAGTTCTACTTCCCTGGAAGCCTTTGTGGGGTCGGCCGGGCCAGGGCGTTCGTTTGCTAACAGTGCCGAAGGCATCGCCGCGTTGGCCGGTTTTTGCCAGCAGCACGGGGTGGAGCTGGTGGCGCTGGAAGCCACGGGCGGATATGAAAAACAGCCTTTCGCTTTGTTGTGGGCGCAGGGCCTGCCGGTGACCTTGCTGAATCCGCGAGCGGTGCGGGATTTTGCCAAAGCCATGGGCTTGTTGGAGAAGACCGACCGCATCGACGCGCAGATCATTGCGCGGTTCGCCGCGGTCAAAGGCAGCGTGGCATCGACGCCTCTCTCTGCCGAGCAGCAGCATCTGAAGGCGCTGGTCACGCGGCTGCGGCAACTCACGCAACTGCACGTGGATCAACGCAACCAACGATTGCTGGTGACCGATGCAACGGTGCGGGCCTCGATCAACAAACTGCTGAAGATGGTGGAGTCGGAGAAACGGAAGTTGGCCGCCAAGATTGCTGCGGTGCTGGCCAGCGATCCGCTGTGGAAGGAGCTGGACCAGGTCTTCCGCAGCATCAAGGGAGTGGCGGATCGAACCGTGGCGGCGGTGATGGCCGATCTGCCGGAGATCGGCTTGCTGTCGAACAAAGCGGTGTCCAAGCTGGGTGGACTGGCTCCGCTGGCCCGGGACAGCGGAAAAACGCACGGCCGGCGTGCGGTGCGCGGCGGACGCCGGCAGCTTCGCGCGGTGCTGTTTGTGGTGGCAGGCGTGGTGAGTCGTCATCATCCCGATTTTGCTGCCTTTCATCAGCGCCTCAGCGCCGCGGGCAAACCTAAAAAAGCAATTCGCATCGCCCTGGCTCACAAACTTCTGGTTCGACTCAATGCAAAAGCACGCGAGGTGCGCATACGCTTTGCGACGCAGAATGTTTGTCAAAC
>DASZMG010000113.1:0-14084 GCA_035551975.1 Candidatus Acidiferrales bacterium | reverse complement strand
GGATGGAAAAGCTTTCCCGATGGCCCGCTCAGCGCGTAGATCGGGATATATCCAGCAATGATTACCGCGACGGAATAAAAAATCGGCCGGTCCACATCTTTCGCCGCGGCCAGCAGCACTTCCTCCAGGTCATACTCTTGTCCTTCACGCTCACCAAGCTCGCGGAAGATGTTCTCCACCATCACCAGCGTACCGTCGATGATGATGCCGAAGTCGATGGCGCCGATGGAAAGCAGGTTCGCCGCAACACCTCGCGCGTGCAGAAAAATGAACGAGAAGAGCAGCGCCAGCGGAATGGTCAACGCAACGATTACCGCCGCGCGCACGCTCACCAGAAAAAACATCAATACGATCAGCACCAGGGCCATGCCCAGCACCAGATTGTGCTCCACTGTGTCGATGGTCAGCCGCACGAGGTCGCTGCGGTCGTAATAAGGACGCACTTTTACATCCGGCGGAAGAATGTGCTCGTTGAGCTGCTTGGTTTTAGCCTCGACGCCTTGCAGCACGTTCTGCGTCTGGTCGCCGCGCAGCATCATGATCACGCCTTCCACGGCATCATCTGTGTGGTTGAATCCGAATTCGCCCAACCGCGGCGCGTTTCCGATGGTCACTTCACCAACGTCGCGCACGCGAACCGGCACGCCGTTTTGCGACCCGATGATCACGTCGCCAATGTCGCGCTCGTCGCGAATCAGTCCGATGCCGCGAACGTAATAAAACTGACCGCCCTGCGAATAAAAGCCTCCGCCTCCATTGGAGTTATTGATGCCCAACTGCTGCACAATGGTCGGCACGGTGATGTGATAGCCATACAATCGCGCGGGATCGAGCAGCACCTGGTACTGCATCACGGTGCCGCCGAATCCGGAATCGTCCGCCACGCCCGGCACCTGCTTGTATTCGCGCTCGACTACCCAATCCTCGAATGTCTTGAGTTCCTGTGGGGAACGGTCCGGGCTTTCGAGCACGTAGCGATAGACCAGGCCCGAAGGACTGGAAAGCGGTGCGAGCGTCGGCGTCACGCCGGTGGGATAAGTAACGTCGCTCAGCCGCTGAAATACCAATTGACGCGCAAAATAATCGTCGGTGTCCTCGTTGAACGTCATAATCACGTCTGACAATCCGTAGAGAGAAATGGAGCGCATCACCGACAGCTTCGGCACGCCGTTCATTTCCACTTCGGTGGGCAGCGTAACCAGCCGCTCAATTTCTTCGGCAGCGTGGCCCGTCCATTGGGTAATGATTTCAACCATCGGCGGCGACAAGTCGGGATACGCATCCACCGGCATATGTTGAAAGGAAACGGCCCCGCCAACAGCCAGAAAAAGCACCAGCATCAAGATTAGAAAGCGTTGCCGTAGTGCGAATCGAACGATGTTGTGAATCATGAGTGGGTCGTCTTATTAGTGCTGCAGCGAGTTGGCGAATTGCAGAAACAAACTGCCGTTGCCCACGACTCGATCGCCCGCCGACAGCCCTTTCGTAATTTGCGTTCGGCCATTCTGGCTCTCCCCGATCTCCACCTGCCGCCGTCCGAACTGATTGTTCGAAGCGGCTAAATACACGAATGGCTGATTTTCGTCGTCGCGCAGCACGGCTGCATCCGGCACCGCGATGGCGTTGGAGATCGTTCCGGCGGTCACCAGCACCGTGCAATACATGTCGCGCTTCAGTTTTTCGCCCTTGTTGTCGACCACCACCCGGGCCTGTAGCGTCCGCGTGTTTGGATCGAGCGCCGGCGAAACGTAGGAGATTTTTCCGTGGAAGGTGTCGGGATAGGCGTCCGTCGTCACAGTCACATCATCGCCATCGTGCACGTAAGCCAAATCCGCCTGATACACATTTGCCAGCACCCACACCGTGCTCATGTCAGAAATGGTGAAAGCTTGCGTTTGCCCGGCCTGAATTACCTGTCCTGGTGAGACCAGCCGTTCCACAACTTCGCCGGCGATGGGCGCGAGAACCGGAATCTGCGCGGAAGAAGGAGCTTTGGCTAGGTCCCCGGGATTTTTGATCCCCAATATTTGCATGCCCTGTTCGGCTGCGTTGCGATCGGCTTCGGCTTGCGTCCGGTCGGACTCCGCCTGTTGCAGATCGCGTTCGGCAATGGCGTGGTGATCGTACAAATCTTTCGCGCGCGCGTAGTTTTTATCAGCCAGGCGGAAGGCATCGTCGGCTTTTAGATAGGCGTCGAGCAATTGCGAATAATCCGGGCTGGTCACGTCCAGCATCGGCTGACCTTCCGTGACGTGCTGTCCCGGCACCACCAGAATGCGCGTCACAGGTCCGCCAACCTGGCTGATCACCGGCGTGGTTTTGAATGCGTTGTAGGCCACCGCGCCCGTCATCCGCAGCGTTCTGGTCAACTTGCTGGGTTGAACGGTCACCACCTGCACGTGCGACATCTGATCCTGCGGGATGGTGAAAAGCTCCGGCGTTTGCGCCCGGTTGCCTTGGGCGGAAAACGAAGTCATCTCGCTGGCGCGCTGTCCCGGGGTGCAGCCTGCGGCCACAAATGCCATGCCAAATGCCAGGCATAAGATGCTGGTGCGCGCTAGGGTGGATCGTTGAGTGATTTTCATTGCAGGTTCCTCGTTCCCACCGCTTCTCGTAGTTGCTCCAGCGCCAACAAGTAGGAAGCCAGCGCCTGGCGGTAGGCCAACTGGATGGCTCGATAGCTGCGTTCGGCGTCCAGATAATCAAGCAAGCTGGCTGCGCCGCGCTGGTAAGCGTACTGGCTGATGTCGCGATCCTGCTGCGCCTCGTCCAGATATCCGGTGCGGTAAAGCATCACAATCTCGTCGTTGGTGTGCAGATTCTCGTAAGCGTCGCGCACGTCGGTGAGCACCTGCCCGTTCGTGAATTTCTCCTGCTCCTGGGCCTGGTCGATGGCGTAGCGCGTGCGCGCGATTTCGCCCTGATTGCGGTCGAAGATCGGCAATTGGATCTGCCCGAAAAGCGAGGCTGTGTTCAGGTCCGCGATGTGGGTGTAGTTGACCTGCGCGGTCACATCTTTTTTGCCGATGGCCTTTTGCAGTTCGTACTGGCTGTTCGCGGCAGTGATGCCTTGCTCGGCGGCGCGCAGGTCCGGCCGATTCTGCAGAGCCTTAGCCTGGAAATCCTCGGCGTTGCCTTTGAGCGGCTGGTAATCGAACGAACCCGCTACGTCGTAGTCCGCCGGCACGGATTCGTAGCCGAGCAGTTGACGCAGGTCCGATAGTCCTTGCACGCCGGCCAGGCGCGCCTGCGAAACGTCGGTTTGAAACTGCAGCAGTTGCAACTTGATCTTCAGCAAGTCGTCTTCGCTGATGTCTCCCGCCTTGTAGCGCGCCTCGCTGATATCCACCGTATTCTGGAAGCCTTTGAGATCCTCTTCCGCCAGCTCAAGCGTTGATTCGGCGAGTTCCACGTTGGTGAACTGCTGCGCCACACTGAAGGTCAGACTGCGCTCGTTGTCGGCTACCTGGGACCGCGTCACGGCTGTGGCGTCCCGCGCCGCCGCTAGGCGGTGCTGCCGCTTCTTGCCGCGTTCGAACAGATAACTGACGCCGAGGTCAAACTGCGCGGCATTGTCGAGATAGTCCCCGCTGAACTGGTTGGGCTGAAACAATGGCAGAAATTGCGCGTCGCCGAGCACCACAGGATTGGGGCGCAGGTTGGCGGTGATCTCTTCGGCCTCGTTCTGCTGGATCGTGGTTCGCGCCGCCAGCAGGCTGTGGTTGTGCTGCAGCGCCATCTGGATGGCGTCATCCAGCGATACTTTCACCGTGCCCTGATTTTGTGCGAGTGTCTGCGCCGGCACGTTGGGGCGCGTCGCGTCAATTCCCTGGCCTTGCGGCGAGTTTTGCGCCGGTGGGGACTGCGCCAGCGCGAGCGGCGCTGCACACACCGCGAGCATAACTATTAGAAAAACAATACGTTCTACGCGCATGAGCTCTCCGCGTTCGAGTGAAGGGAAAAGGTGAATCGAGTGCCGGCAAGCGGCACGGAAACAACCGAGCGGTCGTTGCAGGGCGGGAGGTGCGCGGGCGGGAACGCGCCGGTCCATGAGGTCCGGCGCAAATTCATAGTCAAACGGTTCGGGATTCGGACCCACCGGTTGCAGCGCCGGCAGGCGGTCGTTCACCAGCGGACGATCGATCGGCTGGTGACTCAAATGGCATATGGGGCACGTTTCTCGGTGGTCGAATCCTGGTGATGATGCAAAACACCACCCAGCGTCGCGGTCATGAACAGCAGACCGAGCAACGTGAGCGCTACGAGAAAGTAGCGGAATCGGCCCCGGTGGCCGTGCAGCCGGCCGGGTATGTGGTAGCGATCAGTCATGCGATACGGAGCGAGAGGATCGCCTCGTAATCATATAGTAGACGCCAATCTTGGTAAAACGGTTGTGTACAGGAGCGGTAGCGGGAAAGGCAACCCTGCGGTTTCCACGCTAATTGGCGCGATCAAGAGCCTTATCCACCATGGCGACGCATTTTTCCACGCGCTGCCGGACGGGTCCTTCGAGTTGCTGCTGGCGATCGCGCAGGCTGTGCATCTCGTCGGCAATATTCAGCGCGGCGAGCACGGCCACCTTGAGCGAATCGGCCATGCGCGTGGCTTCGGCCACTTCGCGCATCTTGGCATCGACGTAAGCGGCCAGTTCCTGGATGTATTCCTCGTTGCCTTCCGCGTTGACGTTGTAGCTCTGGTCGAAGATTTCGATTTTCAAGATGCGCTCCCGGGCTGAGGCGCCATTCTGCGCGATTCACGCCCGTCTTGCAATCCCGAGTGAGGGCTGCAGTCTCAGGAACTGCGCAGAATGGCGCCGAGTTCTTTTTCGAGCGCGGCGACGATACGCGAAGAGAAGTCGGCGATCTGCGTGTCGGTGAGCGTCGCATCGGTGCTTTGGAAGGTGACGCGGATCATCAGCGAGAATTTTCCGGCGGGGATTTGTCCGCCGCGGAAAAGATCGGCCGCTTCGACGCTGCGCAATTCGGGAATGGCAAGCGCGCGCACGGCTTGTTCGACTTGCGCGAACGAAGTTCCGTCGTTCAGGATCAGCGCGAAATCCCGTTCCACGGCTGGAAAGCGCGGGATGGGCGTGAATTTCAACGCGGAACGCGCGGCTTCGATGGTCTTCAGCAGCGGTTCGAGCGCCAGCTCAGCGACGAAAATATCCTGGCGCAACTTCAGTTGGTCGGCAAGGCGGCGTGCAAGCTGGCCGGCAACTCCGAGCGAGACTTTCTGGTTCGTGGTGATCTGAGCGGACCGGGCCGGCGTAAGCGATGCAGGCGCTCCGGTCTGCCAGACAATTCCACCTGCCAACTCGCCGAGGCGGTCAATGTCGCCTTTCAGGTCGGCAAAGGCAAATTCGCGAGCAGGCTCGTAAATGGATTTTTCGCGGGCGAGGCCGGTGGCGCCCAGCGTGAGCACGAGCGTTTCCACGGGTTCGCCGTCTCGCAATTCATAGCGCTTGCCGATTTCGAACAGGCGCAGGTTGCGCTGGCCGCGATTCAGGTTCCATTCGAGCGCGGAGATCATGCTGACCACGCCGCTTGAGCGCATTACCGCGGCGTCTTCCGCGAGCGGATTGCCGATGATGGCTGGCATAACGCCGTCGGGACGGAAGATTTCGTCGCGCTGCGTGTCGACGATAGGGATGGCCACGATTTCCTGATAGCCAAGGCCGATGATGCGCTCGCGCAGACGATCCACGGCCACGGCGTGCGGCAGTCGATGCGCCGGCTGTTTTGCGGGCGGTAAGCGCGGAGGGAACCTGTCGTAGCCATAATGGCGGCCGACTTCTTCGACGAGATCGATTCCGCGAGAAACGTCGCGCCGCCAGGATGGCTGCTGGCAATGCCATACCGCAGAAGCGCCATCTCCTGTGCGTTTCGGCTGAAAGCCGAGAGCGGTGAGGATTTCCTCGATGTCGCGATCGGGGACGTCGGAACCCATTACGCGCAGGAGTTCCGCGCGCGACAGTTCAATTTGTTGCGGCGCTTCGTGCTTTGGATACACATCTACTGCGCCCGCGAGAAGTTCACCTCCAGCAACCTGTTGAATTAGTTCGGCGGCGCGGCGCGAGGCCAATTCCGCCATTTCCGGATCGGCGCCGCGCTCGAAGCGATAGGAAGCTTCCGTCCGCAGCCCCAGCGCTTTCGAGGTGCGGCGGACGGAAATAGGATCGAACCAGGCGGATTCGATGAGAATGTTCCGCGTGCTGAATCCGATTTCAGATTCGGTGCCGCCCATGACGCCGGCGATCGCAACGGCGCGCGATGCGTCCGCGATCACGCACATGTCTTTGGTCAGCGTGCGTTCCGCATTGTCCAGGGTGCGGATTTTTTCGCTGGGCTTGGCGCGGCGCACGACGATGCGCTTTTCATTCAGCTTGTCCAGATCGAAGGCGTGCAGCGGCTGGCCGAGCTCGAACATGACGTAGTTGGTGACGTCCACCACATTGTTGATCGACTTTTCGCCGATGGCTTCCAGTCGCTGGCGCAGCCAGTCCGGCGAGGGCTGCACCTTTACATTGCGCAGAACGCGCGCCGTGTAGCGTCCGCAGATGTCAGGCGACTCGATTTCGACGCGCGTGGCGCTTTCCACTTTTTCCGCGAATTCGTTCAGCTTCGGCTCGAACGGTTTGACGGGCAGCCGATAGATTGCGGCGACTTCGCGGGCGATGCCAACGTGGCCGAGGCAGTCGGGGCGGTTCGCGGTGATTTCCGCGTCGAGGACTGGCCCGGCGGGAGTTTCCTCGATCGAATCGATGGCCACACCAGCAAGAGAAAGTTTCGCGCGCAGATCGGGCGGAGGTGCCGCGACGTCGACGAATTCCTTCAGCCAGTTGTAGACGACTTTCATCGCGGCCCATTACTGAAAGCGAAGAGGGATCCCTCGACTCGCCGCGCTCGCTTCGGGATGACACATCGATAGTTGCTGGGAGGGATGATCATGGGAATTGGCGCAGGAAGCGCACGTCGTTCTGGTAGAGCAGCGGAAGCTCGCTGATGCCGTACTTCATCATGGCCAGACGATCGACGCCCATCCCGAAGGCGAATCCGGAAAGCTTTTCGGGATCGTACTTCACAAAGCCGTAAACCGCGGGATTGACCATGCCCGCGCCGAACAGTTCGATCCATCCGGAAAATTTGCAGATGCGGCAGCCGCTGCCACCGCAGACATGGCACGTGGCGTCGACTTCAGCGGAAGGCTCGGTGAATGGGAAATAGCTGGGGCGCAAGCGCGTTTTGGCCCGCGGTCCGAGAAATTCGCGCACGAAATATTCGACGGTGCCTTTGAAGTCGGCGAAGGTAATGTCAGTATCGACGGCGAGTCCTTCGATCTGGTGGAACATGTAGCCGTGCGTGGCGTCGGGATTGTCGCGGCGATAGACTTTGCCCGGCACGATGATGCGCACCGGAGGCGGCTGCTTTTCCATGGTGCGAATCTGCATGGGCGATGTGTGCGTGCGCAGCAGGTGGCCGCCGCGAGCCCCTTCGATGTAGAAGGTGTCCATGTTGTCGCGCGCGGGATGATGCTCGGGAATGTTGAGCGCCTCGAAATTGTAGTAAGGCGTCTCGATTTCGGGGCCTTCGACGACGCTGAAGCCAATGGAAAGAAAAATCCGCTGCAGCTCTTCGTAAGTCTGGCGGATCAAGTGCCGCGTGCCGATCGTCTGTTCCACGCCGGGCAGCGAGAGATCGATCTGGTCGCGGGCCTGGGCGGCTTTTTCCGTTCCTGCTTCGATTTCTTTCCGCTTTTCTTCGAGCGTTGACTCGACGTGGGCTTTGAGCTTGTTCAGTTCCTGGCCCACGACGCGCTTGAGTTCGGGCGGCGAAGGTTTTAACCAATTGTCGCCAATGAGCGTAAGGGTGCCACCTTTGCGCTTTGTCCAGGAGAGTTCTAATGCTTGGCAACCGGCAACTCGGTCGGTTGTAATCCTCTCCATATCCGATAGCTCTTTGTCGAATTGATTGCGGAGATCGGCGAAGAGGGAGGAGACGGATTCTGGCGAAGTGGCGCCGAGGTCCGCCAGCTTCTTTTCCACGATTCGAGTATCGGTCAAGTTCGTGCGCTCAAAACCGCGTTTTTGTGACGATTAGAAGTGAACCCGATTGTTTGTTTTCTGAGACTTACGGCGAGTTTTACTCGACAGGCACTGACGATTAGAAATTTCCTTGAGCCGTCCTGATCCGGCGACAACTTCCGCCGGCGCGCCGCATCGTTCTGCGCCGGGGCATTCATATCCATCCATAGGCCCTTACCGGGCCGCATAATACGCGGGCGAACTGTGGCAGGGATTTTCAAGGCGATCAATAGTCACCGCGTACTGTACGGGCTGAAACTGTGCGTCCCGAAGAGCTAAGAAAAAGCAGATCCCTCGACTTTTTTCTTGCGCCCCTAACCGGGGCGCCCACGAGAGATTCTCATACTTCGCGACGGTTGGTCTCCGGACTCCGCTTGGGAAGACACATACTGTGGCGGAGCGCACGATATAGTTGCTTCCTTGTGCGACGACATCAGCATCGAGAGCCGCTCGTTGCATTCGTTCGAACTCCTATTGCGCTGATTTAGGAGCGGGCACGTGCTGCTTTGCCGAAGTGCAAAGCGCGGCGAAGCCGTCGGCATCGCGCACGGCCATGTCGGCCAGAATCTTGCGGTCGAGATCGATACCGCCGGCTTTCAGGCCGTGGATCAATTGGCTGTAAGTAATGCCGTTATTGCGAGCGGCTGCGCCGATGCGCTGAATCCAGAGCGTGCGGTAGTCGCGCTTGCGCGTGCGGCGGTCGCGATAGGTATAGCGCAGCGAGCGGTTCACCGCTTCCTTCGCCGAACGGTAGAGCTTTCCTTTTGTGAGGAAAAATCCCTTGGCGTGCTTCAGTAGCTTTTTGCGTCGCGCGCGACGCTTGGTACCGCGTTTTACTCGGGGCATTGCTTGTCTCCTTGTGCGCTGTTTAACGCACCCATCGTGAAAAGTTCGGTTCCGGCGGAAAGCAACACCGGAAGAGAGATCCCTCGTCGCTTGCGAACGACTTTCAGTCGTCCGCTGCGCTCACTCGGGATGACAACTTAAAAACAAAAGGGCTGAGCGCGCTGAAGCCCGCCGCTACGAAAGCCGCTTCCTTGTGCGCTGCGGCGCAAAAGCCGCAAATTTCCGTCCTAAACCAGTGCCGGGTGCAAATTTTCAGGGAGACAAACAGGATCCGCGCAGACACAGAAAACTGCACTGTGCGGACGGGTTTGTCTCGTTGAACTGCTTTTCATTATTCCCGCGACTTGCTGCGGGAAATCCGGCCGGCAGGCACCCGTTACGCACTGCCTGGCACGGAAGAAGCAACTGAAACAACTGGCGGGCTAAAGCCCGCCTCTACGAAAGATACGCCGGCCGCTACAGGCCGTAGGGCAACGCCAGGCGGATGTTGTTCTCGTCGGCCGGACTCACCTGGACTTTATTCGCGAGCTTGCGCTGACGCCGGGTCAATTTGGTGCCGAGCAGATGGCGCTTTCCGGAGTGCCAGCGCATGATTTTTCCGGTGGCAGTGATCTTAAATCGCTTGGCTGCGCCACGATGCGTCTTCAGCTTCGTCTTCTTGTTCTTTTTCACGATTTCCTCGTTCTGTTTCACCGGGCACACATAGTAGCCCGATTTTTGCGCAAAACAAAATTGAGATTCGTCGGGCGTTTAAATAACGCGGGGCGAAATCATCACACGATGAGAGATCCCTCGACTCGCTGAGAGGCACTCGCTTCGGGATGACACGGCAAAGGGAGTATCACGATTTCTCGACTCGCTGAACATTTCTTTTGCTGCGCCCTCACCGGGCGCGACTCGCTTCGGGATGACACACGAAACGGAGTATCACAAGCCTCGACGGTTTTCGAGCCGAAGAGAGATCCCTCGTCGCTTCGAGAGGGCCGTGGCCGTCTGCGAAGCTCACTCGGGATGACAGACGGAAAACGAGTGTCCAGTGAAAACTAGGCTTCGCCGCCCGCGGCGGACTGCGACGGACGCGACGGTGTTGCCGCAGCGCCCTTTTTGGGCGCGAGCAACGCCAGCAAAATATTCGCTTCCATGCGCGGGCCGAATTCGACCTGCGCATGATCCATGATTTCCTTCAGCAGCCGATCCATCTTCGCGCGGCCCACATCCTGATGGGCCATCTCGCGCCCGCGATGGAAGATCATGGCCTTCACCTTAAAGCCGTCACCGAGAAAGCGAATGATCTGGTTCTTGCGCACCTGGAAATCGTGCTCGGCCGTGGAAGGGCGAAACTTCACTTCCTTGATATGCGAACTTTTCTGGTGCTTCTTCTGTTCGTGCGCTTTCTTGTTTTGCTCGTAGAGGAATTTTCCATAATCGACGAGCTTGCATACGGGCGGAACCGCATTGGGCGAAATTTCCACCACATCGAGACCAGCCTCGCGCGCCGCCTTCATGGCGTCGAACAGGGTCATTACGCCGAGCTGATTCCCCGCATCGTCAATCACGCGAACTTCGCGAGCGCGAATGCGCTCGTTTACACGAAGACCACTGCTAGGACCACCACCGCGTTCTGCGATAAACCCACCTCCCGGGACCAGCGACCCTCAAAGTTCGCTCCCGTTTTCCCGTCCGCTGCGCACGGACACGCCGTGGAGGGGACAGGGCAGAAAGTATAGCATGGCGTTGCCTCTACTCGGCAATAGGGCGTTTACCTTTGATTTACCCGGCTCGAATTCACCAGCGCGCTGGCCCGGCCCCCTACGCGCTGCCGGAGGCCGCTCGGCGGGATTGTGTGCGAAATACGCGAAAGGTATAGTAGCCGGCAGCCAGATCATCCGGCACGCATTCAAATCTCGAAAAAGGCTATTTTTTACCACTATGAAAGCTATTCAAGTGCAGAAGGTTGGCGGTCCCGAAGTGCTGAGCTATGTCGATCTGGACGTCCCGAAGCCAGCGGCGAACCAGGCTCTCGTGCAGATCAAGGCGGCGGGGATTAACTTCATCGATGTTTATTTTCGCGAAGGACGCTATCCGACGCAGCCGCCTTTTGTGGACGGGCAAGAGGGCGCAGGAGTGGTGAGCGAAGTGGGCGCCGATGTGAAGGGCGTGAAAGTGGGCGATCGCGTGGCGTATACCGGCGTGCTGGGTAGCTACGCGGAATATGCGGCGGTGCCCGCGGACCGGCTGGTAAAACTGCCGGAAAAGCTCGATTTCAAACAGGGCGCGGCGGCCATGCTTCAGGGCACTACGGCGCATTACCTGAGTCACACCACCTATCCTCTGAAGCCGGGGGACATCGCGCTGGTGCACTCCGCGGCCGGCGGCGTGGGATTGTTGCTGGTGCAGATGGCGAAAAAATTGGGCGCGCGCGTGATCGGCACGGTGAGCACGGAGGAAAAGGCGAAGCTCGCGCGTGAGGCAGGCGCCGACGACATGATCCTCTATACGCAGCAGGATTTCGAAGCGGAGACGAAGAAGTTGACTGACGGCAAAGGCGTGCACGTGATTTACGACGGCGTGGGCAAGGACACTTTCGAAAAGGGTCTGAATGTTCTGCGGCCGCGCGGATACCTTGTGTATTACGGCGCGTCAAGCGGGCCGGTGCCGCCGTTCGATCTGAACAAGCTCGGCCCGAAGGGATCGCTTTTCGTTACGCGGCCAACGCTGGTGCACCACATCGCGTCCCGTGAAGATTTGGAGAAGCGCGCGGGTGATGTGCTGGGATGGATCGCGTCGGGCGATTTGAAATTGCGCATCGAGCATGTTTATCCATTGAAGGATGCGCCACAGGCACACCGCGATCTCGAAGGGCGCAAGACCACGGGAAAGCTGTTGCTGATTCCGTAAGAGCAGATTGCGGAGGCGTGGCATGAAAAGCTGGCTGATGCTGACCTGGGGCGCACTGCTCGGATCGGCGATTACATTTGCCGTGGTTGTGCCCAGGTTGCAAGCGCGCGCTGCAGCGCCGCAGCCGCGATTCGCGCAGCTCACCATCGAACAACTCACGGCCGAGCAACGGCCGCTCGCGGAAAAGATCATGAAAGTGTCAAGCGTGGGACTGAGCGGCCCGTATAACTCGATGTTGCGCAGCCCGGTGATGGGCGATCGCTTGTTCATGCTGCTCGATTATTTGCGGTTCAATACATCTGTGCCGCGGCAGCTGAATGAATTTGCGATTTTGATACAGGCGCGGCTGTGGACTTCGCAGGTGGAATGGCAGGCGCATTATCCCTTGGCGCTGAAGGCGGGTCTGCCGCAATCGGTTGCGGACGATTTGGCCAAAGGCAAGCGTCCGGCGAAAATGCAGCCCGATGAGGCAGCGGTCTACGACTTGTGCATGGAGCTGTCGACCAAGCACGAAGTGAGCGACAAAGTGTTTCAGAACGCGCGTGCAATTTTCAGCGAGCAGCAGATCGTTGATCTGGTGGCGGTATCTGGAACCTATGTGACGGCGGCGATGTTTCTGAAGAACGCGGCGGAAGAAGGCGCGCCGAATGGAAAAATTGCGCCGCTGCAGCCGCTGGGCCTGCGATAACCTGCTTGTCTTCGAACCCACGCTATACATCGCGTGCTGTATTGTTTTCGCAATCTTTCGAGCGACAATTGCAGCAGGAGGATCGCGATGATTCGAAAAACAAAAGCAGGCTACAAAGTGCTTTCCGAGAAGGGGAAGAACCTGGGCGGTCCGTACAAATCGAAATCAGCGGCGGAAAAGCGGCTGCGGCAAGTGGAATATTTCAAGCACAACAAGGGATAGGACGAAGCTTCCCGGAAGCGACCGAACCCAGCGGTCGCAAAAAAACGGACGCTGGAGCAAAGCCCAATAGCTTAATTATGCTTTCCACAGGAGCGCGTGAATTCCACAAGAAAAGACTGTAAAAATCTTTTGGGCAGCACTTGACGCCATTTAAAATCCTGATATACTCCATCGAAGTCGGCAAGACCTCTGAAGTTGCTCATGTCTTCTGACGTTCCTGGTCTGCCTACTCATCTTGAGGTGAGATTGGTTACGAGTACCGGGTAGCTACAACCGAGCTTCGAGTTCATCCGTTCTAGGGGTCGCGGAAATAATGCCCCGGAAAGCAGGACGGATTTGCCCGGCGCTCGTTGCCGGGTTTTTTATTTTACGCGGGATCGGCTCCAAACTGAAACCGCGCTCCGCCTGGAGCGGAGACGTTTCAACCGGAAACTGATGGTTGGGACGATCGATCTTTGACAACTGATGGAAGCTGGCATTGCGTTGTACGGGTGTCAAGGCCCGTACGATGCAATAACTGCAAATTTGCTCAAGAGTAGCGCAATGTGGAAAGGCGAACTTGCCACACGCGCGGTGTCTTGCGTCTGAACCGGATGGCCGGGCAGCGCAGGGCGATGGCGACGTGTTGAGTAAGTTTTATGGTTAAGCTACTAAGGGCGTACGGTGGATGCCTTGGCACCAACAGGCGATGAAGGACGTGGTAAGCTGCGAAAAGCCTCGGGAAGCCGCAAACAGGCCTTGATCCGAGGATGTCCGAATGGGGAAACCCTATCTGGTAAAACCAGATAACGGCCCGCTGAATACATAGGCGGGTACGAGCTAACCCAGGGAAGTGAACCATCTCAGTACCTGGAGGAAAATAAATCAAAAGAGATTCCGAGAGTAGCGGCGAGCGAAATCGGAACAGCCCAAACCGGGGTGCTTGCATCCCGGGGTTGTAGGACCGCGTGAGTAGAGTTATCAATCCGGAAGCTAGGCGAACCCGCTGGAAAGCGGGGCCAAAGAATGTGATAGCCATGTAGCCGAAAGTTTACCGGACTCGAAGCGGTATCCTGAGTACCATGGGGCACGAGAAACCCCGTGGGAATCTGGGGAGACCACTCTCCAAGGCTAAATACTCGTTGGTGACCGATAGTGAACTAGTACCGTGAGGGAAAGGCGAAAAGCACCCCTGCGAGGGGAGTGAAATAGAACCTGAAACCGTATGCCTACAAGCAGTCGAAGGGCTATGCCGGGCAACCGGAAGGCCTGACGGCGTGCCTCTTGCTTAATGAGCCGGCTAGTTATTCTCCCAGGCGAGGTTAAGCGCAAGCGAGCCGAAGCGAAAGCGAGTCCGAATAGGGCGATAGT